>JBAXOQ010000063.1:0-16706 GCA_037133175.1 Actinomycetes bacterium
GGCGCGTCACTCGAGTCGGCGGGCTTTCAATGGGGTTGCTGGCACAATCTGCCGACGTCGATCCCGACCAGACGATCCGGGACCATGTGCTCGCCGGCTCGCTCACGCACGACTGGGCAAGGCAGGCCGCCACTCGCGACGTGCTCCAACACCTGCTCGGCGGTTTCGGCGACGATGTGCTCGATCGGGAACTCGGTCAGCTCTCCGGTGGAGAACGGCGGCGGGTGGAATTGGCTCGGCTGCTGACCTCCGATCTGGATCTGTTGCTGCTGGACGAGCCGACCAACCACCTCGATCTGGAGGCGGTGTTCTGGTTGGCGCAGCACCTGAACGCCCAGCGGGATCTGGCTGTGGTGGTAGTCACCCACGACCGGTGGTTCCTGGACGAGGTCAGCCAGCGGATGTGGGAGGTGGTCGACGGAACGGTGCAGGAGTACGACGGCGGCTACTCCGCGTTCGTGCTGGCCAAGGCTGAGCGTGCCAGGCAGGCAAGTGTTTCCGAACAACGGCGCAACGCGCTCATCCGCAAGGAACTTGCGTGGCTTCGCCGCGGTCCACCCGCCCGGACGTCCAAGCCGAAGTTTCGGATCGACGCGGCCAACGAGCTGATCAGCTCCGAACCAGAGCCGAGGGACCAGGTCGAGCTGCTCGCCTTCGCCGGTGCGCGGCTCGGCAAGACCGTGTTCGAGCTTCATGACGTGTCGTTGTCGTTCGGTGAGCGGCAGTTGTTCGAGCATGCCGAATGGAACGTCGGACCCGGTGACCGGATCGGGATCGTCGGCGTCAATGGCGCCGGCAAGACGACTCTGCTGCGCCTGGCCCTGGGGCTGGTGCACCCTGATTCCGGTCGGGTGGTCAAGGGAGTCACGGTCAAGCCCGCCTACCTTTCCCAACACATGGAGGAGCTCGATCCGCAATTGCGGGTACTGGCCGCGGTGCAGGAGGTCGCGCACCGGGTCGAGATCGGAAAGGGACGTGAACTGACTGCCTCGCAGTTGTGTGAGCGCCTGGGCTTCGGCACAGATGGGCAGTGGACCCCGGTCGGCGATCTGTCCGGCGGGGAGCGGCGCAGGCTGCAACTGACCAGGTTGCTGATGGCAGGACCGAACGTGCTGATCCTGGACGAGCCCACCAACGACTTCGATGTCGAGACGCTGGCAGCACTTGAGGACCTGCTTGACTCATTCGCGGGAACCATTTTGATCGTCTCGCACGACCGATATTTCGTTGAACGCGTCGCCGACACCTGTGTGGGACTTCTGGGCGATGGATTGATTCGCCACCTGCCGTCCGGCATCGAGCAGTACTTGCAGCTGCGAGCGGCCGCGGCGATCGGACCAGTGGCTGGGGCAGATCGCGCTGTCGGCGTGGCCCCTGCGTCCCAAGCGAAGCAGCAGCGGATTGATGATCGGGCTCGGACGAAGGAACTGGCTCGCCTCGAACGCCTCATCGGGCGGGCCGATGAGCAGGAGCGAGAGCTACATGAACAACTCGCGCAGAACGCCACCGATCACATTGCTGTGGCGGCGATCGGTGCGCAACTGGCCGAGGTGATCGCCCGCAAGCAGGACGCTGAGGACGCCTGGCTGCAGGTCGCGGATGAATGATTCGCTGCGCGAACTGGCCAATCCCGATACCTGCCCAACATAGTCCGCATTCGTTCGCCACCGACCGCGAATCGGAACCCGCGTCCTAGTACGGTCGCAGCTATGGCGGCGATGACGGGTGTGGCTGCTGCGGGCGCCCCGGCCCCGCCGATGGGCAAGCGCAAGTTGGCCCTCGGTCTTGGTGCGCTGGGCGTCGTGTTCGGAGATATCGGAACCAGCCCGCTGTATGCGTTCCAGCAGATCTTCGCTGGACCCAATCCGATCATTCCCGACGAGCACCGGGTATTCGGCGCAGTGTCGCTGATCTTCTGGACGCTGACCCTGATCGTGTCGGTGAAGTACGTGCTGATCGTGATGCGGGCCGACAATGACGGCGAGGGCGGCATCATGGCGTTGGCTGCCCTCGCGGTGGCCGGCACCATGCGGACCGGTCGCCGCAAGATGATCATCATGGGTTTGGGGATCCTTGGCGCGGCGCTGTTCTATGGTGACGGAATGATCACACCGGCGGTATCTGTGCTGTCCGCCGTCGAGGGTCTGGAGGTGGCGAATCCGTCTCTGGCGGCCTGGGTCGTGCCGATCGCGGTGGTGGTGCTCCTTGCCTTGTTCGCCGTGCAGCGGCGCGGTACCGGCCGGATTGGCGCGGTGTTCGGACCGGTCCTGCTCATCTGGTTCTTCGCCATCGGACTCTTCGGCCTGCTGTCCATTCTGGCCACGCCCCGAATCCTGGAGGCCGTCAATCCGATGTACGCGGTCACCTTCTTTCAGGGCGAACCGTGGATAGCCTTCCTGGCACTGGGGTCAGTGGTGCTGTGCGTGACCGGGGCCGAGGCGCTGTACGCGGACATGGGTCAGTTCGGCAGGGGACCGATCCGGCTGTCCTGGTTCCTGATCGCCACCCCGGCTTTGTATCTGAACTACTTCGGGCAGGCTGCGCTGGTCGTTCGTAACCGGGCCAGTGCGGCCAACCCGTTCTACCTGATGGTCCCCGACGGCCTGCGGCTGCCGATGGTGCTGCTGGCAACCTTGGCAACGGTGATCGCCTCGCAGGCGGTGATCTCGGGCGCGTTCTCGATGACTGTGCAGGCCGTGCGCCTGGACTATCTGCCCAGAGTGGCGGTCCGGCACACCTCAAGCACACAGCGTGGGCAGGTGTACGTGCCGGTGGTGAATTGGGCGCTGGGGATTGCTGTGGTGGTGCTGGTCATTGCGTTCGGCAGTTCGTCCAGTCTGGCCTCGGCCTACGGCATCGCGGTCACCGGGACCTTTGTGATCACTACTTGTCTGATCACTGTCGTGGCGCTGCAGCGGTGGCGGGTGTCGCCGTGGTTCATCTGGCCGGTGTTCTCGGTGTTCATCGTCATTGACTTGTCGTTCTTCCTAGCCAACTTGACCAAGTTCGACCACGGTGGATGGTTTCCGTTGCTGTCGGCGGTGGTCATCTTCACGCTGCTCACGACTTGGCGCCGCGGGCGGCAGTTGATGTTGGCTAAGCTGGCCAAGTTCGGTGCGCCGCTGGACGACTTCGCCGAGGTCGTCAACAAAGGGGACTACCGCAAGATCCCCGGGGCCGCGATCTACTTGGCGCCCGATCGAAGCGCCGTTCCAACCGCGCCGCCGGCGTTGGTGCGGCACGTTACGTTGCTGGGAGTGCTCGCCGAGACCACCGTGACGTTGCGATTGGTCACTGCTGAAGCTCCTTGGGTGGCTCCGTCGGACCGGGTGGCGGTCACGCAGGCTGCGCCGGGCTTTTGGCACGTGACGGCCAGCTACGGGTTCAAGGACCGACCGAACGTGCCAGACATTATGGCCCGAGCGGCGAAGGCCGGATTGCCGGTCGATCCTTCCACGTGCACGTACGTGCTCAATTTCGTCACCGTCGAGCCGTCGAAGTCTGCTCATATGCTGCTGCGGCGCCAGCAGATGTATGCGCTGATGCAGCGGATGACGAGCGATCCGGTC
Source organism: Actinomycetes bacterium (assembly GCA_037133175.1). Classification (GTDB taxonomy): domain Bacteria; phylum Actinomycetota; class Actinomycetes; order S36-B12; family UBA10799; genus ELA509. The sequence continues at coordinate 3,570 of JBAXOQ010000063.1, forward strand.
ACCTACATGAAGATTCCGCCGAACCGGGTTCTCGGGGTGGGAACGGTGGTCGTGCTGTGAGTCTGGCGGATGCCTCTGTTGCCAGTGACGGGAACCTACCGTCACAGTCGCGGGCCAGACGCAAGTTCATGCTCGGCCTCGGCGCCCTCGGGGTCGTGTTCGGTGATATCGGCACCAGTCCGCTGTATTCGTTCAAGGAGGTGTTCGGCGGGCCACACCCGATCCTGCCGGTGGAATCGAGGGTGCTGGGGGTCGCCTCGCTGTTCTTCTGGACGCTGACCCTGGTTGTGTCGGTCAAGTACGTGTTGATCGTGATGCGGGCGGACAACGATGGCGAGGGTGGCATCATCGCCCTGGCATGGCTGGCCGTGTCCGGAGCGATGAAGACCAGGCGTCGGCAGATGATGCTGATGGGGGCCGGCATTCTGGGTGCCGGCCTGTTCTACGGCGACGGGATGATCACCCCGGCTGTGTCTGTTATGAGCGCGGTCGAGGGTCTTGAGATCGCCGAGCCCGGGCTGAGCGACTGGGTCGTCCCGATTGCCGTTGCCGTGTTGGTCGCACTCTTCGCGGTGCAACGGCGGGGCACCGGCCGGATCGGCAAGACATTCGGGCCGGTCATGCTGGTGTGGTTCGCCGCGATAGCCATCCTGGGCGCTTCCAGTGTCTGGCAAACGCCGGAAATCATCGCGGCGGTGAACCCGATGCATGCGGTCGACTACTTCATCCAGGAACCGTTGGTCGCGTTCCTGACGCTGGATTCGGTCGTGTTGTGCGTGACCGGGGCTGAGGCGCTGTACGCCGACATGGGTCAGTTCGGTCGCGGTCCGATTCGGCTGTCCTGGTTCACGATTGCCTGCCCAGCGCTGTACTTGAACTACCTCGGACAGGCGGCGCTGGTCATCCGAGAGCCGAGCGCGGCGGCCAATCCGTTCTACCTGCTAGTTCCGGGGTCGATCCAGTTGCCGATGGTGCTGTTGGCCACCGCAGCGACCGTGATTGCCTCCCAGTCGGTCATCTCGGGGGCGTTCTCGATGACGGTGCAGGCGATTCAACTTGACTACCTGCCGGCCATGCTGGTCAAGCACACGTCGGCCAGCGAACGCGGACAGGTGTACGTGCCGGCGGTCAATTGGGTGCTGGGCATCGGCGTGGTGTTGTTGGTGATCATTTTTCAGACCTCTTCGAACCTCGCATCCGCCTACGGCATCGCCGTCACCGGAACCTTCGTGATTACCACGTGTTTGATCACGGTGGTTGCGCTGCAGCGGTGGAAGGTCCCGCCATGGATTGTCTGGCCGGGATTCGTCGTGTTCTTTGTGATCGACTTCGCGATGTTCTTGGCCAACTTCACCAAATTCGACCAAGGCGGCTGGCTGCCGCTGCTGATCGCTTTTCTGATCTTCGCGGTGCTGACCACCTGGCGTCGCGGCCGGATGCTGATGTTCGATCGGTTGAACAAGCTCGAACCGCCGATCTCCGAGTTCGCACGGCAGTCCGATGAGGCCCTCGACGCGCGCCGCATCCCCGGCGCGGCGGTGTATTTGGCTGAGGACAGGGGTCGGGCGCCGGCGGCTCTGGTGCGCCATGTCGGCCTGCTGTCGGTGCTGGCCGAGACGACGGTGCTGCTGCGGCTGGGCACCTCACGGGCACCGAGGGTCGACCCCCACGAGCGCGTCCACGTTGAGAGGATCTCCGCCGGATTCTGGAGCGTCAGCGCCAGCTACGGCTTCATGGAGCAGCCCGACGTCCAGGAAGTGATGGAACTCGCTGCTGATGCGGGTCTGCCTGTGACCCCTGATGCCTGCACCTTTGTGTTGGATCTTATTTCTGTTGAGCCGGCGAAGTCTGCACCCATGGCAATGCCGCGGCAACGGCTTTACTCGGTCATGCAACGGGTGGCCACCGACCCGACGACGTACATGAACTTCCCACCCGACCGGATCCTGGGCGTCGGCACGGTGGTCAAGCTCTGACCGTTGCAGATGCCCGGAACAGATGGAGAGGGCCGAACGAGTCGTAGGGCTAGCAAATTGGCGCGCAAAACGGCATGATTCGGACATAAGTGCCTGCACGGATGGAGAGTTCGACATGTCCATGACACCAGAATCGGCCACCCCAGTTGGACCGGGCGACGCCAGTCCGCCGCCCCAAGCCTACGATCCCGGCTCGCCTGACGTGGCGGCGCAGTTGGCCGAGTTGCGCGCTGAGAACCAGCGACTGCGCGAGTTGGTCACGTCGACGGCGCCAGCGACAGCTTCGGTCGCCTATCTCAAGGCCCGAAGCGCCGCGCGAGTCCGCGGTTGGCGCTGGGTCGGGGCGATTCTGGTGCTGATCCTGGCGGCCCTGGTTGCCCCGTTGTCCGTCGCCGGGGTGTGGGTGAAGGCCCAGATCTTCGATACGGATCGCTATGTCCAGACCGTGACTCCACTGGCCAGCAATCCCGGCGTCCAGCAGGCCATCGCGACCCAGATCAGTGACCAGATCTTTACCCGTATCGACATCAACAAGGTTGTCGAAGACGGGCTGGGCATCTTGGTGACCAAAGGCGTGCCGAGTCAGCTTGAAGGCTTGGCGCCGGTCATCTCCAACGGCATCAAGTCGTTCCTCAGCGAGCAGGTGCTGAAACTAGTTCAGTCCGATATCTTCCAGAAGGCGTGGGTGACGGCCAATACCCAGGCGCACACGGCGCTGGTGAACGCTTTGACAGGCAAGACCAGCGCCTCGGGGGTCACCGTCGCCAACAACGAGGTGTCGGTCGATATGGCCGCCTTCATCGACTCGATAAAGCCGCAGCTCGTGGCGGCCGGTGTGCCGTTCGCGGACAAGATTCCGAGCGTGAACGCCACCTTCGTCATCTTCAAGAGTGACAACATCGGACAGGCTCAGCAGGCAGCGTCGATGCTGGACACCGTCGGGACCGTGCTGCCGGTGGTCGCGCTGTTGTTGCTGCTGGCAGGTGTACTGATCGCGCCGAACCGTCGTCGCGGATTGGTCGTCGCAGCGTGTGCGTTGTTGGCCGGAATGGCTTTGCTGGCCGCAGCACTGGCCCTGGGCCGAGGCTGGTACATCACCAGTCTGCCTGCCGGAATCCTGGACGGCAATACTGCCGGGCAAGTGTTTGACACCGTTTCGGTGCAGTTGGCGACCGCCATCCGTACGGTCTGCGTTTTCGCGATCATTGTCATCATTGCGGCCCTGCTCGCCGGGCCGTCCCGGGTGTCAATGTGGATCCGACAGACCCTGCATACCGGCAATCGCCTGATCCGCAAGGCGCTCAAGCGCGAGGATGTCCCGCCGAGTGCCGTCGAGAGGTTCGTGGGTCGCTACGAGCGAGTCATCGAATGGGTCATCGTGCTTGGTGCTGCAGCCATCATCTTGCTGACCTCGCAGCCATCGTCGGCCTTCATCATCTGGATTGCCATCCTGGCACTCGTGCTGATCGTGGTTGTCGAGTTGCTCGGCCGTACCGAGGCTGACGTGGCGCCGTCTGCTGCACCGCCAGCAGGTCTGCCCGCGGTCGCAGAACCGGGTCCGGCAGGCGCCGAGCCTGCTGACACGGACACCGTGGCGGTGCCGGTGATGGTCGGTGCGACGCAACCGGAGTCCCAGGCACCGATCGCAGGACCACCGATCGACCCGACTGGCCCGACTGGCCCGCCTGGCCCGCAGGGATCTGAATCGTCCTAGTCAGTCGAGTTGTCGGCGCCAGCGGCAATCGGGGCTGCCTGCTGGGCCAATCGCGCAGGTCATGAGACACTGGCTGCATCAGGTGAGTAGCCAGTTGGGGGTTGTTCATGTACGGCGTAGGTCGTCCGCGCCCATTGCGGGCGAAGCAACAAGTTGGACTCGTAGTCGGGTTGGCTGCGGTCGTTTCGTTGGTGGTCAGCGGCTGCGAGATGTCGGCCAGCGCCGACCCACCGACGTCGTCGGGCGCCTCGAGCACGACCGGCGCGAACCCCAGTGTGACCTCGAACCCGGGGAACTCCCCGGCTCCGACCCCGACACCGACGCTCGTGTCGACGATGACGCCTCCCGTGGTCAAGGGACTCGTTTGGAAGCCCCAGGGCTCGAAGTACAACGGCGTTCCGGTGACCTACGTTGCGCGTACCGACGGCGGTTCAGTCTCGTTGCTGTGGATGGATTCGTCGATTTTGAAGTACCGATTCGTGCCCGGCTACGCCGTTCCAGAGGGTAGCCCGTCTACCAGCGCCGACAACAAGCCCAGCACCTGGGTGCCGTTGGCCGCGGCAGGCTTCAATGGCGGCTTCCAACTTTCAGATGGCCGAGGCGGTTATTACTACAAAGGCTCTACCGTACGCGGGCTGCAAGACGGACTGGGTGCCTTCATGATCACTTCAGACGGCACCCTGAAGGTCGGCAAGTGGGGCCGGGATCTGAAGAAGACCGCCGACACCGTTGTGGTGCGCCAGAACCTGCCGCTGCTGGTGGACAACTCCAAAGACGTATCCCAGAACAACTCCGGAGGATGGGGAGTGGCCGACGGAGGTGTCCTCAACGCGCATCGCACGGCGTTGGGTCAGTTGCCAGATGGCGCCCTGGTGTTCGCGTTCGGTTCAAACGTCACGCCCTATGAGCTCGCGCAGGCGATGGTCAAAGTCGGTGCGAAAAACGCGATGGTGCTCGATATGAACAAGTCCTGGCCGACCGGTTTCACGTACACGCACAGTGGCAAGAAGACGAATGGGGCGCGGATTCACCCCGACATCTGGCGTGATCCGAGTAGTTACTACGAGCGGTTTCAGAAGGACTTCGTCATGGCACAACTCCCGAGTTCGTAGCTGCTGTGGGATCGCCGCCGCAGCTGCCGACCCTGAGTCGCCGCTCATTCCTGTCACTGTTGGCAGCTGGCGCGGCTGCCGGGCTGGCAGCTTGTTCGCCTTCGAGCGGGAACTCCGGCGCGGACGGAGCGGCACCGTCCGAGCCACCGGCGCCGGCCGGTGCCAAGCCCACCCGGGCATGGTTCGTCAAGAGCAAGAACGCTGCACCAGCGAGTCTGATCGAGGGCTACACCGGCCAAACGAGCGTCCTTCCCGGGCAGCCAGTTAACCTGCACGTGTCCACCTCTGCTTCGCAGTGGGGAGTTGAGGTCTTCCGAATTGGCTACTACGACGGTCTCGGCGGAATCCGGGTTGCGTCTGCTGGTCCGTTCCCCGGACACAAAGGCGCTGCGGCGAGCAGTTCGACTGGTGGCGCCGCAGTCGCGAACTGGCCCGTGAGCGCGCAAGTCTCCACCGAAGGTTGGGCACCTGGTTTCTACTTGCTGCACCTGATTGCGAATGGTCGCCGGATCCAGCTGCCACTGGTGGTGCGCTCGGAGACCGCACGAGATGCTGTTGCCGTGGTCGTGTCGGCGACCACGTGGCAGGCCTACAACCTGTGGGGCGATCGCAGTCTGTACCGCAGCGCTGGCGGGGCGTTCGAGGGCCGCTCATCCGCAGTGAGCTTCGACCGACCGTACGGCGACACGGCGCTGACCCTCCTCAACGCCTTCGAAATTCCGATCGTGCGGGTTGCTGAGGAATCCGGCGTGCCACTGGCGTGGTTTGCGAACACCGACATTGCGCTAGATCCACCGCTGCTGGAAGGGGCTTTGGCGGCGGTGTCCACCGGACACGACGAGTACTGGCCGCCTGCCTATCGGCAAGCGCTGGTCAGCTTGCGTGACGGCGGCGGAAACCTGGCGTTCCTCGGCGCCAACGCCGGCTACTGGCGGGTGCGGCTCAGTGATCCAGGTAGTGGTCCAGGCCGACTCATGACTTGCTACAAAGACGCCGGTGCGGATCCGGTCAAGGGTCCTACGGCGACGGCTAGGTGGCGAGACAACCCGAACCCAGCACCCGAGAACCAGGTCATCGGTCAGTTGTACGACGCATTCCCGGTCGATGGTCCGATGGTCATTCGTGATCCGGATTTCTTCCTGTTCGCCGATACGGGCGTTCGAGCTGGCACGGAACTCGGCGGGCTGATCGGTCCGGAGATTGACCGGGTGTACGACCTGCGGACCACGCCGCGCCCGATCCAGGTTCCGGCCCTGTCGCCGGTGACCTGCCGAGGCAAGCAGACTTGGTCCACCGTCGCGTACTACACCACGGAGTCGGGGGCGGGCGTGTTCTCCACCGGAACGATGGGGTGGTCACGTTCTCTGCCACGACCTGAGCGGATGGCGACCATCTCGGCTGCGGCCAAGGCATTCACCCACAAGGTGACCATCAACGTCTTCCGGGCGATTGCGACGCCGGGCCTCGGTCGGCAGCACCCTGCGGACGATCAGCTCGAGCAGGTCCACCTGCCGACCACCAACACCTCTGGCGCTGCCTGACACCTGCGGGGAATTGGCGTTCCTGACCTCAGTCGTCTTTGACTACGTCTTGCTCAGGCAGGCCGTCGGGAAACACCTTGTCCAGATAATGCTGGCGCATCCGACCCGACATGAGTTCGGTGATCTGTGTCGGGTGGTCGTCCAGGCACTGGTTGAGCGTCACGGCCGCGTTGATCAGGGCCAAGTGGGTGAAGGCTTGTGGGAAGTTGCCCAACTGCTCGCCGGTCGGTCCGATCTCCTCGGAGTACAAGCCGAGGTGATTGGAGTAGGTGAGCATTTGCTCAAAAACCATCCGAGCCGAGGACAGTCGGCCCGCGCGGGCCAGCGCATCGACGTACCAGAACGTGCACAGCGAGAAAGTGCCCTCATCGCCGGCCAACCCGTCGGGGGAGGCAGACGGGTTGTACCGGAACACCAGCGAGTCCGACACGATCTCCCGGCGCATGGCATCCAGGGTGGACAGCCAACGCGGATCGCGGGGTGAGATAAAGCCAACCAATGGCATCTTCAACAGCGAAGCGTCGAGTACGTCGGTGTCGTAGTGCTGGACGAAGGCCTTGATCTTGCGGTTGTAGCCTCTGTCCATGATCTGGGTGTAGATCGCGTCGCGGGCCTCACGCCAGCGCAGAATCGGTGCTGGGAAAGCCCGGTCCCGAGCCATCCGGATCGCTCGGTCGAAGGCTACCCAGCACATCAGCCGGGAGTAGGTGAAGTGCTGCCTGCCGCCGCGGGTTTCCCAGATGCCCTCGTCAGGTCGGTCCCAGTTGTCGACCAGCCAGTCCACGATCTTGGCCAGGTGCAACCAAGCGTCGTAACCGAGCAGACGGTCCTGCTGTCCGGCTTGGTAGATGGCTTCAATTGCTTCGCCGTAGATGTCGAGCTGCAACTGGTCGGCGGCGCCGTTGCCGACCCTCACCGGACGCGAGCCGTCGTATCCGTTGAGGTGAGGCAACTCGAACTCGTCGAGGTCGGAGCTGCCGTCGAGTCGGTACATCAGCTTCAAAGGTCCTGACTCCTCGCCAACGTGCGCCTCAACGCGTTCGGACAGCCACTGCAGGAAGGCGACCGCCTCGTCGGTGTACCCCAGTTTCATCAGGGCGGAGGTCGAGAACGATCCATCCCGAACCCAGGTGTAGCGGTAGTCCCAGTTCCGCTCGCCGCCGACTTGTTCGGGTAGACCGCAGGTCGGGGCGGCGACCAAGGCGCCGGTAGGGGCGTAGGTCATCAGTTTCAGCGTCATCGCCGATCGGTTGACGGTCTCACGCCAACGGCCCACGTAGTTGCTCTTGTTGGTCCACTTCCGCCAGTAACGAACCGTTCGCTCCATCAGATCGATGATCTCGCTGGTGCGCAGGACTCCTGCAGTCGAACCTCGTGGTCCGGTCTCCAAGATGGCCCCCGACACCTCGCCAGCCTTCAGTGTGAACCTGGTACGGGCATCGCCGTTAGGCAGTTGTTTTCCTTCCGAGTGGTCCAGCCTGTTGCCGGTATGCAGCGACACCTCGAAGTCGTCGGAGGTGAAGAGGGCGTGGTGGTCCGTAAGTTCGGTGAAATGGTCGGCGCGGGCGTAGTCGAACCGGGGGGCGCACTCCAGCGCGAACTCAACCTCGCCGCGGACAACTCGAGCGATGCGAACGATGCGGTGCGTGTCAGTGGCGACCGCGGGGTTGTCGATGGGCATGAAGTCGATCACTTCACCGACGCCTTCGGCGGTCAGGTAACGGGTGATCAAGACGGCCGTGTCTACTAGGTAAAGCTGCTTGACTACCGCCGCCGGATCCACTGCTGCCAATCGGAAATAGCCACCCTTCTGGTGATCTAGCAGCGATCCGAACATGGAGGGCGAATCGAACCTCGGACAGCAGAACCAGTTGATCGATCCATCGAGTCCGACTAAAGCCGCGGTCTGCAGATCACCGATGAGGCCATGGTTCGCGATGGGCGGATAGGCGATCGGGGGGTAGGTGAACACCCTCCGGACCCTACTGACTCCGGCACGGCCGATGCACGCGGTCGCTTCTCTTATGCGCGGCGCGGCGGGTGCAGGCGAGCAGCTCGCCTGTTGCGCGATCGAGATCGCAGGTAGTGGACCGGCCCGTAGGCGAATCCGAGTATCGCCAAGGCACGCAACTTGGGCGGCACCGGTGTTGTCGTGGCCAGTTCCTTGCTCTGCCCCGATCGTGTCACTGTTGCGGTGACGGTCTTCGGTGTGGTTTGGGCGCGGAAGTACTCCCTTGTTCCGGACGGAATCAGTCGGGTCAGTCGCCTGCGTGAATCTGGACTTGTCACGAACTGCTTAGTGAGCAAAGCGCTCAGGCCGATACCGTAGCGGCGAGTTTGCAGCGCGAGAGCCTCGTCGGAGTCACGATGGAAATGTCGGACCAGGATCCGGGGCTCGTAAACGATGGCGGCGCCGCCGAGGATCAACCGACAGAAGACGTCGAGGTCCTGGCCGGTTCGCAGATCGCCGTCGAAACCACTGATGCGTTCGATGGTCACACGCCGGAACGCCATCGAGTTGCCGGATCCCACGTTCGCCCCCGGGTAGGGGAACAGTGGCCCGCCATTGCCTTTGGGTCCGAGTTGGTAGATCGGGTCTCCAGCATCACGCAGGCTCCACACGAGCCGGTTGTAGCCTTTGTTGAAGCTGCTGGTCTGCTCGAAGATCCGCTCGGCCGCAGTCGCCAAAGAGGCAGGTACGACCAGGCCAGTGACGGCGTCGACGAGCGGGGATTCGTCGAATACGGCGACGGTTGATCGGACCCAACCCGGGTCGACCAGGACATCATCGTCGGTGAATAGCAGCAAGTCGGTGCGTGCCTTTGCGATGCCTGTGTTGCGGGCGTACGACACTCCCGCGCGGGGTTCGGCCAGGTAGCGCAAGCGAGGGTCGTCGAGTTCCTCGATCAGGGCTCGGACCCGCGAGTGGCTCGGCCGATTGTCGACGACAAGAATCTCCAAGTCGCCGACGAAGTCGGAGGCCAGTACGGACTCCAACGCGCCGCGCAGTGTCGAGCGGGCCCCAGTTGTTCCAACGATCACAGACGCCGCAGTGGAAGTGGGCCGCAGTCTGCGGGTGCACCGATGTTCCGGGTCGGGCATCGGCAGGTTCAGGCCGTCCGATTCGAGGTGCCGACGAACGTGGACCTTGAGCATGCTCTGGGCGGCCGCGGCCAGGGCCTCGGCGTTCGGCATGTTGCCTGTTCCACTCGGGACGGTAATCGTTCCCAGCGGCTCGCCGTGCAGTCTGACCAGGAGTTGGGCACCGAGCCCGGGGTCGATCGGGGGAAGGCTTGGGGCTGTCAACTCCAGATCCGCGCATACCAGTCCGCCAGCAGCCACGCTCAATGCTGACACATCCGACTTGGAGTGTCGTGTGCAGTTAGTACGAATGCGGGCTGCCCGGGCGCAGGTCAGTGCTCTACCGCTTCTTCTTCACTTTGAAGATGCGCGGTCCGCAGATCCCGCCCCGGGGTGCCCAGACGGACGCGACATCAACGGCACATGGAGTCAGGGTCTTGACTGGAGCGGTGGCGGCCTGAACGACCTCAGAGATTCCCTCGGTCACGATCGAGGGGTTGTAGCCCATGATGACGTGGTATTGGAAACGAGCTGTCACGTGGACCGAGTTCTTGCTCAGCAGCGCCATTGATGCCTGGCTCTGCTGCCAGTTGGCCGAGTTGCCCATTCCGGCCCCGATGACGATCAGGGGTTTGCGGCCGAGTTGCGGAAAGCCGAAGACGACCTGTTGGGTCCTCTTCATGTTGATCAGGGTGCTCGCCTCGCCCCAGTATTTCCCGTACCCCTGCCACTGAGTGCTGTTGGACGAATCCACCAGCACCATCCCGGCGGTGTTGCCGGCGAACAACTGGCCGTAGGCCCGGGCGAGCAGCCCACCATACGAATGGCCGACGATCACAAACGGACCCTGTTCGCCAGCCGCGGTCAGCAGGGCATTGAGTTCCTTGGCGTGGGTGCCGGCGTTCACGGTTTTGGTGCCCGTGCGCGACGAGCTGTAGCCCAGGCCTGGGCGGTCGTACCAGCACACGCGCGTTGTCGGTAGGAGCTGTGTTCGAACTGAGGTCCAGTAGGTATGACTAGCCCCGAGTCCCGGGATCAGGACCACCGTTGGTGCAACGACGGACGAGCTGCCTGGAGTCGTGCCGGGGGTGACAGCCTGCGTTGCACCCGGTGTCGCGCTCGCTGTGGGGGTCGGCTTTGGCGCGGATGTCGGACCTGCACATTCGATCCACTGATTGACTTGGCCGCGGGTCGTCAGAAGCTGACCCGTCTTGACCGTCCGGGCCGCGTCGGCCGGTGTCGCCAAAGCGGTCGCGCACAGGGCGACGGCCAGGATCGAGATCAGGCGTTTGTGCATAATCATTCAGCGACCATACCGCAGGTTAAACTGAAGCCGGATCTGCCGCCAACCGTGTCGATCCGACGTGGAGCCAGATGGCTACCGAATCGTGGTCAGATGCCAGGCTTTAGCGCCGTCCGAACGGTGTATCAGGTCTTGTGAATCTGCTGGCCGAGACTAACGTCACGTACAGGGATGCCAAAGGGGCTCCTTACAAGTAGGAGATGATTAGCATGGCTGTTCAGACATCAAACGGCTCATCGACCCTCGTCGAGGTCGTAGACCGGATTCTCGACAAGGGCGTCGTTGTGGACGCATGGGTCCGCGTGTCCCTGGTCGGCATCGAACTGCTCGCGATCGAAGCCCGCGTCGTGATCGCATCTGTCGACACCTGGCTGAAGTACGCCGAGGCGGTCGGCCTGCTCAAGGATGCCGAAGAGGTCGACGCATAGTCGCTCGCTTCATCGCGACGTTGGGGCTGCGGCCCTGCCGCAGCCCCAACGTCGCAAGCAAGACCATTCAGGTAGCGAACCTCTCCTCGGCTGTGTCGGCCCCAGTGCCGGCGATCCACCCAACACGTAGACGATCCACCAAAAATGAGCGCGTTAGACGCACCCAAAACGTAGGAGCACACAATGGCAAGTCAAGTGGATGAAATGCGGAGACTCGTTGAGAGCCTGATAGCCAGCGCCGAAGGGGTAGTCAGCGGAGAACAAATCCGCGTCGCCTCAGCAGCTGACGCGGCTGCGGCGCGGGCCTTGCAGTTCAATGAAAGGGCAGCGACGGTGGACGGATTCATCAGCGGATTGAGTGAATCTCGCGTTGAGCAGTCGGCGGCTGACAGGGCCGCTCGCACCGACGCCGAGGCCCAGCGCTCGGAGCAGGCTGCTGCTGATGCTCAGCAGCGCGTCGCGGACTTCGCTCAGATGAGCGTGGACGTGAACATGACGATTGCCGGAATGACGGCGACTAGGTCAGCCCAGTCCACTGCTGATTGGGCGGCCCGCGCCGATGCAGAGGCTTTGCGGACCGAACAGGCTGATGCCGACGCTCAGGCCCGTGCTGCTGAGTTCGCGCAGATGAGTGCTGATGTGGATGCCCAGATCGCCGAGTTGGAAGCCACCCGCGCTGCACAGGCGGCCGCGGATACGGCAGCTCGTGAGGAAGCCGAAGCCGCTCGGACGGAGCAGGCTGAAGAAGATGCGGCTGCCCGTGCTGCTGAGTTCGCGCAGATGAGTGCTGATGTGGATGCGCAGATCGCCGAGTTGGAAGCTACCCGCGCTGCACAGGCGGCTGCGGATGCCGCAGCTCGTGCGGAAGCCGAGGCTGGCCGGGTCGAGCAGTCACAGGAGGACGCCGCCGCTCGTGCGGCCGACTTTGCGCAGATGAGTGCTGATGTGGATGCGCAGATCGCCGAGCTAGAGGCTACCCGCGCTGCTCAGGCGGCTGCGGATGCAGCAGCTCGTGCGGAAGCCGAAGCCGCTCGGACCGAGCAGGCTGAAGCCGATGCTGCAGCTCGCGCTGCTGATTTCGCGCAGATGAGTGCTGATGTGGATGCACAGATTGCCGAGTTGGAAGCAACCCGCGCTGCGCAGGCGGCCGCCGATACGGCAGCCCGCACGGAGGCCGAAGCCGGTCGCGTGGAGCAGTCGCAGGAGGACGCCGCCGCTCGTGCGGCCGACTTTGCCCAGATGAGTGCCGATGTGGACGCTCATATCGCTGATCTGGAGGCGACCCGCGCTGAGGATGCTGCGGCCGCCGCCGAAGAGCGGGCGGAATGGGCGCCAGCTCGGGCGGCCGCTGAGGCGGACCGGGCAGAGCAGGCGGCTGCTGATGCACAGGCTCGGGCAGTTGGCTTTGACGAGCTAGTGGCTGACACGACGGCTTCGGTCGCCGCAGATGCTGCCGAGCGTGTCGAGTCGGCCGCGCTGCTGCGCGAGGGGCTGGAAGCGATGAGGGTGATCCGAAGTGGCGGGGACGCTCCCGAGGCATCGAGTAGCCAGGAGCCCGCGGCACCGAAGGTTGAGACACCGCAGGCGCAGTCAGTGGCTGCGGTGCCGCAGTCGGCGGAAGTGGCACCCCAGGAGCAAGGGGCGCCCGAGCCGGCGGCAGATGAGGAAGAGGCTGCAGTAAAGTGGGACAAGGAACATCGCCCGACGCCAGCCGAGATCTTCGAGTTCATCGCGAACAACCCCGACGGGGTGTCGCTGGTGGACATGGAGAAGCACTTCAGTACTCCGCGCATCGTTCTTCAGCGGCCCGTCAAGGAGATGTGCGACGTCGGCAACGAGGTCCGGCGCGACGAAGAGACAGGCAGGTACTACGCGGTCTGAGCCCGTAGTACCTGCTCCAAACAAAGATAACCATTCACCGGGCGCGCGCGGTCATCCCCGCCCCCGACAAAAGGAAGAAGGAAAAGTCACATGAGTTCAGT
>JBAXOQ010000064.1:0-16572 GCA_037133175.1 Actinomycetes bacterium
AGAACTGCGAGGTCGAAGGGGTGACCGATTCGAAAGTCGCCGCCGTCCCCGGCGGCAACCCGACCACCGATCCGACGCCGACGAGCAGTCCGAAGCCCAAGACGAGCAAGTCGGCCACACCCAAATCCACCTCCAAACCGAAGAACTAGAAATGATCGCGGCGGGCGAGAAGGGGTATTGCGGTGACCACGCATGAGGCTGGGCAAACGAGTCCGGGTCCCGACGGTGACACCGAGGTTCGGCTAGCTCGTGCCAAGAAACTGAATGATCGCGCCTTCGCGTGTGCGTTCATTTCGGTATTCATACCGCTGGCCGGCATATTGCTCAGTCCGTTCGCCATCTGGCTGGGAGTTCGTTCGCGCCGTCAAGGTCGAGCGTTGGGTGTGGAGTTGAGCAAGAGTCCGATCATGTTCGGAATCGTGATGACCGCAGTCTGGTCATTCTGTTGGCTGTTGGTCCTCATTCCCAGCATCTTCGCCTAGCGAACGTCTGTGCCCGCCAGCTCACTCCGGCGGTGCCGGTGATTTTCGAACCCAGGTCCACAACACGACCAGATAAGCGAGAATCACGATCACCACCACCCACAAGAACACCAGGATGTCGATCCAGGCGCCGATGGGTGGTGCACCAGGCAGAGTGCTGCGCAGCGCCGGAAGAGCAAACAGCAGCGCGGCGCCCCAGCCGAGCAGGGCCGGTTCGATGCGCCGAGTTCGCGTCCCGACTGCGATCGCCACAGCGACCGCCGCTACTGCCAGCAGGATGAACAGGAACAGCACGATGGCGGCGAATGTCTTGGTGACGACTAGACGGTCCAGCGTGAACCTGGTCAGCGACACCCCGGGCATGCTCGCGTCGGTCGGGTAGTCGATATCCGTCGACCACCCTTCCATGCCGGCTTTGCCCTCCAACGTGATCGGAACAGCTTCTGGTCCGCTCGGACCAGCGGCGGTGGCCTCCAGTAGCAGTGCCCCGACGTAACTGTCGAGCGGGTACTTCGCCCAACTCCCATCGATGTAGACCCGGGTCTCGTCGACAGAGGTCGGTTTGCCCTTGTGCAGCACGATTTCGCTGCTGCCCGAGTAGGCGTTGAAGACAACCGTGATATCGCGGTTGGGGTAGCCCTGCGCATTGGTGTAACTACCCATTGTGGCAACGAATATCCGCACCGACAGCTGGTGCGTCGCCGGGTCAATCGAGGTCGGTACCGCCAAGACGTACAGACCATTACCGCCTTTCGGCGCTGTCCCGGCGACCTGGATGGTGCCGTCTCCATGGCTGAACGCGACGACAGCTCCGAGGTACACCACCGCGAACACGGCAATCACGACCGCCACGACCGCTTTGACCTTCTTGCGCTTCGAGGCGGGCACAGAAAGGTGGCCGTCCACCGACTCGACAAGCGAACTGTCGGTTTCGGACATCTCTCTCCAACCTCGACCCCGGGCCGAGTGAATCGGTCAGTCCAGCAGCCCGATCTCTGCCATGAACTGGATGATCGACGCGATGGCTGCCTTGCGGGTGAACGGCTGCTTGAGGTGCTGCGACCCCATGGTCGTGTACCAGGGGAAACGATCGTAGGACAGATCCCAGTGATTGGCATGGAACATAGCCAACCGGGGGGCGTGCGGCAACGGCATCGACGCCTGCACCTGAGTGACCTGCATGTCGTTGTACTGGTCGTATTCGTCGAGCTGCATGACGCCTTGCTTCTGGAAGTAGGGCACCTCCAGAATCGACGTCGACCCGGTGAAGTGGAACATCGGGATACCCAGGCTGTTGAGCAGATCCTTGTTGTCCTCGTTGAACTTGCTGCGGTACCAGGTCGTGAGCGTCTTGATAGCGCCGCGCGCGTCGTACTCCTCGATGCGCCGATCCACGTGACTGAGCTGGGTGATCGGGGCCAGTCGCAGCAACTGCTTGGTGACCACACCACTGAGCTCGGCGGCCTCGCCGAACAACGGCATATCCTTGATCGTCTCGTAGATGTCGTCGGCCGCGTACGAGCCACCGACCGCCCCTGCCCAGCCGATCACACCCTTGATCCGCGGCGCCAAATCCGGTCGGGCCACCAGCAGACTCAAGATGTCCGGCGAGCCCTTGGAGTAGCCCATCAACAACACGTCACCGGGTGGGGTCGGGTTGTCCTCGGCAGTGATGAAGCTTCCCTCAGGATCGGAATCGACGCCGATACCCCGCTCGATGGTGTTCTCCAGGTCCGCGACGTTCTTCTCCGCCGGACGGACCGGGTGGGCGTCAGCGGCGATGATGCGCACGCCGAACCGTTCCTTCATCAGGGGCCACACAGACTGGAACGCCAGGCTCGGCAGCAAGCCGGTGAGCAACCCCGGCGCAAACACGAACGTGGTGTTGTTCAGGCTGCCGATCTGCGGCTTGGGCATCTCGACGTGGATCTCGTCGGGATCGATGTTGCGGATCATGCGTTCGGCGACCTTCTGGCGCTGGTCGCGTTTGTCGATCAGGTTGAGCGGGAACATCGCCTCGCCCGCCTTGACGGCCTCCGGGTCGTCCATCGCCTCCTCGATGAAGATGTTGCGGAAACGCCGACCAAGCCAATCATTGATGATGGGATCAGCGAGCGCTGCCACTGGATCGGCCGTCATGGCGGCCCGGACCTCGACGATTACCGTGTCGTAGTCCTCGCGCTCCAAGGCATTCCTGATCGCGCTGCTGTCAATCGAATCCGCGCCTGAAGATTCCGTCGCATCGGACACAAGTGCTCCCTCATCGGTCTGCGTTTGGTGGGTGTTCCGAGGGCAGTCAACCACTGTGAGCCCACGCATCGCAACGCAACGAACCCCGTCTGGGTTATCCGTTTCAGTCCAGAGCCAACGGTCTTCGGGCGTGGCCGCAGCAGGTCCGACGAACGCGGGAGGCTACTTCGCAGTGACGTTGACGACGTACATCACCGAGTTGGTGATCCCGCCGTAGACCGAGAAGGTGGTGGCACCGGGGCCGATGACCTTGGCCCCAGGAGCGTAGGTGGCGCTGCCGTCCGAATGAGCCTGTGACACATCCAGAATCCTGCGATCACCCGTGGTCACCTTGCTCACGTTGGGGGTGGTTACGTAGAGGGTGTCGCCTACCTTGACGGTGATGTCCTCGGCCTTGCTGATGAAGATCGGTGGCAGCACTGTGGATCCTCCGGTCGGGCTGGAAAGGGGCGTCGCGGACGTTGCCGCGGGTGAGCTGGATGCCGCGCCAGTCGAGCTTCCGGAACAACCCGCGACAGCCGCCGCGAAGGCGACGACAAAAGCTCCGACGAGCATCGGGCTAGTCCTTGCCAGTGGTGGGCGCATGCCCGCAATGTAGCAAAATCGTCGGCCTCCATCCCCACCCTGATCGCGATAGGCTCAGCGGGTGCGCGCCGGTGACGACCTTGCCTGGGTCGACGGGATCGAATCCGACCTCGCCGACCCAGTCCAGCGGCTGCTGGACGAGTTGCCAACCGCCCCCGGTGCAACAGATCGAGGGCTCGTCGTACTCGACCGAGCCGGCACGATCGTGGCTGTCAGCCCCAATGCGGCCACCCTGCTCGGGCGGGCGCCTAAGCGACTACTCGGCCTACCGTCGTTTGACCCCCACGGCACCTCCGTCTCGGAACAGGGAACACCACTGCCCGACGATCAGCTTCCGGCCCGACGGACCATGGCGACCGGGGAGGCGGTGACCGACGTCGTCGTCGGCACCCTCATTCCTGGGGCCAAGATGGCCGGCCACACCCGGTGGCTGAACGTGTCGTCCTACCCTGCGGGTTCCGACACCGGCGCAATCGTCGTGCAGATCAGCGACATCTCGGAAACGACCCGTGGTCGAGCGGCCGCCGACAACATGTTGGCCACCTACCGCCTGCTCGGCCGACCTACTGCAGACGTCGTTCTGCGGATCGACCCCAACGGCGCGGTGCTGTGGGCGTCGGATTCGGTCGCCTGGGTTCTTGGCGAGCGACCGGAAACCCTGATCGGCCAGCATGTCGTCACCAAGGTCCATCCCGATGATGTCCCCGCCGTCGCCGGACTACTTACGTCGCTGCGACACAACACCGACCCGGCACGGCTTGAATGCCGGTGGCGCATCAGCGGCGGGCGATTCCGCTGGATGGCAACGCAGGCTCGCCCGATGACTGATGGCCACGGGAACACCATTGGCGCCGTCGTCGGGCTGCACGACATCAACAGCTACGTGTTGGATCGGCAGGCACTGGCCGAGGCTCAGCAGCAATACCGTCTGCTGGCTGAGAATGCGACAGACGCGGTCATGCTGATGGATTCGGGCCGGGCGTGTGTATGGGCGTCGCCAGCCACCGAGCAGGTGCTCGGCATAGCACCAGCGGACCTGATCGGCTCTCATCTCAGCCTGCTGGTTCACCCGGAAGACCTAGCTGAACTGCGAGCAGGACTGGCGCGGGTCGGGGCAGAGGACCCGGGTAGCGACCTTGAGGCCAGGTTGCGCAACGGCTCGGGCGAGTACCGCTGGATGTCCATCGCGTCCGGTCCTGCTCTAGCGCCCGACGGCACACCGGTCGGGCAGGTGATCACCCTGCGCGACATCCACCAACAGGTGATCGCTCAGGCCGAACTCAGCGCCTCAGAACGCCGATTCGCCAGGATGTTCGCCGAGCACGGCGCAATGATGCTGCTGGTCGACCCAAAGACCGGACGCATCGTGGATGCCAACGCGGCGGCCGCCCGGTTCTACGGTTACTCGGTGAACGAATTGCGGTCAATGTCGATATCGCAGATCAACATGATTGCCGGCAACGAACTGGCTCGCAGCAGAACCGACGCAGCGAGCCACCGACGCAATGCGTTCCTGTTCCCGCACCGCCTGGCGAACGGCCAGATCCGAACCGTCGAGGTGCACTCGTCACCATTCGAAGACCGAGGCAAATCACTGCTGTTCTCGATCATCCGGGATGTCACTGAACGCGACCGACTCGAATCCCAACTCCGGCAGGCAGCAGCGGTATTCGACAACACCCTGGAAGCCGTCGTCATCACCGACGCCAAGGGACTCGTACAGCAAGCCAATCCGGCCTTCACCGCGATGACCGGCTGGGACCCCGTGTGGATCGTCGGACTCGACGCGCAGGTCCTCGGAGGCAGCGGGACGAAACCGGGCAACTCCGAGCGAATCCGCTCAGCCATCGTCGACGGCACAGAGTTCCGCGGTGAGTTCTCGATCAGACACGCTGACGCCACCGAATCGCCGGTACTGCTGTCAATCAGCCCGGTGATGGATTCCGCCGGCGAGGTCGACAGCTTCGTCTGGGTGATCACGGACATCGCTGATCGAGTCACCTCCGAGCGAGCACTGTCCGACAGCGAGAGGCGCTTCCGGCTCCTGGCCCAGAACGCCACCGACGTCGTGTACCAGCTCGACACCAACTTCACCATCACCTGGATCTCGCCGTCGGTGGAGGCGGTGCTCGGGTGGCGCCCGGATGAGTTGACTGGAACAAGTGTGGTTGAGATTGTTCACCCTGCAGACCGCTCGCTGGCCGTCCGGCGCCGAGACTCGGTGCTGCAAGGACAGAGCACGCCGCGCATTGAGATGCGCTTGCGTTCGGCCGATGGCGACTACCGGTGGATGTCCATCCAATCCAGGCCCATCAACGATGCCGACGGCAACCAGGCCGGGGTGATCGTCGGCCTACGAGATGTGGATCAGGAGATCAAAGCGCGGCTGGCGTTGGCCACCAGCGAAAATCGCTACCGACTGTTGGCGGAGAACGCCACTGACGTCGTCGTTCAGACCAGCGGCGGAATCATCGAGTGGGTGTCCCCGGCGGTGGAGTCGGTGTTGGGATGGCAACCCGCGGACATGATCGGCAAGGCAGTGGCGGAGTTCGTCCACCCACAGGACGAGGACGTGCTGGCCAGTCGCCGGGCGCAAGCGGATGCAGACACGACAGTTGCCCAGTACGAGATCAGGGTGGGAACTGCCGACGGCAGCTTCCGCTGGATGGCCAGCCACACCAAGCTGACCGTCGATGAACACGGGGTGGTGACCGGTGCCATCAACGGACTGCGAGACATTCACGAGGAGGTGCTCGCCCGACAGGCACTGGCCAGCAGCGAACAGACTTTCCGGCTGGCGATGGAGGGGTCCCCGCAGGGTATGGCGGTGGTCGCCCTCGATGGCATGCTGCTGACCGTCAACGACGCACTGTGCCGCCTGGTGGACCGCGACTCAACCTGGCTGCGCGCTCACCGTGAGACGGACCTGCTGCATCCCGACGAATGGCAGCCCGACGGCGTGGCCCGGGAACAACTGCTAGCCGGGCAAGCCGAGTACCACGTTCGGGACAGCCGCTTGCTGACCCCCGACGGTGGCGTGATTTGGGTGCTGCATTCGATCGCCCTTATCCGAGACGACGCCGGTGAGCCGCAGTTCTACGTGTCTCACTACCAGGACGTCACCGAGGCGCGAGCCGCCCGAGAGAACCTGCTGCATCGGGCCCAGCACGACCCGCTCACCGGACTTGCCAACCGCGACCGGCTGCTGGAATGGCTCGGATCGATCATGGCCCGGACGCCTCGAGTCGGCACCAAGGTCGCCGTGTTGTTCGCTGACCTGGACTTCTTCAAGGAGATCAACGACGAGCATGGTCACCTTGCTGGGGACTTGGTGCTGCGGCTGGTCGCCGAGCGCCTTGAAAAGGCGGTGCGAGAGCAAGATCTGGTGGCACGCATCGGCGGGGACGAGTTCGTCGTCGTGCTGTACGGGGTTCGAGACGAATCGAACACCCAGAGTGTTGCTGACAAGCTACGCACCGCCGTAGCGACGCCGGTAACCCTGGCAAGCGGTGCCCAAGTCACCCCGAGGCTGTCTATCGGCGCGGCCATGGCGCACCGCAACATGACGCCAGAACAGATCCTCAATCACGCCGATGCCGCTCTGGCGTCGGCCAAACGCTCCGGCCGCGATGTCTCAACCTTGTTCACGCAGCCTTCGCCGAGACCGACCGATGGGAATGCACCATGAGTACGCAGACGAACCGGGAACAAGCTGAGCAGGCGATCGAAGCCTTCGACGAGCCGACCAAGGATGCGATCGCAGCGGCCCTGTGGCAGCGATCGCTGGACTTGTCCACCATCTCCGATGCGCTGCTGGCCACCCTCGCGAGCGAGAAGAACAGCCCCGCGGCCTACGGCGCCCGGATGCGGGCGTTCCTGCACTACCTGACCGAACACCCGGTGGAGCATGCACCGAGTTTCGAGAAGAACTACCAGCACTTGCTGCCCTTCTGCGATCAGCTTTCACCTCAGGCGGCCTACGCCATGGCCCTGAATTTCCTGGGCCCGGCGGCCACCGTTGGATACGACATGGTCCCGACCGTCCCGGACTTCAAGTTCCCGCGTGACTTCGGGCCGAAGAATCGCAGCCAGATCAGCTGGCACTTCTTCGTCGGCAGCTGCTGGGATGTCGACGGCAACGAGTACGGCGTCGAGTTGATGTTCTTCCAGTCAGGTCTGTTCCCGCCGTTCCTGGCCGCTGGCATGGGTCTGACCGAGGATGAGAACCAGGTCGTGGAATTGCAGTTGGCGATCTCGCAGCGCGGCCACCGCCACTGGCAGGCGGACCCCGTGGTTGTCGGCGGTACCAGCGGACTCGTCGAGTCGGCCGAGAACCCGTTCGAATATCACGTCGGGCGCAATTCGATGGTGTGCCACCGGCGTGACGAGTTCTTCCCGATCACCATCAAGGGCTGGGGCCTTGACCGCGGAGAGGACCCGCCACGCGAACTCGGCGTCGATATCACCTTCACGTCCGGCAAGCAGTACCTATTCCAGGGAGCCAACGGCGCGATGCCGGCGGTCGACGGAATCGGGACTTGGTACTACTCGATCCCGAACATCGAACTGGACCCCAGTTGCAGCACGCTGAACCTGGACGGGCGCACGATCGAACTGGTGCGTGGCACCTTCTGGTTCGACAGGCAGTGGGGATACCTCAACGGGGTGCCCCGCTCCAAGGTGCTGCGCGCGGCGAACTTCTCCGGCGACCCCAAGCCCAGCGGGTGGGACTGGTTCATGGCGCAACTTGAAGGCGACCGGCAAGTCACCGTGTTCGCCCCGCACGAGAAGGAGTTTTCACAGTTCTACGAGCAGACCGGTCCGAACCCGCCACCGACCATGACGGTGCAGGTTGGTGGCAGCTACATGGATCCGGACAAAGTCACCACCATGACCTGGGGAACCCTGGAGGTCACCGACTGGATCAAGGCCGAGCAGTCGCCAAACCCGAAGCGGTACCTGGCGACCGACACCTGGTACCCCAACCGGTGGACATTCCGCTTCGATGATGTCGTGCCGCAAGATATCCGGTCGATCACGATGACGCCGATCGTTGACATGGCGCAGTCCGGCTTCTTCGGAAACGGCGCGCAGTACGCCGAGGGCGCGGTGGTCGTCACCACGCCGTCCGGCCAAGAGGTCGGCCGCGGGTTCGCCGAGTCGGTGTCCTACGCGAACACTCGCCGCACCGCACACCGCCTCGCCGGGTTGCCCGAGTCGCAGGCCCACATCGACTCGCTTGCTCAGACAAAGATGCCCAAGGCCCTGGCGCTGTTCAACACCGGCTACGTGTTAGCCCACCAGGACGACTTGGCGCAGGTCATCAAGGAGTCCGCCGGACTGGAGTTCTTCTCCAAGCCCGCTGACCGACCGGCCCCGCCTGACCCTACTTGATGGACACGATGTGGCAGGGGATGTCTGCGTTCTCGTCCAGGTGATAGCTGGCGCAGACCCGGTGATACCCGTCGGCAATCTGGGCGTTGATGCCCAGGTTGATGTCGCCGCGCACCAGCAGTACCGGTGACAGTTTGTCTCCGGCGGACACTTTTCCAAGGTCCTTGACAACGTGGGCGTTGTCGCGCGGAAGCAGTTCCAAACCACTGGCCCGCAAGATGTCCTTGGCCTTGTAGGTCGACAGCCGGGCAGCTTTGAGCCGGGTCACGATGTCAGTAATCTCTTTGTCGCTGGCCAGCAGCGTCAGGTAGCTGTGTGCCGCCGGATAGTCATGCTGGTCCGGCTCGTTCTTCCATACTGGGTCGCTGGGTGCTGGGTCGCTCATAGTGGCCTCCGTAGAGTTGCTGACGCTGATTACTTCGCCGACGGAATTCGGGTCCGCCTTCGACTGCAGGCCACCACCCTAGAGCACCTCAGCCCATTCGCACAGCCAGAACGAAGCCGAGCAATCCTGCTCCACCGATCCACCGCCCCGAACGCTCACGCCATCGCCGAAGCGATCAGAGCGCGACGACGGACTGGATTCTGGACAGCGTGAAAACCCGCGCATCGTCCCGGAGTTCACACCAGGCGTAGACACTGCCGCCAACTAGCTCCAGATCCACAATCGCACGGTCAGTGATCGCACCGGTGGCCGATTGATAGCTGATCCGCACCCTGGTCGAAGCATCGACAGCATGAGCCAACTGCCGAATCTCGGCCGACGATAGCGTGGCGCCCGCTTCGATCAGGCGCCGCTCGGTGGCGGTCAAAGCGGCCGGCTTTGCCACTCCGACGCGCACCAGCGCCGTGGCAATCGCCCTTGGATCCGGCCGGTTTTGTTCCGGTGCAGCCGGGCGGGTCGGCTCGGACCAGGCTTCGGGTTCCGGGGATTGCTCGTCGAAACGCCCCCCGCGTCGCCGTCCGGCGAGCTGCACCACGTTCCCCGTGCCATCGGCCGACACCGGGAAGTACCCGGCCGCCCGCAGCGCCTTCATCACCTCCGACACCGGCGCATCGCTGGCCAGCACGGTCGGGGCCAGCAGCCGCAGGCCCAACTTGGACAACTTCCGCTCCACCGACACCTCGGCCAGCAACGCTTCGTCGTCGCTGCAGATGCAACTGGTCACCGACGTCAGCCGAAGGTGGCCGTGGCGGCGAGCAACGTCGGCTATCAAGTAACGCAGGGGTTGCGGCAACTCCACGGTGGCCAACTGCGTCAGCGCATCCAACAGAGCTTCGCCGGTGGTCCCTTCGTCTAGTGCCCGCCGGACGCTGGCCGCGCTGAACCGCCACGTGGCCGCAGCGCCGCGGCCTTCCCGATCTGCTGCCGAGTCCAGGATCGCGCTGACCCGCGCCGACGGAGCCCCCGCCACGAAGGCAGTCAAGTCACTGCCGAAACTAGCCTGGTCAGCGGAGGCCGGCAGCAGTTTTCGTGCCTGCTCACGCACCGCATCAGCGTCGGCGCCCAGCAGCGCCCTGCCTAATGCCGTCAGCGCGCCATCGGCGAGGACGCCGAGCATCTGCGCCTCCCGCCACTGCGTTGCGAAGGGCTCGGCAGCATCCTGCTCGGCAAGGTGCAACGTAGGTCGGCGCCAGAATGCCGCCTCCGCCATTGACGCCCGATCAGTACCGCCATCAAGATCGGCCAACGTCTCAAACATCGCCGTCCGTGCGGCCAAACAGTCGAGGCATCGGTGGTCCGATACCAGCGCCCGCAGGGCCTTTCCATCAGCATCACGGGTTGCGCTCAGCGCAGCTCCGGACTGCCACCAGCACCCCAGCATCGTGGCCAGTCGCTCGCCCGGATCGTGGTCCCGCCACTGCCGGAAAGCGTCGCTGACGGCCACACCGTTGGACGCGAAGTCCAACAGACCGGCGGCGTCGGCGAGTTCGAGGGTCATCCGTACGTCGAGTTCCCCAGCGCCGGTGGCCTTGGCCAGCTTTGTGAGCTCGCGGGTACCAACACCGCCGGTCTTGAGCAGGGGGATGGGGGTTCGGGCCGCATGGTCGAGCACCGCCAGCATCCGGTCGGCGAACGCGGTCGCTGCCACTGCCGAGTCCGCCTCGAGGCGGCCAGCATCGACCGGGTGGACCGGCACCGGCGGCGAAGTCGGGTCGAAGGGAGCCCGGTAGTCCGGTCCGCGCAGGACGCGGGCGACCTCGGTCGGCAACTTGATGTCATAGCCGTAGTCAACTTTGATCATCAGGCCACGTGGTTCCGCCCAGGCGACTGCCTTGTGTCGCAACGCATACCGTTTCAGATCGTGGCCGTTGAGATCCTCCGGACTGTCGTCGCTCGCGAGGTCGATCAAATAGCCGAGCACGTCGCTCGGTGCGCTCGCGACGAGCAAAACCAGGTTGTCGGGATCGGTGAGGAAATCGAGCAACGATTGCAGCGCCTCAGCTCGTTTCTTCCCCCTGGGCAATCCGAGCGCGCCCTGGATGCGGCGCATCGCGTCGACGGTCTGGCCTTCCAGCAGCACCCGATAAGGCTGCCCGAGACCCAACGGATCGGTGAACACCGCACACAGTCCTTCGGCGAGCTCAATGCTGGCATCGGACCCGACCGACATCACCCCAACCGTCACCAACTCATCGATAACGCGATCGACATTGGCCCGGTGCTGATCAGAGTCGGCCACGTCCGTCGCCGCCAGAAACCCTGCCAGGTCAGCCGGGGTACTGCCCGAGCCCAGCGCCTGCGCTGCCTCCGCAAGTTGCAGGCACGGCAGGGACAGAGTCCGCAACGCATAGATCAGCGAGCGTGGCTGACTCAGACGCTCAGCGAGGTCCGCGAGGTCGCGAGGCGGGACTCCGGCCAGCACGTCCGGGCGCCGGGTCAGCAACAACGTCAGACCAAAGACGTCGGTGCCTTTGAGCCGTTCCAGCAGCACGGTGTCTGTCAGGGCATCCGTCACAACGACGATTGAACAACACGCTGGTGCGCCACCGCATGTGCCACCCTGCTGCAGGGCGAAAACGAGCAATCCGCCGGACAGCCAAGACCCCGGGGCCTGAACGCTGCCCCGGGGTTCAATTGTGCGGCTACTTCATCACTGCAGCCCTGACTTCGCTGGTCGGTCCGTCGCCTGCGCTGTTGCGGGCAATCACTCGGAACCACAAAGTGCGACCGTGCTTGGCTTTCGGGATCGGCCCCACGTACTTGGTCAGCATGGTTGTCGTGATGGTCTTCCATCCCTTCCCGGGCCTGCTTACCTGCAGCAGGTAGGTGGGCGCCTCACCGTTGGCCGCCGCAGCCGCCCAGGTGATCTTCGCCTCGCCGTGCGCCTTGGGCTTGACGGTGGGTTTGCCAGCCTGACCGGGCTTGGCCACGGGTGGGTCGAACACCGAGACCGTGGTGCCGACCGGGCCCGATCCGAAGTTGCTCACGTACGCGCGGTCTCCCGCACCGACTGCAACGCCAACAGGGGTGTGCAAGCCGGTCAGCTTGCGTGCCGGGTTCGCCGTCGTGGCGCCGGGTTCGAAGACCGACACGGTGTTGCCCGCTCCGCTGGCGAAGTTGGTCACGTAGACGTGATGGGTCGAGTCGAACGCGACTGCCGTCGGCACATTCAGCCCGGTCAGGGTCTTGGCCGGGTTGGCAGTCGTCGACCCGGGATCGAACACGGACACTGTTGTCGCCACACCAAGGAAGTTCGACACGTACACGTGGTCAGTCGAATCGATGGCCACACCGAACGCTCCGGTCAGCCCGGTCAGCGTCCTGGCTGGGTTGGCAGTCGTCGCCCCCGGGTCGAACACCGACACCGTCATGCCGCCTGCGCCGTAGTTGGACACGTAGATCCGGTGGGCCGAATCGATCGCGACTCCACTGGGCATGTTCAGCCCAATCAACGTCTTGACACCGGTGGCGGTGGTGGCGCCGGGATCGAACACCGACACTGTCGTCCCGAAACCGTTGCACACGTAGGCATGCCCCACTGAATCGACCGCGAGGCCGATCGGGGCGGTCAAGCCGGTCAAGGTCTTTGCCGGATTCGGCGACGTGGAACCCGGGTCGAATATCGAGACGGATCCAGTGTTGAAGCTGGAGACGTACATCTCTCCCGCCGGACCAGTTGCGACGCCGCTCGGCGCTACGAGCCCGGTCAGGGTCCTACTCGGATTGGATTCCTGCGCTGCTGCCGGGACGGCAATGGCTGCGCCGACCAGCGCAGTGGAAGCCACCACCGCAAGCGCGCTGAGCTGAAGCTTCATGACGAGCTCCTTCGAACTACTGTCGAGCGGAGTTTCCGCCCACACCCGCATGAGCCACACAGCGCCGGAATCCCAACACTTCTATCCAGATTCCCACCCGGGTTAGGCCAAATGGGTCTAGCAGCTCGGGGTCGTGCCGACAACCGGGCCCCGATTTCTCCACGTCGCGATCAGCAGGCCCGCCGCACTACGCTCGCAATCAGCCAACCCCACGCAGCACGCCCCCGGGACCGAGGCCGAATCGCCTGTGATCCAGGGGTTTTGAGGAGTCCGATCATGGTTCGTTCACTGCGCCGCATATTGGTGCTGTACAAGCCCTACAAGGGCCGGCTGATCCTGTCGCAGTTGTTTCTGCTGCTGTCGGCGATCTGTGCGATCGGCATGGCCGGACTGAACAGCACCATCATCAACGACGGGTTGCTGGCCAAGGACCCCACGGTGATCGTGAACGTCGGTGTGTGGATGGGGCTGTTGGCCATCTTGTCGGGACTGTTCATGGCCGTGACGGCGTGGCTAGCTGTGCTCTTCTCCCATGGCACCGGCTATGCGATGCGAACCATGGGATACGACCAGATCCAGAAGTTCTCGTTCGGCAACTTCGACCAGTTGCGCACCGGCAACTTGTTGGTTCGGCTGAACGCCGACGTGCTCAACGTCCAGAACGCGGTGATGTACGCGATCATGCTGATTCTGTATGCGCCGTTCATGGTGATCATCGCTTTCGTCATGGCAATGCTCACGACTCCGGGGCTGGTGTGGATTCTGGTGGTGGCCTCGATCCTGGTCATCGGCGTGATGGGCGTGCTGGCTCCGAAGATCGACAAGGCCTATGTCGCGCGACAGGAACGCCTCGATGAGGTGAACAACACCATGCAGGAGAACCTGACCGGGGTGCGGGTGGTCAAGGCGTTCGTGCGCGAGGATCTGGAATCGCAACGGTTCGCCCAGCGGGCGAACGCCCTGCAGGTGCCAGCCTTCAAGGCGGCGTTCAACGTTGCCCTGCTCACTCCGCTGCTGAACATCTTCTCGCAGTTGGGGATCGCCGCCGCGCTGTGGTTTGGAGGCCAGCAGGTACTCGACAACGCGGGGCTGACGGTCGGGCAGGTCTCGGCGTTCATGCAGTACCTGACACTGGTCGTGACGCCGCTGGCGCTGATGGCGATCGTCATCCCGTTCATCCTGCGAGGGGACGCATCCGCTCGGCGCATCTACGAGATCATCGATGCCCAGCCGACGCTGCCCGACACCGGCACCACGGACCCGACGGAAGTCGTTGGACGCATTCGGTTCGAAGAGGTCGAGTTCACCTTCGACACGGCCGCCGGCACACCCAACCCGCCGGCTCTTCGGTCCATCAACCTGGAGATCGAGCCAGGTCAGCGGATCGGCATCTTGGGAGCGACTGGAGCCGGCAAGAGTGCCCTGGTGAACCTCATTCCCCGGTTCTACGACGTCAGTTCCGGGCGCATCACGATCGACGGAATCGACGTCCGGGACATCCCGCTGGACCGACTGCGCGCGCTGGTCGGCATCACCTTGCAGGAGGCGGTGCTGTTCCAGGGCGATATCCGGATGAACCTGAAGTTCGGCGATCCCGACACTGACGATCAGGTCATGGCCGATGCCGCCAAGGCCGCGGATTCCCTCGGCTTCGTGGGCAATCTGCCAGAGAAGTGGGAGGCACCTGTGTCGCGTCGTGGCTACAACTTCTCAGGCGGGCAGCGCCAGCGATTGTCCATGACTCGTACGTTGGTACCGCGGCCATCGGTGCTCATCCTGGATGACTCCACCTCTGCACTTGATGTCGCCACCGAGAGCCGGGTCCAGGCGGCGATCCCCGATTTCGCGGTAGGCGTGACGACTATCTACGTGGCTCAGCGGATCAGCGCGGTGCTGGATCTAGACCGGATCGTGCTGATGGATGCGGGCACCATCGTGGACATCGGAACCCACACCGAGTTGTTCGAGCGATCGGACCTATACAGACAAATCTTCGAGTCTCAACTCGGGGCAGACGTCACGGCCGGGGTGCAGTGATGGCCGCCGAGAAGGGCGCGCTTCGTCCGCCGAAGGAGAAGGACGACAGCGGCGAGATCATCGGTCGGCTGGTGTCGTACATGACTGCCGGCGGGGCGAAGGCGAAGTTCAACGGGGGAATCGCGATTCGGTTCGTGTCTGTGGTGGCCCTGACCTCCATCCCGTTCCTGACTGGCGCCGCCATCAACGTGATGTCTGAGCCGGGCGGCACAACCGATCAGCTCCGCAACATCGTGCTAGCTATCGTGGCAATCCTGATCTTCTACTTGATCACGGCCACCATCGCCGAGCGAATATTCTCGCAGTTGGCGACCCACGGTCTGGTAAACATTCAGCGGGCGCTGTTCGACCATATCCAGAAGCTGTCGCTGAACTTCTTCGACCGCCAGCCCCTCGGGCAACTGCTCAGCCGGGTCACCAACGACACCGAAGCCGTCGCCCTGTTCTACGAGCAGGCGGTGGCCGCGGTGATCCGATCGGTGTTCCAGATCTTGTTGATCGTGGTGGTGATGTTCGCCCTGGAGTGGCGCCTGACGATCGCCGCGCTGCTGGTGGTGCCGGTGATGATCCTGGTCGGTGGTGCGCTGGCCAAAGTCGCGCTGCCGTCGTTCGAGAAGCTGCAGGAGGACCTGGGCGAACTCAGCGGCTTCCAGGAGGAGACCATCGCCGGCCACAAGGTGATCATCAGCAATCGGCGCCAGGACTTCGCCATCTCAGGGCACGAGAAGGCGGCCGAGGGTGTGTTTGACACCGGCAGCCGGGCCTTCTTCGCGGCGCTGTTGCAGTTCCCGCTGACCCAGACCCTGTCGATGATCATGGTGGTGCTGGTATTGGTCGTGGGCGGCCTGATCAGCGCCGACGGCGGCATGGCGGTCGGCGAGGTCATCGCATTCGTCGGGTACGCCGGGCTACTCGCCGCACCACTCGGCGAGATCTCCAACCTGGTCACCACCACCATGAACGCGATGGCCGGCGGCCGGCGCATCTTCGAACTGATCGACGAACAGCCGCAGATCGTGGATGCGCCCCACGCCGTGGGCTTTGAGTTCAGCGGCGGACGGGTCGAGTTCCGCGACGTCGACTTCTCCTACGTTCCCGGCCGACAGATCCTGCACCACAACTCGTTCGTGGCCGAGCCAGGTCAGATGATCGGGATCTGCGGCCCGACCGGAGCCGGCAAGAGCACGATCATCAACATCCTGACCCGGTACTACGACATCTCGAACGGCCAGATCCTGATCGACGATCAGGACATCCGGGACATCGAATTGGCATCGCTGCGCGAACAAGTCGGCACCGTGTTGCAGGAGGCTTTCCTGTTCTCAGACTCGGTGATGAACAACCTGCTGTATGCGCGCAAAGATGCGACGCCCGAAGATGCCATCGCCGCCGCGAAGCAGGCCAACGCCCACGAGTTCATCGAACGATTGCCGCAGGGCTACGACACCCTCATGATCGAGCGCGGCGCCAACCTGAGCCAAGGCCAACGGCAAATGATCACGATTGCCCGCGCTATGGTCGCCGACCCCAAGATCCTGGTGCTCGACGAGGCGACGTCCAACGT
>JBAXOQ010000065.1:0-16494 GCA_037133175.1 Actinomycetes bacterium
CATCAGATCAGCGACAAAGGTTTTGGCGCCGCGGCGGGTCCCGCCGCAACGCAGGCGCTCGTTCAAGGATTCCAACGTGCTGGCGCCAGGGTTATGACAGGCTCGAGTCCATGGCAGCTTGGACCGGATGATTCAGCGCTTATGCCGGAGCTGGCGCGCGGTATCGCCGCTGCAGTCGAAGAGACAGGCGCTATCACCAGCGAAGATCTTACACGCTGGCGGGCGGCGCGGACACTGCCAGCGTGCTTGCTAAGCGCGGCTGCGCCGCCACCGACGTGCGGACGGATGTGGCGCCGTCGCCGTATGACACTGGCGGCGACTCAACGGGCACCGCAGAGCTTCGCTACGTCAATGTCGATGCTGTGGTAGCTCAAGCCCTTCAAGTCCCAAATGAAATGCGACCCGGGCAAAAACGTGAAACAATGATCAGCACCAACGTTGAGAACATTCTGCTGCCCGGCGCCCCCCATGAGATGTGGCATGAATACATGCCTGCGGTCCTGGCAGCGACCCGAATCCTGGTCAATTCCGCCACCACGGGCCAACCACTTCCTGCGTGTGCTCCGGCCAAGAAGGCGTGGTCCGCGCTTGCGGCCGAGTGCTTCTAGACGCCGTGGCGCTCGAACTGCCCTCGTTCTACAGCCCGTACTCGGCGCGTTCGATCAGCTCTAGTTGCATCTGCTGGTTGAGGGTCACGAAGTAGGCGTTGTAGCCCGAGATGCGTACCAGCAGATTGCGATAGTTCTCGGGATGCGCCATCGCGTCGCGCAGCGTCTCGGAGGTCACCGCGTTCATCTGCATCTGCATGCCGCCGAGCGAGAAGTAGCTCTTCACATAGGCGGTCATGGTGGCAACGGTCTGTTCGCGGGTCTCGCCGGCGGCGGGCACCACCTTGACGTTGAAGGCGATGTTGTTCGGCATGTTCGCCGGGTCGAGGGCGGCCACGTCACGAATGTTGTCCAGCAAGCTCACCGAGGCGCCCGGCTCCGGGGTCAGGCCGGGGGTGAAGGGCTTGCCGGCGAGGCGACCAGATGGCAGTGCGCCAGCCACCGTGCCGTAGGACACGTGGCTGGACATCGACCAGAACCCGGCGGTGTAGCGCCCACCCCGGTAGTTCGTGTACCCGTCGTACAGGTCGTGGACCAACCGCGCGATCCGGTTGCCCATGGCGACCGCTTCGGCACTGCCGGATCCGAATAGGGCGACTTTGTTGGTGATGATGGCCAGCAGTTCCGGGTCGTCCGCGAAGTTGGAGTCCACGGCCCGCTTCAGCTCGGGCAGCGATACCCGGCCCTCATCGAAGACCAGTTTCTTGATCACCAGCATCGAGTCGGTGACGTCGGCAAGTCCGATGCACGACACCCCAGAGGTGTTGTACCTCGCGCCACCGGAGGTGACGTCCTGGCCCGCGGCGATACTGTCGGAGATCAGCGTGGACAGCATCGGCGTCGGCCGGATCGCCTGATGCGCCTCGCCCAGCATCTCGTTGTACTGGACCGATTCGTGCACCGCGAACGCGAGTTGGGCGCGGTAGGCACCGAAGAAATCCTCGAAGCTCGTGAAAGCGCCGTCCTCGACGATCCCTGTCTGCGGTCCTACCTGCCAGTCCATCAGCGGATGCCAGCCATTGTTGAGCGCCATCTCCAGCGGCCCGACCAGGCTGATCATCCCGGAGCCGGTGTGGCCCATGTGCTTGCCGGACAGTGTCGGCTCCACGCACCCGGTCGCCGACCAGTCACGCAAGTCCTCAGGTTGATAGTCGTACTGGGCGAGGGCTTTGAAGATGGCGTCGTCATTGTGCAACGACGGGGTTGCCGCGGTGATCAGATTGACCTCACACAGCCTGCGCAGGTAAGTGTCGGAGTTCTTGCCGGCGTTGAACCGGGCGTTCACGTTCGGGTCCCGCAGCGACAGCATCTCGGTTGCCTTGAGGAAGACGTAGGTCATGTCATTGACCGCATCCTCACCCGTCGGCGTGATGCCCCCGAGGGTGATGGCCTGAACCGAAGAGCTGCCACCGAAGAAGTGGTTGGCGAAGTCCGGCGTCAACGGCAGGTGATCGGTGCAGCGCATCATCAGGTCGCCGACCAGTTCAATCGCGTGGTGGATGTATTCGGCGCGGGCAGCGTCGGTGTCGGTGGCGAGCGCGGCCATGTCGGCCTCGAAATAGGGCTGCAGCCACTGGTCCAACCGCCCGAGCGACAGCCCGGCGTTGGTGCTCTCCATGTGCAGACCAACCCAGGTGATCCACACTGCGTTCACGGCTTCGTCCAACGTTCGGGCAGGCGACTCGACTACTTGAGTGCAGATGGCGGCCAGGTGCTCGAGCTCGGCCCTGCGGCTCGGGTCAGCTTCTTTCGAAGCGTCGGTGGCGGCCTGTTTGGCCAGGTTGCGCGAGTAGGCGGTCAGCCCCTCCAGCGTGAGGATGAACGCCTGCCGGCAGACGTTGCGGTCGTTCTCGCCCGGATCGGAGGCGATCGCGTCCTCGATCTCGGCGATGATCCCGGAGGTTCCCAGGCGCAGCATCTTGGGGAAGTCCGGGATCGTGTGCGAGATCGTGACCGACTTCCAGTTGAAGAACAGCGCGAAACGGTCATCGATCCGCTGACCCAAGGGCGAGTCGTAGTGCTCGCGCACCCACTCCTTGAAGTTGCGTCGCGCCCAGTACGGGAAGACCTCCCGGTGCAGTAGATCGCGTGTCTCCGGTGCCACCGAATACGGATTGAGCGGGCGGTGCGGCACGGTGAGCAGTTCGCCCCAAATCATCGTTGCGTGGCCGTCGGGGTACAGCACTACGCCCGTCTCCTTGGTGGTCGTAGTACCAGCGATCAGATCGTTGGCCGCGATGATCGGCTGACGGTTCTCCATCACGTACCGGTAGCACTGCGCTTTGCGCAATACCGGATGCCAGGGTTGGCCGGTGGTGTCGGTCTCGAAGCCGTACCGCTTGTGCCAGGTCGTCATCAACCGGGCGAGTTCCGGGCAGACCTCGGCGTCGTGCTCGAGGTGTCTGCTCAGGAAGGCGGCCAGGCGGGGGAAGTCGTCCAAGCTGTAGTCCTGCAGGTACGGATCCGGCAAGTACTTGACGCCTGGGTCGACCCGTTCACCGGCGATCCGATAGCGGCCGCGCTCCTTCATCTGCCGCGCCAGATCCGGATCGGTTGCGCCCGCGAGCTTGACCCGATCGGCCCGGCCCGCCAGGGCCTCCTTGTGCATCCCCTTGATCTGCTGCTTGCTCAGCAGCAGGGAGATGAAGTACACGAACAGGTTCAAATGCGAGGCGCTGCCCTCGCTGTACAGATCGTTCAACACGATCATGTACACCTGCTCGGTCGAGGTCCCAGTGAGGAACTTGCGGACCAGGGCATCCGACTTGAACACCAGCGTGACGTCGGCGTCGGACGGCAGGCGGCTCAGGGCCTTGGCCTTGCCATCATGGAACCGAATGGCACAGGACACCGAGCCCGAACGCGTCCGGATCCCCGCAGTCAGGTTGATCCAGCCCTGGTCGGATCGTAGCTGTCGGCGCAGGGCTGGCCGGTGGTTGTAGTTGGCTGCCATCAAGGTGAGCAGCGACCGGACCAGCACGTTGGTCGGACCCCTACGCGCCGGCTGGGCAGGGGAGGAGGCGTTGCGGGTCACTCCGGTGGCTGGGCGTTCAGTGGTGATGGTCATTTCAGTTCCCCCTCTGGTGGGCTGAGCCGCTGGTCACAGGGCCTCGATGCCGAGTTCGCCCAGTCGGGCCCGTAGGTCAGCGGCCACACCCGCGGGTAGCCAGGTTCGCATGGTACCGCGACTGGCGTGATCGTTCCAGCCACCGATCTGCGCGGTCTTGTCCACCCAGGTCGGGTTGTAGTCCAGCAGCCGCACCCGGCGGATCTGGTGGGCGAGCAAGAAGTCGCCGATGGCGCCGATGTTGCGGTGCGTGGCGGTCAGTTCCGGGATCAACGGAATGCGCGGCAGCAAGTCGACCTCGCCTCGGTTGGACAGTTGCGCCAACCGCGCGAAGTTCTGCGCGATCCGCTCGTTCGGCAGCCCGCAGAACTGCCGATGAGCGGCACTGTCGAACAGCTTGAGGTCGTAGTAGATGGTGTCCAGGTGTGGCAGCACCGCCCGCTGGAATACGTCCCAATGGAAGTGGCCGCTGGTCTGCAGCAGCGTGTGGATGCCCTCGCTGCGGCAGTAGGCAGCCAGTTCGCCCAGGAATTCGGGGTACAGCGTGGCTTCCCCACCGGAGAAGGTCACCCCACCGCCGGAGGCGTCATAGAACGGCTTGTCTCGCAGCACATGCGTGAGGACCTCGTCCACGGTCCACGCCGTGCCCATCGTGCGCAACGCGCCCGATGGGCAGATGTCCACACAGGCAAAGCAGACTGTGCAGGCAGTTCGGTCGATCAGGGCGGGGTCGAGCACGTTCACCGCGCCGGTCGGACACACTCCGACGCAGCGGTCGCAGCCGTCCTCGCGGATGCACACGGCGGCGTCGAAGGACAGCTCCGCAGTTCGTCGACGACTCTCGGGATTGTGGCACCAGACGCAGGACAACGGACAACCCTTGAAGAACACGACGGACCGGATTCCGGGTCCGTCATCCAACGCGTTGCCCTTGATGTCCAGGATCAGCGGCCTCTCAATCCGGCTATCGGGCACCGCGAGAGGATCGAGCGGCGGGGATGAATCACGCACTGCCTGAAAACTCCTGATCTGTGCGGTGGGCTGCGGGCACCTGGACCCCGGCCGTGTGGACACAGCCACCGTACATCGTGCTGGTTGCCTCGCCGCGCCTGTTCAGAAGGAAACCCGATCTTCGTTGGTGGTACGAAAGGGCTGCACAGTTGCGCATGTCCGAAAGGTGCCGACATGGGAGAATTTCTGCGGCTAGACGCTTCCCCCGCCGACTACGTCATCGTTGGTCTGTATTTCGTCTTCGTGCTCGGCATTGGCTGGATCGCCAAGCGCAGGGTGTCCTCGAGCATTGACTTCTTCCTGTCCGGCCGGTCGCTGCCAGCGTGGGTGACCGGTTTCGCTTTCATCTCAGCGAACCTGGGAGCAGTGGAGATCATGGGGATGTCCGCCAACGGCGCCGAGTACGGATTCCCGACGATGCACTACTTCTGGATCGGGGCAGTGCCGGCGATGCTGTTCCTCGGTGTGGTCATGATGCCGTTCTACTACGGCAGCAAGGTCCGCTCTGTGCCTGAGTTCATGCGCCGTCGGTTCGGAACGGGTGCCCACCTGGTCAACGCGCTGAGCTTCACCTTCGCCCAGGTGCTGATCGCCGGGGTCAACCTGTTTCTGCTCGGCACCCTGGTCGAAGTCCTGCTCGGCTGGCCGTTGTGGCTGTCCGTCGTAGTGGCGGCCGCTGTCGTCCTGTCGTACACCGCCCTCGGCGGCCTATCTGCCGCTATCTACAACGAGGTGCTGCAGTTCTTCGTGATCGTGGCTGCGCTGCTACCGCTGACGCTGATCGGACTGAACCGGGTCGGCGGCTGGAGCGGTCTGAAGGACATGGTCAACGCCTCACCCGGCGGTGCTGAGCAGTTGTCGAGCTGGCCGGGTCAGGCCCTGTCGGGGTTCGACTCACCGGTCCTGAGCGTCATCGGGATCGTCTTCGGACTCGGCTTCGTGCTGTCCTTCGGCTACTGGACGACCAACTTCGTCGAGGTGCAACGCGCGATGGCGTCCAACTCGATGACCGCTGCCCGCAACACTCCGATCATCGGCACGTTCCCCAAGATGTTCGTGCCGTTCCTGGTGGTCATTCCGGGGATGATCGCCGCAGTGCTGGTCACGTCGATGGTGCAGTTCAAGGAGTCCGCGTCGGGTAATGCGAACTTCAAGGGGGCGGTCAGCTACAACGATGCGTTGCTGCTGCTGATGAAGGAGGTACTGCCCAACGGTCTGCTCGGGGTGGCCATCACCGGTCTGCTGGCCAGCTTCATGGCGGGCATGGCCGCCAACATCTCGGCGTTCAACACGGTCGTCAGCTACGACCTGTGGCAGCAATACATCAGGAAGGACCGGCCGGACGGCTACTACTTGCGGATCGGCCGCTATGCCACGGTCGCCGCAACGATCATCGCGATCGGGACCGCGTTCGTGGCCAGTTCCTACAACAACCTGATGGACTACCTGCAGACCCTGTTCGGATTCTTCAATGCGCCGCTGTTCGCCACGTTCATCCTCGGGATGTTCTGGAAGCGGATGACGGCAACCGCCGGCTGGGTCGGGTTGGTGTCCGGGACGTTGGCGGCCGTCGGCTTCTGGTCGCTGAGCAAGATAGGGATCGTTACCTTGCCGGGCCAGGGAACCGCGTTCGTGTCGGCGATCGCGGCCTTCGTGGTGGACATCGTCGTCAGTGTGGTGGTCAGTCTGGTGACCAGACCCAAGCCGGACTCGGAATTGGTCGGGCTCGTGTATTCGGTAACACCCAAGGACCAGCTCCGTGATCCGCTCGCCAAGACCCTGCCGTGGTATCGCAGACCGATCCCCCTTGCGTCAATCTCGCTCGTCCTCGTCGTTATCCTCAACCTGATGTTCGCCTAGGAGGGCCGTGCTATGACAACTCCACCGCCTGCAGATGGTGCTGGCCCTACACCGCAGGATGATTCGGCGACGACCAGCTCCGAGGTCACGAGGCGATCGGCCGGCGCGTTCGACATCCGGAACTTCATCGCAGCGCTGATCGGGATCTACGGGGTGATCTGCCTGGTCCTGGGCATCGCATCGTTCACCGACGAGGAGAGCCGGCGCACCGGCGGCATCAACGCCAATCTGATCGCCGGTGGTTGCATGATCGTGTTCGCGCTGATCTTCTTCGCCTGGGCTCGGATACGGCCGGTGGTGGTGCCGGTCGAGCAGGCACCGGTCGAGCCGGCATCGGCGAACACAGAAAACGGGACGTGAACCCGACCGTCAGGTCTGCTCGGCCTTGGCCAGACCTTCTTCGATGTCGGTTAGGGCGGCATCGATGTCGTCTTTGTGAATTGCCTGGTTGGTTGTCTTGACGGCATGGGACAGGACGCCGTCAATGTCGCTGTCCGGGGCGTCAACGGCCACTGCTATCAAGGCTGCCTGGCCTTCATCGAGCATTGCTCCGACTGCGCGCAAGTCCTTTCGGGAGATTCCACCCGCGAAGTGACCGATAGCCCCTCCGAGGATCCCGAGGGCCGCGCCACCTGCTGCCGCGCCGCCCACCACCGCCAGACCCGCAGGTGGAAACACCGCTCCGATGATCGCGCCGACGATGATTCCTGAGACACCGGTGACTTTGCCCGTTTGGGTCGTCTCGTGGACGTGGATCCTGCCCTTGTCGTTCTTGCTGACAATCGCGGCCGTCACGCGATGGACTTCGTGGCTTTCCTGCATCACCTTGATCGCGGAGAGGTCTAGTTTGGCGTCTTCGACGCTGGCGTAGGTCGCGGCGTACAGGATGTAGTTCTGATCAGCCATTCTGTTGGCTCCCAACGGTTTGCGGTGATGGTCCGGACTCAGCGGCCCAGTCTGTCGTGCCGTGCTCCGTGTGGATGCAAACTCCTACGACACGCCCAGGATTTGGTGGATTCTCATGGCGTGTCGTGGGGGTTTGCCAGGGACTTCGGGTCGGCGGCGGGGGCGGGGGATCCTGCCGCCGTGCGCGGGCCCGGGGCCCGGCGGAAGGCGAACGGCTCGGCCGGTCGCCCCGGCTGGACGTACCAGCACTGCCCGGAATCGTCTGCCTCCAGGATGGTCAGGAACACATCGACGACGTCGTCCACCGACAGCAGTGGAACGCCCGCCGTCACGAGAGCGCCGCGGAGTTCGCCGAGAATCGCGGTGTCCGCGAAGGCTGGGCAGACGGCATTGACCTCGATGCCCTCGTCAGCACACAGACCGGCCAGCGAGCGCACCAGGGCGACGACCGCGCTCTTGTTGGCTGCGTAGACCGGGTCCATCGGCACCGGTGTCAGACCGGCCAAGCTGGCAGTAGCGACCACTTTGCCGCCGCCGCGGGCTCGCAGAGCGGGCAGGGCAGCGTTGAAGCCGAACACGACGCCGTCGAGGTTGATGCCCATGACCTGCCGGTAGCGGTCGACGTCGAACTGTTCGCCCATCGTCAGCCCGCTGGCCACCCCGGCGTTCAGGATGACGGTGTCCAGACCGCCGTAGGTGGAGGTAGCGGCCGCGACTGCCGCGAGGTTGTCGTCGTATTGAGACACGTCGCAGTGGACGAAGGTTGCGCCGAGGTCGGCGGCCAGTGCTGCACCGGCGTCGCCGTTCACATCGGCGATCACCACCTTCGCTCCCAGGCCGCTGAGCCGACGGGCGACTCCGGCCCCGAGTCCCTGCGCGCCGCCGGTGACGAGGGCGACCTTCCCGGCCATCGAGTTGGTGGGTGCCATGTGCGAGTTCACCGACCGATAGTTGCACATTCGACGGTCGTGGACGGACTCTACCGGCGCCGAATCGGTGCAGACTGGCACCTCTGCGGCCACTCTGCACCGACAAATGAGCGCTCGGTCGAGGACTTTGCCTGCGCCAAGATGATTTCAATGTGCCAGCATTTTGCTAGCATTCGAGCATGGCCACACTTCACCTTCGTGACGTACCAGACGAGACGGTCGCCCAGCTTCGCCGGATCGCCGCGCAGCACAGGACGTCAATGAATGCCGTTGCGGTGCAGGAGCTGGTCTCGGCTGCCAGAAGGGCCGACAACGCCGCCCTTCTGGAGGCCCTACCGGACCTGAATGTTGATCCCGCCTCCATCGTGGACGGAATTGCAGCGGAGCGGGCCGCCCGGTGATCGTTGTTGATGCGTCCGCAGCAGTTGCCGGCTTGCTCAATGACGGGCCCGCGCGCACTCAGCTTGCAACCGAAACCCTCTGCGTCCCTCACCTCATCGATTCGGAAATCGCCAGTGCCTTGAGGCGTAAGGTCCTCGCTGCGGAGTTGACTGCCGATGACGGGTGGGCTGCCCTGGACGCCTGGCGGCGACT
Organism: Actinomycetes bacterium; assembly: GCA_037133175.1. Classification (GTDB taxonomy): domain Bacteria; phylum Actinomycetota; class Actinomycetes; order S36-B12; family UBA10799; genus ELA509. The sequence continues at coordinate 8,976 of JBAXOQ010000065.1, forward strand.
CGGAGTGTCGCGTTATCCAACCTTCGGCGTCCTCGACCGGATTTGGGAACTCCGCAACAACGTCTCCGCATACGACGCGACCTACGTTGCCCTTGCCGAAGTGCTCGGCTGCGCTCTCGCAACTGCCGACGGCAAGCTGGCTTCGGCGCCAGATGTGCGCTGTCCGATCATCTCGCTGCCGCGTTGACATCTGGTACTCGATCACTTGCTGGCGGATGTGTCCAACGCCTCGACGGGACTCGATGGCGCCTGCTCGATCTAGCAGCAGGCGGCCAGCTACAAGATCTGAGCGTCGGCTACGTCAAGACCACGGTCAGATGCGTCCCGGTCCTGTATACCCGTGGCGACCTGCGGTACTGCACCTACCGGATCGGCAACAACGGCAAGGTCACCGTCAGGGTCGCCCTCCGGAGCGCCTCCGGTGATCCCGCCGTCCGCGCCTGCGGACCCTACGGCGTCATCACCTTTGCCAGCCCCTCGAATGCAGTCACGGCTGGCGCCGCCTTACCCACCATCACGTCGCTGTTGACCATCACCACGATCGTTGTGTGGGTATCCGGGTAGTACTGGACGGTGGTGTTGTAGCCGGGGATCTCGCCGGTGTGGCCGAGCCATCCTGCGGTATTGACGATTCCCAGGCCGTACGAGCGCTCCGCGGTGTTCGGCGGCACGGTCGTCTTCACCGAATCCAGCCGCAGCTTCTCGGTCGCCGCGCTGAGGATCCCCCGACCGGTTCCCAAGGCCACGCCCCAGGTGTGCAGGTCGTCCAGCGTCGAGATCACCTCGCCAGCTGTGAAGGCCAACGTCGGGCTCCAGTTGGTGGCGTTCTTGAGCGTTCCCTCCGGGTTGGTCTGGGTGCTGGCTCCGGACAAGTACGGAGTGGGGATCGCCGAAGAAGACCCGGGCACGCTGGTCTGGCCCATGCGGAGCGGATCGAGGATGCGGGCCTTGAATACCGGGGCGATCTGCTGTCCGGTGACCTTCTCGATGATCATGCCGAGCAGGACGTAGTTCGTGTTCGAGTAGAACATCTGGGTGCCGGGGGCGAACATCGGCGGCAGCTTCTTGACCGAGTCGACGAGTTGCTGCGGCGTGAACGCGGTGGTCGGCTTGGCGGCATACTGGTTCACCACGGTGGTGCCGTCGGTGTAGGTCGGGATGCCGCTGGTCATCTCGAGCAGGTTGCGCAGAGTGGCGGTGCTGCCGTTGGGCATCCCGGGAACGTACTTGTCGACGACGTCATCGAACGACACCTTGCCCTCGTCGATCAACTGCAGCACCACGGTGGCGGTCATGGTCTTGGTGATGCTGCCGATGCGGGTGTGATCCGCCGGTGTCGGCGCCTGTGATTGTCCGGGGCCTGCGGTGCCCGAGGTTCCGACCCACTGCCCGCCATCAGTCCAGACTCCAGCCTGGACACCTGGGAACCCGAATTGAGTCCTGGTAGCGTCGAGCACCGCCTGCAGTTGTGCTTGCACCGCAGGGGTGAGTGCCACGCTGGACGCTGATGCGCTTGGGCTCGGGCTCGCCGACGGTGAGCTGCTACTCGAAGTCGAGGAGGAACAGCCCGCAGCAACCAGCGTGACGGCAACGGCGGTCGCCGCGACGAGCGCGAGTCGCGGTGGATGGGTATGTCGGGACATGGTCGGTTCCCCGCTTCCTGGGATGTGATGTGACGCCTGTTGGTTCTGCCCATTGGGTCGCACCGATGACCCGTAGCCACACGTTGAGTTCATATCCCATGCTCCGGTGTGGAATATGTCAACCCTTGAGTGCGAAAAATCCCGGCAGTTGCCCGCAGGCCTCACGATCAGTACCCTCGGGCAATGCGCGACATCCTGGCTCGAATCGTGTTTGGCGCGACCGCGTTGTGTGTGGTCGTGGGTGTCGGCTTGAGCGTGTGGCTCTCGGCCATCGCGACGCCGGTGGTCTGGTCGCCGTGGAATGCTCACGCGACCGCGGAGTTCGGATCAGCGGCGGGACGGGTCTTCACCGTCTTCTGCTACTTCACGATTCTGTCGAACTGCATCGTCGGGGTGGTGACCTTGCTGTTGGCTCTCAAACCGCTTCGTCGCTCGTCGGGCTTCGCAGTGTGGCGATTGATCTCACTGATTGCCATCATCATCACCGGCGTCGTCTACAACGTGATGCTTGCGCCGCTGTACACCGCGCCCACCGGTTGGTCCGGACTGTCCAACAAACTTGAGCACATCATTGTGCCTATTCTGGCAGTGATCGGCTGGCTGGCGTTCGGCCCGCGGCTGCCGATGCGAGCGAGGACCGTATGGCTGGCGCTGCTCTATGGCGCGGTCTACGTGGTGTTCACGATGCTCAGAGGCGGGCTGTTCGAGGTCGCGGGTCAGGTCAACGATCACTGGTACCCGTACCCGTTCTTGGACGCCGCCCGTTTCGGCTACGGACCGATTGTGATCAACGTTGTGGTGCTGGCCGGAGTCTACGTCGGGCTTGGGTTCGCGATCCTCGGCTTGGACAAGGTCCTGCCCGGTCCGAAACCGTGGAAGGGCACCACGGACTAGCCCTGACTAGCTCGCAAACCCCCGCCGTCGGCCGGGTTTCCGGCCCGAAAATCGGCCGACGGCGGGGCTTTGCGAGAGGTGTGTGCTGGCTCAGGCGATGGCGTAGAGGTCGCGGGAGTGGAAGATCGCCAGCGCGGCATCGACCTGCTCCTTGGTCGGGACCGGGACACCAACCAGTGGATAGGCCCGGCCGAGTGCTTCGTACTTGGCAACCCCGAGGGTGTGGTATGGCAGCACTTCAACGCGGTCGATCACGTCCCGCAGATCCGCGCAGATGTCGGCGACTTCGGCGACGTTCTCGGGGGAGTCGGTCAGGCCCGGCACGAGAACAAGGCGGATCCACAGGCGGGTGCCGTGGTCCAGCAGGCGCCCGGCGAACTCCATCAACTCACCGAAGTCCCCGTAGGTGGTCACCTTCTGGTAAAGCGCAGGGTTGCCTGCCTTGATGTCCAGCAGCACCAGGTCGGTGTGCTCAAGCAGTCGGTCGCTGGCACGCATGCCACCCATGCCGGAGGTGTCCAGGCAGGTGTGCAGACCGAGGTCGGTCTTGGCGCCGACGAAGATGTCCTCCACGAAGTCCGGCTGCAGCAGTGGCTCGCCGCCGGTGATGGTCAGCCCGCCGTCCTTGGCGATGAATGCGCCGTAGCGGGCGGTGTCGTCCAGCACGCGTTTGACCGTGGTGCGCTGTCCGAGCCGCATGTTCTGGGTGTCCGGGTTGTGGCAGTACAGGCACCGCAGGGGACAGCCAGCGACGAACACCGTGTATCGCAAACCGGGGCCGTTGACGCCGGAGGTGGTCTCGGAGGAGTGCACGAATCCCACCCGCGAACCGTCCTGCAATTCCGGTGGCAGGTTGTGCGGATCGTGGCCAGCAACCGACACCTCGTGGGCGGTGGTCATGACGGACCTTCAGATGCTCATGTGGAACGTGCGGTCGATGACTTCGTGCTGCTGTTCTTTGGTCAGGCGGACGAAGTTCACCGCATACCCGCTGACCCGAATGGTCAGCTGCGGGTAGTTCTCCGGGTGATCCATGGCGTCGATCAACATGTCGCGATTCAGCACGTTGACGTTCATGTGGAAGCCGTGCGAGGAGATGTAGCCGTCCAGCACGCTGGTCAGGTTCGCGACCTGCTCCTCGCGGGTCTTTCCCAGGCCTTTGGGGATGACCGACGCGGTCAGCGAGATGCCGTCGCGGGCGTCCCGGTAGGGAATCTTGGCGACCGACATGGCGGCTGGGATCAGGCCCATCGTGTCGCGGCCGGCCATCGGGTTGGCTCCCGGCGCGAAGGGTTCACCGGCCTTGCGTCCGTCGGGGGTGGCGCCGGTCGACTTGCCGTAGACCACGTTCGAGGTGATCGTGAGCACCGACTGGGTGTGCGTGGCACCACGGTATGCGGGGTATTGGCGGATCTTGTCCATGAAGGTGGACACGATCATCGCTGCGTACTGGTCCACCCGGTCGTCGTTGTTGCCGAACGCCGGGTACTCACCCTCGATCTCGTAGTCCACCACCAGTCCGGTCTCATCGCGGATCGGATGCACTTGCGCGTACTTGATCGCGCTCAGCGAGTCGGCCACGATTGACAGTCCGGCGATTCCGCACGCCAATGTGCGGCGCGGAGCGTAGTCGTGCAGGGCCATCTCGACGCGCTCGTAGGCATACTTGTCGTGCATGTAGTGGATGACATTGAGGGCGTTGACGTAGGTCTTGGCGAGCCAGTCCATAGCTGTGTCGAAGCGGGCCATCACGTCGTCGAAGTCAAGGGTGTCCCCGCTCACCGGTTCGCCCATGTCGACGATCTGCTCGCCCGATACTTCGTCGCGGCCGCCGTTGATGGCATAGAGCAGCGTCTTGGCCAGGTTTGCGCGGGCACCGAAGAACTGCATCTGCTTGCCGACCTGCATCGCGGACACACAGCAGGCGATAGCCGTGTCGTCGTTGCCGTACTGGCGCATCAAGTCGTCGGATTCGTACTGGATAGCCGACGTGTCGATGGACACCTTCGAACAGAATTCCTTGAATCCTGCGGGCAGGTCCGGGGACCAGAACACGGTGATGTTCGGCTCGGGTGCTGGTCCGAGGTTGTACAGGGTCTGCATGAAGCGAAAGCTCGTTCGCGAGACCAGCGTGCGGCCGTCGATTCCCATCCCGCCGACGGACTCGGTCACCCAGGTCGGGTCGCCGGAGAACAGCGCGTCGTATTCGGGGGTGCGCAGGAACCGAACCATCCGCAGTTTGATCACGAAGTCATCGATGATCTCCTGGGCTTGTTCCTCGTCCAAGTGGCCTTCGGCGACGTCCCGTTGCAGGTAGATGTCCAGGAACGTCGACGTCCGGCCCAGGCTCATGGCAGCGCCATTCTGCTCCTTCACCGCTGCCAGATAGCCGAAATACAGCCACTGGACCGCCTCGTGGCCGGTGCGCGCGGGTCCGCTGATGTCGTAGCCGTAGCTGGCGGCCATCTGCTGGGTCTCCTGCAGCGCCCGGATCTGCTCCGAGAGCTCCTCCCGGTCCCGGATCACATCGTCGGTGGAGTGCAGTTCGGCCAGACTCAGCTTCTCGGATTGCTTGATCTCAACCAGTCGGTCGATGCCGTACAGCGTGATCCGGCGGTAGTCGCCGATCAGGCGGCCGCGGCCGTAGGCGTCCGGCAGGCCGGTGACGATGTGGCTGCGGCGGGCCGCCCGGATATCCGGGGTGTAAGCGTCGAACACGCCCTGGTTGTGCGTCTTGCGGTACTTGGTGAAGATCTTCTCGACCTCCGGATCGGGTTCGTACCCGAACGCCCGCAGGCCGGCGTCCACCATCCGAATCCCGCCATTGGGCATGATGGCGCGCTTCAAAGGGGCATCGGTCTGCAAACCGACTATTACTTCGTCGATGTCGGGGGCGATCCGTCCCGGGGCGTGGGACGTGATCGTGGACGGTGTGTGCGGATCCGCATCCAGGATTCCTCGCTCGTGCTCAAGCACCATCAGGTCCGCCACGTACCGCCACAGCCGTTGCGTCCGCTCCGTTGGGCCGACCAGGAACGAGTCGTCACCGGTGTAGGGAGTGTGGTTGCGTTGGATGAAGTCGCGGACGTCGATCGTGTTGCACCAACGTCCCCGGTTGAATCCGCGCCAGGGGTCAAGGGTGGACTCGGGCGAGGCGTCGTTGGCAATCGGGTGAGCTGTCATGATGTGGGACCTCCTGCAGTCGCATCGATTGTGCTGCTAATTCACCGTTTATGCGAGGCAGAGCGAACAGGTGTGTCCCGATAACCGGTTCTGACGGCGCGGCCGAGGCTCAGATCTATTCGGTTGCTGATTGGGGGCAGACCGTGGATTCGTACGGGATGGTGATCTTACTGGCGGCAGTCCTGGCGGTCGCTTGCTCTTTGGTTGCTGTGCCTGCGGCAGCTGACAACATGGTCGTGTAGTTGGTCTGATAGGCCTGTTTGACGTTGGCTGGAGCGTTGGCTGGCACGGTATCGACCAAATCTTTGGCTTGCGGTGCCCAGTCGGCAAATGCCTGCATGATTTGCTCCCTGGTGCCGGACTTGCCCATGATCTGAACGTTCGAGGCCGCCACCGACGTGTAGTAGGTGGTCACTGCGGCACAGAACTTGCGAGCCTCCGGGCTCAGGCTGGTGCCCGTCCCGCTCGGTGTGGCAGAACCCCCGCCTGACGAGGAGCTGCTCGAGCAGCCCACCAGCAACGCTGCGCTGGCCATCAGACCACCAACAAAGAAGATGGAGGTTTTCCTGCTGGCTGCGATTTCGCCCGGGTTTCTCATCGGTTCTCCCCCTCGTGACCGTCTGCAGTGATCCGCGTCGGCCTTATTGAACCTAGCGGCTCACCCCTCTACGGAGCAAGGTGAAGCAGTTCCCGCTGGGCTGATTGATGCGGATGGGGTGACCTGGCCCAGTAGCGCAGACGCCCCGCCTGCTCCGGATCCGGGTACCGATCCGCGCACGCTGGAACCAAGCACGGGCCGCTCGCCGTCTAGCGTGTGTCAATGCAGTCGGGGCCTACGCACCAAGGGCCTTCCTGGTCCGGTGGCATGTACGGTTCCGGCACGTAGGGTTCTTGGTAGGGCGTGTAGCTCGGCTTGGGCTTGGGTTTGGCCTTGGGCTTGGGCTTCGGTGTCGGTGTCGGTGTCGGCGTCGGAGTGGGAGTCGCGGTGGCCACCAGCGACACGTCTTGGGTGCCGTCGGTCCCGACGGAGCGGGTGAATGGTTGGTTGGTCGAAACATTGATCATGCTGAACGAGCTCATTGCCGTTTCGTTAGCTTCCACCGTGGTGACCGATTGCTGACTCCACCCCGGCCAAGTGGGTCCCTGGTATCTGGCGCTGGTGTGCACCTGTGCCCTGCTGAGCGGGTTCCCGCAGTAGCACTTCACGACTGGCAGGCCGCGATCGTTGAGCAGCACGGCGGTTCCGTACTGCAGGACTGATTCGAAAGTCGTCATTTGACCGTTCTCCCACCCATGGTTGGTGACCAGGGTGTCTGAACGCAGCACCGCGGGTGTCAGCGCGTTGATGAAGGTCGGGATCTCGGCTTGCGTGATGCCCTGCACTCGCGCCCAAGCTGCCGCCTTGTCGGCAGCCTGCTGCAAGAAGGCGATCAGCTTGGCCTTGTCGCATTGTGATGCCTTCTCGGTTCCGCCGTATAACCCGGCTTGGCCGCCCTTGGTGGTCACCGGAGCTGGGGTCGCGACCGGTTGAGGTAGAGCGACATCTGTGGTGGTGGCGCCAACTGGCGGGATCGGCGGCGTGAATGGATTGCTCGCCGTCGATACCGGTTCGGTCGTGATGCTGACGATTTGATCGCCCACGCTCTGCGACAAGTTCGGCTGGTCGGATTTCACCAGCACATACCCGACTCCGCCTCCGACGATTAGCAAGGCCAGCGCGACAACGGCAACAACTCCGATGATGGCAACCGTCGGCCGCTGACGTTTGGGCGGATGACCAGCCGCAAGTGGTGGTGGAG
>JBAXOQ010000066.1:0-16457 GCA_037133175.1 Actinomycetes bacterium
ACGTTGCACCGGATCAGCTCAACTCGCTAGCATCGAACTCGTCGCAGTGCCGATTGGGACTGCGACGAGTTCGATGCTAGCGAGTTGAGCTGATCCGGTGCAACGTCACGCGGGCACGTAGACCTTGACCCAGTCGATCTGCACATGGCCCTGGGCCGTCGTGGACGGTGCCACGGAGCTGATTTGAGTCTCCATCTGCAGCACCCAGTGCATCGCGTTGGTTGGCACGTTGGTGGTGCTAGAACCGATGGACACACCGTCCACGAAGAACTCCACCTTGCCCGGTGACCACGCGGTTTCGTACACATGCCAGGCAGTTGGATCGACCCGAGTGTTGAAGTAGTCCTGGCCGCCATTGGGATTGGCGTAGTGGGCGAACCCGGCAAGCGGGGTGCCGTCAAGATCGCCCTCGGGGAAGTCGATCTCGCCGCCGGCAGGCCACTTGATCGCATCGGAGTCTGGCCACAGCAGCGGAGCGATCTTGTAGCCGGGAATGCTGTCTGCCCGCAGTCGCATTGAGTACCGGCCGTAGGTCGTGGTTTGGTGCAGCGGCTTGGGGGCTGCCACCAAATACTTGCCCAGCGTCGCGTCGTAGTGCAGCCAGGCATCCATCACCGAGTTTGACACCGACAGCGTCTTCTCGGGGTAGTAGCTACCGGGGTTGGAGCGCAGGTTACGGCTCGTATCGGTATAGCCAAGGGGGTAGGCACCAAAGTTCTTGTACGTCGTCAGGAACGATCCGAGCGGTGCGCTGGTGTTGAAGTCTTCGGCGAAGACCGACCTCCACCCCGGCAAGTCTCCGACCGGCATCGTGCTCGTCGCGGTCGGCGTCGGCGTCGGCGTGACAGTCGGGGTCGGCGTCGGAGTGGGCGTCGGGGGCAGCGTCGGTGTCGGTGCGACCGCTGGGGCAACGAAGACGAACCAGTTCAGGTTCCCGAGGTCCGCCGAACTGCCGCTCTTGAACACGACATACAGGTTGTGTGTGCCGGTGGCTGCCGTCACGGCACCTTCAACCGTTTTCCACGCCTGCCAGCCGCCGGTGTTCGTCAGCGCGACCTGACCAATCTTGGTGCCGGTCTTGGAATCAAGCCGGAACTCAGCAGTGCCAGCGGCACTTGCCGCGGCGCCCGAAGCAATCCGCACCTGAACCTTCACCGGAGAGGCTGTTCCAAAGCTCACGTTCGAATACACCAGCGAATCGCCGTTACTGGTGAAACCCACGTTGAGCCCGCCGCCAGCGTCTGAGGTGGTCTGGGTCTTGATCCCGCTCTGTGACGAGTAGTTCTCGGCCTGCGTGACGACCAGCGGGTTGCGCACCGCCGTCGTGGTGGCCGCGTTAGCAGTGCCTGGGGCCAGTGTCAGCGTCTCTGCCATCGGGATCCCCAAGGTGATCATCGCGGCTGTCACCAACGGGATGGGCACCGCCAACCACTTGCGAGTATGGCTTGATTCTGTCGTATTCACGGTTGCTACTTCGACAACCACCGAAACCTACCTGAATCGATTCTTACCCAAAGTCAGCAAAGTCACCCGATTAGGCCTAATTCAGTCACACTGGGTGATATCTGCGCGAATATCGATTCTTGCGACCCGAGGCGGACGGAATCCACGCCTTGCCAGCAACCCCTCAGGGAATACCGGGGCCCCGCACCCGGTTGGCAACAGCAGATCGGGTAAACCCCAGTACCAACACGCAGTTCCCCATGACCACCCCACCGGGCAGAATTGAGACGCACTGTGAATCTGGCACTGCTTGAGATCCGCCGAGCAAAGCTGAGGTTCGGACTGCTCACGGTCGCAGTGGCGCTGCTGATATTCCTGGTTCTTTTCCTTTCCACCATCTCTGGCGCCCTCATCGAGTCCTTCACCGGTGCCCTCAAGAACCTCAACGCCGACGTCCTGGTGTATGCAACTTCGGCCCGGGACAACATCCAGGGCTCGCGACTCGACCCGGCTGTTGTGGCCCAGGTGGCGAAGGTCCCCGGTGTGGCGTCCGCGGCTGGACTGGCGACCGCGACCCTCAGCGCCCAACTGCCCAACGGACCAGGTGACCTGCAGCTGTTCGGAGTGGATCCGACCGGACCAGGTGCCCCCGGTGGTCTGAAGCAGGGCCGATTGCCGAGTTCGCCCAACGAGGCTGCGGTGGACATCAGTGGAGCGACCATCGGTTCCACCATCACCCTGTTGCCGACCAACATCCCACTCAAGGTGGTCGGAGTGCTCAAAGGGGCCCAGTTTGCCGCCTCTCCGACAGCCTACGTTGATCTGCCCAGCTACCAGGCCGCGCTGAAGGCGGCCAACCCGAAGGCTCCCTTCATCCCATTGAACGCTGTGGCCGTGCAGACCGCCGCAGGCGCGGACCCGATTGCGGTGGCAACGGCCATCGGCCAGAGCGTCACGGGCACCTCGGGCTACACGGTGACCCAAGCCGTTGCCAAGATCCCTGGGGTCAGTTCGGTCTCTTCAACCTTCGGAATCCTGGTCGGCCTGACTTTCGTCATCGGGATCGTCGTCATCGGCTTCTTCTTCCTGATCCTGACCGTGCAAAAGCTCAAGGTCTTCACGCTGCTACGGGCGGCTGGCGCATCGAACGCACGATTGGCGGGCAGCACGGTCGCGCAGATCTCCATCGTGGTGCTGATCTCCAGCGCCGTCGCGGTCCTGCTGGTGCAGGGTGCCCTGCAGGGGGTCAATACCGGCATCCCCGTGTCAATGAGTCCGAGCCTGGTCATTGGCACCGTGATCGCCGTGTGGTTGTTCAGTCTGCTTGCCGGATTGCTCAGCGTCCGACGTATTCGATCCATTGACCCGGCAACCGCGGCAGGTGCCCGATGATGCTCGCTCTGTCCGAAATCCGCCGCTCACGCGGCCGCTTCGCCTCGATCATCGGCGCCCTGGCCCTGATCACCTTCCTGGTGCTGTCGCTGTCGGCGTTGTCCGATGGCCTGTACTACGGAACGACCGGCTCCTACCGAGTGAGCAACGCGGCCGCCTACGCCTTCAGCGTGGACGCCAAAGGTTCCCTGGTCCGCTCCCGGCTGCCGGTCGCCAGCATCGCGGAATACCAGAACACCCCCGGGGTCAGCAAAGCCTCCGGCGTGGGCCTGCTGCTGACCTCTGGCAGCGGACCCAAGGGCGAACTCGATCTTGCGGTGTTCGGCATCGACCCGGCCGGGGCCGGGGCCCCGACCACGTTGGCGCAAGGTCGGCTGCCGAACCCTGGTGAGAACAACACCGCAGCGGTCGACCAGTCACTGACCGACAACGGGGTCGGTATCGGTTCGACTCTGAAGGTCGGCGATCAATCCGTTACGGTTGTCGGCATCACAACGGACTCCAGATACCAGCTCCAACCCTCGGTCTGGACATCGATTCCAACGTGGCGCGCGATGGAGGAATCAGTCCGGCCAGAGACCCGAGGACTCCCCGCCTACGTCAGCGCCATCGCTCTTGAGCTGACCAGCGGAACCACTGTCGCATCAATCCACCCGGTCATCGACACCGCCGTTCTCACGACCGACCAGGCAGCCCTGGAAATCCCGGGGGTGCAGCAACAGCAATCCACCCTGAACGCCATCATCTATACGACACTGCTCGTCGCGGCATTGGTGGTGGCGCTGTTCTTCGCCCTCGTCGTACTTGAGAAACGAGAGTTGTTCGCCGCACTCAAAGCGCTGGGCACCTCGACCCGGAAGCTGGGCCAAGGAGTGGTGCTGCAGGCCATCATCGCCTCTGCCGTGGGCGTGCTGATCGGCGCGATTTCCACCCGGGCCTTGGGCTTCGCCATCCCGGCGCAAGTCCCGGCACTGTTCCGCACCCAGTCACTCATCGAGATCTCGATCTTCACGGTCATCGCCAGCGTCGTGGGTGCACTGTTCTCACTGCGCCGAATCGCCCGGATCGATCCCGCAACAGCTCTTGGAGGGACCCTGCAATGACGCTTGACGCCGCGACCCACGTCGATCCCCCGCGGTCGGCAACGCCGATTCTGGACATAAGCCATGTGACGAAGACCTATGGTGAGGGTCACACTGCGGTCACCGCCATCGCCGACGCGAGCCTGAGCGTGAACGACGGCGAGTTCGTATCACTGCTAGGACCAAGCGGCTCGGGCAAGACGACCCTGCTGTCGATGATCGGCGGTCTGCTTACCCCGACTTCCGGCACCATCAGTCTGGGGGACACCGAGGTGTCGGCCCTGAACCGCAAACAACTGACCTCGTTCCGGGCAGAACGGGTCGGGTTCGTGTTCCAGTCGGCCAACCTTGTCCCATTCCTGACCGCCCGCGAAAACCTCCTGTACGTGGCCAGCCTGCCCAAGAAGCACGACCGCAAGTCGGCCCGGCGACGCGCCGACGAACTGCTAGGAGAGCTGGGACTGTCCGATCGAGCCTCGAACCTGCCAGAGCAACTGTCCGGCGGCGAACGCCAGCGGGTCGCTATCGGTCGGGCGCTGATGAACGACCCCGACCTGGTGCTGGTGGACGAACCGACGGCATCACTGGACACCGCCCTCGGACGGCAGGTCGTGGAGTTGCTGGCGCGTGAGGTACGGCAACGCGGAAAGACCGGGATCATGGTCACGCACGACCTGCGAATGGTGGAATACACCGATCGCGTGTTCGAGATCCTGGACGGTCACCTCACCGTGCAAAACGGCTGACCGCCCAGGATCCGAGTTCCTGGACCGGATCGCAGATCAGGTCAGCAGCCCAATCTCAGACATGAAGAGCACGATTGCACACATGGCTGGCTCCCGCGCGAACGGCAGGCTCGTGCGTACGTCCCGCAGCGAATCCGCCCACGGGAAACTGTCGTAGGACAGGTCCCAGTGGTTGGCATGGAACATCGCCAGATGCGGAGCGTTATCAGCGGGCATCGCGGCCTCAGCCTGGGTGAGCTGCATGTCGTTGTCCTGATCGTGCTTTGCCAGATCGCGGTAGCCCTGCAGTTGAAACGCCGGCACGTCCAACGAGGTGGTGGCACCAGAAAAGGTGAATTGCGGAATCCCAAGGTCCGAGATCTCCTGCGCGTGCTCGGCCAGGAACGCCTCGCGCTCGGTCGTGGTCAGATCCTTCATCGCACCCAGGATGTCCACCTCATCTGGACGATCCTGGAATCCCCCAAGTGAGATGAACGGGTAGACGGTCTTGAGGATCACGGACAAACCTGTCGCCGTCTTCTGCAAAGTGTCGAAGCTCGGAATCGCCTTGGCCTGCTCGTACATCCCGTCAGCCAGCCAGGATCCGCCGTTGGCCCCTGCCCAACCCATCACTGCCTTGACCTTGGGGGCCAAGTCCGGACGGGCCACCAGGAAGGTCAGAATGTCCGGACCACCCTTCGAGTAGCCGATCAGAATGACTTCCTTCGGCGGAGTCGGATTGTCCTGCTCGGTGATCAGCGGCGCCTTCAACTCCGGCTTACGACCGAGGCCCTGCTCGACTGCCTTCTCAATGTCCGAGACGTTCGCCTCGCAGCCACGGAATGGGTGGACATCGGCGCCGATGATCTTCACGCCGAAGCGCTCCACGACGACGGGGAACACCTTCTCAAAGGCAATGCCCAGCATGCCGGTAAGGAGCCCTGGGACGAAGACAATCGTCGTGTTGTCGGTGGTTCCCATCTGTGCCGGCGGCAAGTCCAGTTCAAGCTCAGCCGGGTCGAAATCCTTGATCATGCGAGCGGCTACTCGAGCTTTGCCCACCTTGGAATCGATCAACCTGAACGGGAAGGGCGCCCGGGATGCCTTCACCGCATCTTCGTTGTTCGCAGCCTCCTCGATGAAGATGTTGCGGAAACGAATTCCGAGCCACTGATTGATCGTCGGGTCAGCAATCGCACCGATCGGATCAGTCGTCATGGCATCACGCACTCGGCTGATTACGGTGTCATAGTCACCTTCCTCAAAGGCAACACGGATACCGTCATATTCTGATGCAGAAGGCTCAGTAGTCATGTCGTGCAGCGTAGGGATTCAGCTACCCCAATGCACGCCGAACACCCGCCCGGATGAGCGAGGGGCGCAAAGGAGCAGCGACAGACTCATGTCCGACATGAATCAGGGCCCAGGGGTGCAGCCGAAGGGTAGGGCTCGGCGAAGGTCTCTCTTTCCCCCTCAACACGGCGCCTGGGCGTTCATTGGTCTGCCGATCGTGCTCGGGGCCATGAACTCGCCTTGGGACCTTGTCCTGCCGGCCATCAGTATTGCCTGGATCTGCGCCTTCCCGATCTCGTACTTTCTCATCGCGATCTTGCGCTACCCACGGCCTGGACGATTCGTGCGACCGCTGGCTATCTGGTCCGCAGTCGGCGTCCCACTCCTGGTCCTGGTGGTGATTGCCCAGCCGTGGCTGCTCTGGTTTGGTGTCGGATACGTCGTCGCCTTCGGGATCAACCTCGCCTTTGCCCGGCACCACCTCGAGCGATCGCTGGTGAATGACTTCGTCTTCGTCATCGAATGCACAGCGATCGTCCCGATCACCTGGGGCACCGGGGTCAGCGGGCAGACGTGGATGCCACCGGATTTCGGCAGCGCTCCTGCCGTCATGTGGATATCCACGGTCAGTTGCGCGATCTTCCTGGTCGCCTCGACGCTACACGTCAAGTCGTTAATGCGCGAAAGGAACGACCGGCGGTTCCGACGAGCGTCTCAGATCTGGTCTTGCGCCGCTGTTCTGATCGGCATTTGGTTCGGGTACTTGCTGGGCATGCCGCTGGGCCTCACTATTGTGATCGCGTATGTGTTCATGGCGGTCAGGTCGTTCTGGGTGGGTCGCAGACCACTGGAACCTGGGAAGATCGGCCTGATCGAGTCGGTCGGCTTCATGCTGCTCGTGATCGCCATCGCAATAGCAGCAGCCTAGCGCAGTGGCTCGGTGCGAAACCCCGAGCCACTGGCGGGCTCTGCCTACTGACCACCCGGATCCGGGACGACGAATCCGTCCTTTGCCGCACCCATGCTCAGCACCGTCTTCTTAGTCTGCTGATATGCCTCGAGCATCCGGGAGTCCCCTCCGGACTTCGGCAGCTCGCTGACCAAGTCGTGGACTCGGATGGGCGCACTGGTGTTGAGCGTCGGGTAACCCACTGCCTTAGTCGTACTCCAAGTCCCGTCATCGGCCTGGGTAAACGTCAGCGACACGATCACGCCTTCTTTGTTGCGCTTCCACGAGTCGTACTGCCCGCTGACCAGGTTGCCCTCACCGTAGACCACCCACATGTTGCCGATCTTCTGGACGGGTTGAACTACGTGGACGTGTTGACCGAACAGAGCATCGACCTGGCCGCTGGCCGCGATCGCCGCAGCCGTGTTCTTCTGCAGTGCATTGGGGGTCGAGGAGTTCTCGTCGCCGCCATGCATGTTCATGATCACCAGTTGAGCACCGGCCTCGCGGGCCTTCTTCGCATCAGCGATCATCTGGTCGGCGTTGATCAGATTGCAGCACCACTCCTTGCCCGCGGGTCGCTTGTAACCGTTGAAGTCATAGGCATACGACAAGTACGCCATCTTGACCCCATCGACGTCATAGATGTGCGGCGTGGCTGCCTCTTCGGCCGTGCGAGCCGAGCCGGCGTGTCCGATCCCGGCGGCATCCAACGCGTCCAGGGTGCGCTTGATTCCGTCCATACCCCCATCGAGAGTGTGGTTGCTGACCGTCCCACAAGCGTCGTACCCGGTGTCTTTGATGGTCTTGACCAGTTGGGGTGGTGTCGAGAACACCGGGTAGCCCGAGAATGGACCGGTCGGCTTGGCGAACGGCGTCTCCTGCTGGCAAATTGCAAAGTCTGCTGGCGCAATGCGCTTCTTGATGCCAGCCACCTGCGGCGAGAAGTCCATCTGACCACCGCCGTCGGATTGCGCCTGCATCCACAGCGTGTTGTGGATCAAGAAATCGCCGCTGCCGACAACCGTAATGGTGCGTCCCGGAACAACGTCCCCAGTGCTGGTAGGCGCCGCAGAGGATTCGCCAGCCGCGGCGGCTTGCTTGTCGCCTCCGGAACTCGGCGGAGCTGCTGCCCCAGAACTGCAGGCGGCCAATCCAACCGCCGCTATTGCCGAAAACCCAAGAAACGCTACTCGCCGGTCGATTCGCACAAAAACCACCCTCCGTTTGCCCTCAAGATTACCCGGCACCTCGCCGCCGACCGCCGTGGTCGGCCCTAGCGGCGTGTCCTGCCCAATGCCTGGGCCGCTCGCGCCGTTTCGGGGTGCGAGGCGTCATGAACTTGGAGTGATCATCGGTGGCCGTGGTTCCAGCCGCGATCGATCTTGAGGTGCAAATCCTAGAAGAAGCGCGGGTCCGTGATCGTCCCGCTTGCGACCAACAGGACGTACAGGTCGGCAAAGGCCACCGCGAACAGGGACAGCCACGCGAACATCGGGTGCTTCGGGTTGATCCTGGAGACCCAGGTCCACAGCTTGTAGCGCACCGGGTGCTTCGAGAAGTGCTTGAGCCGACCACCCACAGCGGCCCGGCAGGAGTGACAGGACAGCGAGTAGATCCACAGCAGGGTGGCGCTGGCCACCAAGAACACGGTTCCCAGGCCCATGTGACCCCAGTGTCCCTCGTGGTCCTTGAAGGCCACGATCGCATCCCAGGTCAGCACACAGTTGAAGAACAGCACGCAGTAGAAGAAGAAGCGGTGAATGTTCATCCAGACCAGGGGTGCCCGTGATTCGCCCGTGTACTTCTTGTGCGGCTCAGCAACACCGCAGGCCGTCGGGGATGCCCAGATCGAGCGATAGCCGGCCTTGCGGTAGTAGTAGCAGGTGAGGCGGAATCCGAGCGGGAACACCAGGATTATCAGAGCTGGCGAGATCGCGAATGACCCTAGGGCAAACCAGCTACCGAATGGAGTCCCCAGGTCCGACGGCGCTCCGGCCGCCGTACAACTCGTAGACAGGCATGGAGAGTAGAACGGCGAAAGGTACGGCTCCCAGTAATAGTTCGCGTTCGAGAACGCTCGCCAGGTCGAGTAGATGACGAACGAGGCGAACACCAGGGCCGTCACGGCGGGCAGTGCCCACCATCGGTCAGTTCGCAATGTCTTGGCCGAGATCTTGGCACGCCCAGGTGCATTGACGCCGGTCGTGTGGGTAAACGATTCAGGCTTGCTCACCGTGCTCAAGATGACCCCTGTCTATTCGTCTGGATCCACTGCATAGATTCACTTGCGCCCTGCCGCTCGATAATAGTCCTGCCGGTGGTCCGGCCATCACAACACCCTTGGGTAACGGAGGTGTTGCAGCGCGTGCGAACCGCGAAGCAGTGATGTCCTGCCCACCTCGGATGATGATGGGCGAACCTAGACCATTCCGGCGCGGCTTTGCCGTACGCTGACCGGGTCGTCACCCGCCTCAGCGCGCGGGCTGAGGCGCAACCACAGCACGGCCGCAACCCAGAGGGCAACCACGAACTGAGAGGCGCACCATGAGCGACGTTGATTCGGCAGGAGTTCCGTCACCCAACGATCCCCGATTCCCGATCGTCGGTGCGGGACACGTGGAGAGCTGGTTCCTGCGAGCAAATTCGCCCGACAACCGGCAGGCCATCTGGCTGAAGGCAACAGTGTTGGCGCCCAAAGCCGGCGATGCGGACTCGACCCCCTCAGCCCGAGTATGGGCTGTGCTGTTCGACAACGATGGCAGCGGAGTCACGGCCGAGCACACGACCATTCCGCTGTCCGAGGCCAGCTTCGACTACCAGGCCGGCGTCGGCAGCGTGAATCCCCCCGGCGCCTCGCGACTGACCTCCGCCCTTTCGCCGGTGCGCGTCACGATCGCGAATTGTGAGTTCGAGTTCTCTGGCAACGGTTCGGCGGTCGGATCAACTCAAAGCCTGACCTGGAACATCGGATTCGACTCCCCCGACACTGCTCTGGCCGCGCCATTGTCACTGTTGCCGTACGACCGGTTGATCACGATGGGCTTCCCCCGTTCCAAACCGCTGACTCCGTACCCCTACCTACGGTTCACCGGAGAAATCGTCCACGGCGACCGAACCGTTGATCTGACCGGCTGGTACGGCATGCAAGGTCACAACTGGGGCAAAGAGCACGCCTGGGAGTACGTCTGGGGCCAGAGTCTGTTCGTCGATGGCACTGGTGAACCGCACGCCATGGTCGAGGCATTCACCGCCCGGGTCAAGGTGGGCGGAAGGCTGCTGCCAGCGATGTCGTCGATGGTTGTTCGGCGCGGCGACGAGACGCTGCGATTCGACGGATTGTTCGACTTCTGGCGCCAGCGGACCGAGACCAGGGACCTAGCTTGGGCGTTACGGCTGAGCGGATCCGGCGGGCAGGCCCAGGTGATCATGAGGGCTCGGCCAGAAGAAGTCGCCTGCCTGGGCTACGAGGAACCCGACCACAGCATCGCCTACTGCATGAACTCCAAGCTGGCGCACGTCGAGTTGCGAGTCAATCCCAGAAACGGTGACGCTTTTACCTGTGTCAGCGAGCACGGCGGCGCGCTGGAATTGCTCAGCCGCCAACCCGACAGCCGTTTTGACGTGATCTAGCCTGTCGACCCAGCTTTGAATCGGCTGCCGGACAACCGCCGCACGCCCCCGCCCGGCGCATCACAATCCGCGTTCCGTCGGTCAACGAGTCCATGATCGCTTGCTGAACGATGGGCGCCAAGTCGACCCAGGGCTCGGCGTTGGCTCGCCGCACCCGGATGCGCCCGTCTTGAACTACTACTCGGGCAAGGACTCCCCGTGCGATCAGCTCGGCAATCGACACGGGCAGCGAGGCCAGTCCGGAGCAATCAGTGCCGTCGATGCTGGCTGCACCAACCACTAACCCGTCACGCACAACCCAGTCCAACGCTTCGGGGTCGTCGGTAGTCTCCACGTGCATCCGGATCAGGTCCACCGCATCCCTCCGATCGAGTCAGGAAACAATTGCATTCGCAACGTTGTAGGCAATGAAACCCCCTAGCCAGGCAAGGGCGAACATGTAGCAGAAAGCCAGGATCGGCCACTTCCAAGAGTTCGTCTCGCGTCGCATCACGGCGATCGTCGACACGCACTGAAGAGCGAACACGAAGAAGATCAGAATTGCGGCCACCGTCCCAGGGCCGAAGACAGGCTTGCCGGTCACCGGATCGACCTCTGTCGTCATGGTGGCACTCAGATCGGCAGTGGTCGTCTCGGCACTGATCTGTCCGAGGGTCGACACGAATACCTCACGCGAGGCCAGCGACGAGATCAGCGCGACGTTGATCTGCCAGTTGAAGCCCAACGGTGCAAACACCGGTTCGACCGCCCTGCCCAGGTCGCCGGCGACACTGTGCTCCATCTGGTAGCTGCCCTGCTGTTGAACGCTCAAGCCCGGCGGTGCGCTCACCATCGGTACATGCAACAGCACCCACAGCACGATCGTGGCGCCCAGAATGATCGTGCCGGCCTTGCGCAGGAAGTACTTTGCCGAGTCCCACACCTGCAGGACGACCAGTTTCGCGCCCGGAACCCGATACGGCGGCATCTCCATGTAGAAGGGCAGCGGATCTGCCCTCAACGCGGTCTTCTTCAGTAGTGCTGCAATCAACAACGCCGAAGCGGTGCCCAGCAGATACAAGCCGAACAGCACCAGCCCCTGCAAATGAAGCGGTCCGAAGACCGTGTTGTTGGGCACGAAAGCCGCGATCAGCAGAGTGTAGATCGGCAATCTGGCGGAGCATGTCATCAGTGGCGCCACCAAGATTGTCGCCAGCCGGTTGCGCGACGAGGGGATCGTGCGGGTGGACATGATCCCCGGGACCGCGCACGCATAGGAGCTCAGCATCGAAACGAAGCAGCGGCCTTCCAGACCGATCGTCCCCATCGCCCGATCCATCACGAGAGCGGCACGGGACATGTAGCCGACGTTCTCCAGCAGCGAGATCATCAGGAACAGACCCATGATTTGGGGCAGAAACTGCAGCACCGTGCCCACTCCACCGATGACAGCCTGCCCAAGTAGTCCGGCCAGCAGTTCATTCTGGACGTTCTGCTGCACCCAGCCGCCTAGCGCATCGAAACCTGCTCCGATCAGGTCCTGCAGCGGCACCGCCCACGAGAAGATCACCTGAAAGAAGACAACCATCACTACGAAGAAGACGATCGATCCCCACACCGGGTGGAGCAGCACCCGGTCGAGGCGTTCGGTCCAGCGGTGCTCGTGCGGGTTGGCATGCAGCACGCCCTCAAGGATGGAGCTGATCCAGGCCGCCCGGCGCTCCATGCCCACCGGCGGCGGCAGCGGCGGCACCGGCCAGTTGGCCGGGTGCACCAGCAGGTCGCGGACGGCCTGCATTCCGATGTGCTTGGTCCCTACCACCGCCACAACCGGAATACCCAGAGCCCGGGCCAGCAATGGAATATCGAGATTGCCGTTCCGTTCCTTCAGTTCGTCGACCATGGTGACGACCAGACAGGTCGGCCGTCGCAACTCCAGCACCTGCGCGATCAGGATCATGGACCGCTCAATAGTGGTAGCGTCGGCCACCACGATCAGGGACTGCGGTGCTTCCACGCCCTCGACTCGGCCCGCCAGCACATCAGCGACGACCTGCTCATCGGGACTGACCGGCTCCAAGCTGTAGGTACCAGGCAGGTCCTCGACGAGCACTTCCCGCCCGTCCACCCGAGCGATTCCGACACGGCGGGCAACCGTCACCCCTGGGTAGTTGCCAGTCTTGGCACGCAGACCGGTCAGGGCGTTGAACAACGTCGTCTTGCCGGCGTTGGGACTGCCTACCAGCGCGACTCGCGGTCGAGACACTGCCAGCGCGGGTCCCTCGTATTGATCTCCATCTGTTCCATCGTCATGGCAGGACACGATCGGTCCCAGCAATCTGCACCAGGATTCGACTCGCTTCACGCTCACGAAGGCACATCTGGTAGTTGCGCAGCCGGTACACAGTGGGATCTCCCATCGGCGCACGACGAAGAGCTTGAACCGGTGTGCCTGCCAGGAAACCGAGATCTGCTAGTCGCCTGCTCACAGGGTCGGCGTCATCGCCGGCCAAGCCCACAACCTGTCCGATAGTTCCCACCGGGAGATCGGCAAGCGGGATCTGCAGGTCCTCGCACGCCCGCGCAGAATGCGCGTCCATGCTCAGCTCCGCGTTCCTCACCGCCACCATCGCAGACAACCTCTCGCTAGCCGATTACGGCTAAGGTTAGCATGTCCTTACCTCCGGAGCTCGGCTCGTTCTACCGTCCGTCCGTTCACAAGGCGTCGTGTTCTGCCAACGAGCTAGGGTGACCCCTAGGGAGCATCGGCCCCCGAGGAACGACCGCAGGGAAACGACGCGACGATGCCCACACAACACCGCGATCCATCTTGGTCGCTGATCGACGACTACCTACCGGAGTACCTCAACGCAGCCAAGACGGGTCAGCGACGTGCCGCGGTCGGCATCGCGCTGGCGCTGCTCGCAGAGGGCTTCTCGGCCGAGTCCGTCATCAAGGGCCTGCTGGTGCGCTCCCAAGCAGATGTCGGCCTCGGCTGGATGGAGGGGCGCTGGACTGTCGCCATGGAACACCGTGCCTCGGAGATCACCGAATCGGCCTTGCAGGCGGTCGCGGCGACCGCCCTGCGAGCACCCACGGCGCCGGTTGAAGGTTCGGCCGGTCGGGTCATCGTGGCGTGCAGCGAGGGCGAGTGGCACATCATGCCCGCCCGAATGATGTGCGAAATCCTGCGACTGCGCGGTGCCGAGATCTCGTTCGTCGGTCCGTCCTTCCCGGCCCATGAGATCGGTCTGCTCTTCCAGACCGATCCAGCCGAGGTGGTGGCGGTCACCTGTTCGCTGCCGTCTTCACTGCCAGGAGCATGGAGCACGATCAGCGCACTGCGCGCTGTCGGCATGCGGATCCTGTGCGGCGGCCGTGGGTTCGGTTCGGACGGCAGGTGGGCCTATCGACTGGGCGCCGACCAATGGGCAGCTGACTTCAGCACCGGAGCGGACCTGCTGCTGACGGCCGTCGACGAACCGATCCCGCCACCTAGGGAGCCCGTCGGTGACCCGCAGATACTCGACGAACTCCGCGTTCTGCGCCGTGACCACCAATCCTTCGTCCAGCACGCAACCAACTACGCGCTCGATGCCTGGCCGAATCTTCGTGCCAGCGATTCCGCCGTCAGCGCCACCCGACGAGACCTGGACGCGACTCTGAACTGCATCGAAGCGGCGACCCTGGTGCAGGACGGGACGCTTGTCTCGGACTACGTCGACTGGTTTGAGACAGTACTGGCATCGCGCGATCTGCCGATCTCGTTTGTCTCTACTGCCTTCTGGCTGCTACGCAATGCGCTGCCGGTTGAACTCACCGCCGCCTTGTCGATGACGGAAGCGGGACTGACCCGCTGCAGCGCCCCCATGCTGCCCCACAACTACCACCCAAACCCAGGCAGCTAAGAGCCCGCGCTAGGTCCGCGAGCTGCCCTTGTGCTGCTTGGCCGCATACATCTGCCCATCGGCAACTCGGAGAAGGTCCTCCAACGACCCGGGTTGCCCAGGGGCCAAATCCGCGGCGCCGACACTGGCCGACAATCGGAACTTCTGCAGCGGGTCCGCCGACCGTGCGCTCAGCGCAGACTCGATCCTGGACTTGACCAGTTCCTGCTGGCGGGCACTGCAGTCCACCAGCAGCGCAACGAACTCGTCGCCTCCTAGACGCGCGATCAGGTCGACGCTTCGGCACGAGTCTCGGAGCAGATCAGCCACCTCGATTAGGGCAGTGTCGCCGACATCGTGCCCATTGACATCGTTGATCGCCTTCATACCGTCGACATCGAGAAACAACAGCGACAAGCCCTTGGACTTGGTGGAAGGAGAGGAGATCAGCTTGACTTGATGCTCTGCCTGCGCGAAGAATCCGCGCCGATTCAGCAGGCCGGTCAACTCATCTGTGGCCGACAACGATTTGAGCTCGTCTCGGATCATCACGTCATCGGTGACATCCCACAGTGAAGCTAAGGTCGCCTGTTGGCCATGCCAGTGCGTCGAGGACAGCCGCAATTCACACGAGCGGACCGAACTATCGGGTCGAGCAACAACTACCTCAGCGATCGGCTCGTCGACCGGCACCGGGAACGGAGTTCCGACTAGCGATTCCAACGGCCGCCCGAACAACTCGCAGGCAGCGTGATTCGCGTAGAGGACGACGCCGTCGGTATCGACAACACAAATCGACTGGGCACCCTGCTCGATCAGATTCCGCAGCCCTGACTCAAGTTCAGAGATCCGCTTGACCGCCTCCTCGGCGTTGCGGGTCGCCTCCTCAAGCATTCGGTTACGTCGATCGGTCTCGTGGATGGCGGACACCAGGAAATGGATACTTCCCCGGGAGTCTGCCGGAATCTCGTACCACTCGCGGTCGTAGCTGACCGCTGCCAACTCCGTGTCCGGAACCTCCGTACCAATCCACTGCCAGGCGATCATGTGCCGAATCCTGGCCACCAATACCTCTTCGACCAGAGGTTTGGAAAGGAAGTTGTCCGCGCCTGCGGCAAGCCCCCGAATGACGTCGCCGGGATCGGTCAGAGAGGTCGCAAGCATCACCAGCAGGCGTCGCGTCGAAGGATCGCTCTTGATGGTCCGACACAGCTCGTAGCCGTTCATGTTCGGCATCGCGATGTCGCTGATCACGAGGTCCGGCGGGTCCTTGCGAATCGACTCCAGTGCTTGCCTCCCGTCCGACGTCACCGTCACTCGGTAGCCATGACGAGTCAGCACATGCGCCAACCAAGCCGCCTGGGTACGGCTGTCCTCGGCGATCAGGATTCGCGGAGTGGTGGGGGGCTGGTACGGAGCGACCGCGTCGCCATTCATGGCCGAACGTCCTGTGATGCGCTGCCGCGCTGACCGCGCAGGAGTTCAAGGATCGTGGGGGTGATGTCGACAATACTGCGGACGTACGTCGCTCCGCCTAACGCGATCGCCTCCTTGGCCATACCGAACACGACGGAGGACTGCTCGTCCTGGGCGATGGTGATCGCACCAGCCTCATGCATGCGCGCCATCTCGTCTGCGCCGTCCCTGCCCATGCCGGTCAGTAGCACGCCGATACTCCGGCTGCCGTATGCCTGTCTGACTGATCGGAACAGGTACGAGACGGCGGGCCGCAGGCCACCCTCCGGTGGGCCGTTGCTGAGCTCTATGCGTCCGAGGCGATCAACTCCCAGCTGCATCTCATCAGGACCGACGTAGGCAACCCCGGGAGCCATCACCATCCCGTCCACGGCGGTCATGACGGGTATTTGGCTTGCACTGTCCAGTTGGCGCAGCAGCATCGATTGGAAACCGACTGCGAGGTGCTGCACGATCAGCAACGGCACCGGAAAATCCGTGGGCAATCCGCCGAGCAGCGTCGCCAACGCTTGCGGGCCGCCTGTGGATGAACCGACGGCCACCACCCCGATCGATCCTGAACCCGCCACTGCGACCCGCGCAGGCACCCGTCCCGGAT
>JBAXOQ010000067.1:0-16222 GCA_037133175.1 Actinomycetes bacterium
GGCCGGAACCGGCTACGACGTCGTGGCCGACTTGGTTGGCGACGGAGCTGAACTAGCACCGTTGCTCGGCTACGGCGGAACGATCGTGACCACACTCGGGCGACCGGACCTGTCCAGGGTCGCGCCGTTCACCTTCAGCCCGACCGCGGTCGAGATCGCGCTCGGCGCGGTGTACCCGTGCGGCACCTCAGAGCAGCGACACGACCTCGGTCAGCACCTCGGCAGACTGCTGGACGAGATGGCTGCCAGCCGCCTCGTTGGTCCGCCCTTCTCGCAGGTCCAACTGGCAGAGCTGCCAGCAGCGTGGCAGCAGAAGGTGGACGGGTCCGGGGCGGCGAAGTTGGTGGCAACCTTCTGATGATTCGAACACCCCGACGGGTCCGCGAGGGTTAGTCGGGCGGGGTGAAGCCTTTGGCCACCAGGCGCATGGCGTCGGTCAGTTCGGCGGGAACCATCCATACCTTGCTGGCGGCGCCGTTGGCGATGACCGGCAGCATCTGCATGTACTGGTAGGCCAGCACCGTCGGGTCGACGCCGGCGTCGTGGACCGCGTGGGTCACAGTGTTCACTGCCGCAGCCTCGCCCTCGGCTCGCAGAGCCCGGGCTTGCTTCTCGCCCTCGGCTGCCAGGATGGCCGCCTGCCGTTCGCCTTCGGCGGTCAGGATCGCGGCCTGCTTGCGGCCCTCCGCGGTCAGGATTGCCGACTGCCGTTCGCCCTCGGCCGTCAGAATCGTGGCGCGTTTGTCGCGCTCGGCCTTCATCTGCTTCTCCATCGCCTCCACCACCGTCGGCGGCGGATCGATGGACTTGAGCTCGACCCGGTTGACCCGGATGCCCCATTTGGTGGTGGCTTCGTCCAGGGCGGCGCGCAACTGCGAGTTGATGTGGTCCCGACTGGTGAGCGTCTGCTCCAGGTCGAGCGAGCCGATGACGTTGCGCAGCGTCGTGACGGTCAATTGCTCGATGGCCGCGATCGGGTTCTGGATCTCGTAGGTCACGTCCTTGGGGTTGGTGACCTGGTAGTAGACCACGGTGTCGATGCTGACCACCAGGTTGTCCGAGGTGATCACGGGTTGGGGTTGGAACGGCTGAACCTGTTCGCGCATGTCGATCAGCGGCAGCACCTTGTCCACGAACGGCACCACCAGTGCCAGGCCCGGATTCAACGTTCGGTGGTAGCGGCCAAGGCGCTCGACGATCCCGGCTTGGGCTTGGCTGACTATCCGGACCGAGCGAACCAGCACCAAGATGACAAACAGTAGGACGATGACCGCGACGATGATCGCCGGCAGGCTGCTTGAGCTCACGGCGCGCCTCCTTCGTTCGGATTGGCAGACAAGATCAGGTAGACCCCGTCGATGCGAACTATTCGCGCCCGCTGGGCGGCGGGTATCGATTCGGCCGCCACCGGGACCCGGGCGGACCAAGTCTCGCCGTTGATGGTGGCTGTGCCAGCGGTGTCAGTGACCGTCTCAGCGGTCAGAGCCAGTTTGCCGATCAACGCGTCGACGTTGGTGGCGCTAGCCGGGTTGGCCGGTAGAAAGCGGCGCATGAGCACGGGACGAACGAGCAGCAGTCCGGCCGCAGCCACTACCGCGGCGATCAGGATTTGTAGCGGACCGCTCACCCCGACGACGTCGGCCAGCGCCCCGACGACCGCTCCCGCAGCGATCATGAAGAAGATCAGATTGACGGTCAGCACTTCAGCGATGACGCAAATCACTGCAATTGCGAGCCAGATCCACAAAGCGGCCATATGTCAGGCTCCTCTCGTTGCCAATGCTAGTGAATCGACCGTCCGTTCTCACCACGGAGGAGACGCGTGGGGGGACACCCTGTGCTCGGTGAACCACCGTGCGGATTCTTTCGTCCAACTGGGAAGCAACCGCGACGTCAACTCGTTTGCCCAGGCAGGCATCCGCAGGGGGACTTCGGGTGCTGACGACGAATCGAACGAAAGGGTCATACCTCATGCAGGCAATTTGGAAGGGCGCAGTGATCGCCGACTCCGACGACACGGTGGTGGTCGAGGGGAACCACTACTTCCCCGCAGACTCCGTCGACACGCGCTACTTGGCCGCAAGCACTGCCACGACGACGTGTCCGTGGAAGGGAACCGCGAGCTACTACAGCGTGACCGTCGACGGTGAGGTCAACCCGGACGCCGCCTGGTACTACCCCGATCCCAAACCGGCGGCGGCCCAGATCGCCGACCGAGTCGCCTTCTGGCGCGGGGTTCGTGTCGTGCCGTAAGCCGGGCTTGTGTTGTCCCGGACTTGGGGCTCGGGTGTAGTCGGACGTTGCGGCAGCGTTCCCGGCGGGTGTGCGAACGCTGTGAGGTCGACCACTCGGTGAGCATCTGGGCATGAGTCAAGGCACGGTGTCGTGCGACCATTAGCAATCTTCCCCGAACGTTTAAGGTGACCGTGTCTACACAACTGCGCCCAGTCCAACCGTCCGATGGAGACGGGGCAATAGGTGAACGGGGCAGTAAGCAGTCCGACAGCGCGGCGGCTGCCAACCTGCGGTTCCGTCCCGATGTCGAGGGTCTTCGGGCGGTCGCGGTTCTCGCGGTAGTGCTCTACCACGCGGGGGTGCCACGGGCTCGGTGGCGGATTCGTCGGCGTGGACGTGTTCTTCGTGCTGTCCGGTTTCTTGATCACAGGCCTGCTGGTCGGCGAGATCGCCAGCACCGGACGGGTCAGCATCTCCAACTTCTATGCCCGCCGGGCGCGCCGAATACTGCCGGCCGCCACCACGGTGCTGGTCGCCAGCGCCGCGGCCACCTACTTCCTGGTCCCACTGCTCAACCGGGCGGCAGTCGGGTGGGACATCATCACTGCCGGACTGTTCGCGTCGAACTGGCGTTTCGCGATCCAAGGCAATGAATACGGCACCTTCGACCAAGCCCCCAGTCCGGTGCTGAACTACTGGTCGCTGGGAGTGGAGGAGCAGTTCTACGTCGTCTGGCCGCTGCTGCTGGTGCTGTTCGCCCTGCTGGCGCGACGTCGTGGGTGGAACACCAAGATCGTGCTGGCCGCGGTGGTCGCTGCCGTCGCTGGTTGGTCGCTGTGGTTAGCCATCAACATGACCGAAACCAATCAGCCACTGGCGTTCTTCTCGTCCCCCACCCGGGCGTGGGAACTGGCCGCCGGTGCTTTGGTGGCATTGCTTGGAGTCCATGCGGCCCGGATCCCTCGGGTGCTGCGCGCGCTATTCGGCTGGGCCGGGCTCGGGGTCATCATCTGGGCAGTGCTGACATACACCGACTCCACGTTGTTCCCCGGGACGGCCGCCCTGGCGCCGGTGCTGGGCACTGTCGCCCTGCTGCTGGCCGGAGCTAGCGTTGGCGCTGGCGGATGGTGGGAGTCGCGGCGCTGGTTGGCCACCAGCCCAGCCCGCTATATCGGGCGGTTGTCCTACTCGTGGTATCTGTGGCATTGGCCGATGCTGATGTTCGCCGCCGTCTTCATCGGTGTCAAACGGCTGCCTTGGACCCAGGGCTTGGCCGTGGTCGGTGCCTCTTTCCTGGTCTCGATTCTGACCCTGAAGCTGATCGAGAATCCGATCCGCCACCCGCAGAATCTGCTGGTCTGGCTGCGCCGCACCCGACCAGCGCTGCTCTTCGGAGTCTTGTTGACGGCGGTGAGTGTTGGTTCCGGCTGTTGGGTCGTGACGAACTCGGAGCATTTGGCCGCAGCGCCCGTTGTCATTGCAGGTAGGGCCCCGGTCATCACTCCGGCAGAAGCCACCCGCAACCTGGGGTCGCCGTTGGAGGGGTGCTACGGGCCGGAGGCGAGCAAGGGCGACTGCTACTACGGGGCGCTTGACTCGGACACGACTATCGCGCTGGTCGGCGACTCGATGTCGCTGCAATGGTTCGGAGCCGCTCAGCAAGCTGCCATAACGCAGGGCTGGCGGCTGCTGATGATGCCGATGTCTAGTTGCCCTATCACGGACGTTCGTGTCATCAGGCCCCCGGTTGACACCGCGGCTTCCCGTGCCTGTCATGACTTCGGCCGGCAGGTCGTGGATCGGTTGATCAAGGAGCGCCCCGCCGTGGCGATCCTGGCCGCCCGCAATGGGTTCCAAGAGGCGATCGACAGTAACGGGGTCGACTACGGCAAGGAGGACGCCAAGGCATTGATCGCGGCTGGAGCAGCTCGCTACGTGACGGAGCTGCGCAATGCTGGGATCAAGGTTGTGGTCATGCGCGACACTCCGAGCTTCCCGTATGAAGTGCTGGCCTGTGTGGCGGAGAACCTGAATCAGCCGGGCGACTGCGACATTGCGCTGAACTCGACCAGCTTGCAGGACACCGCAGTGCTTCGCAAGGCGGTAGTGGCGGCCGGAGCGGTGTGGATCGACGGTGTGAACTGGCTGTGTCCCGGCGGCAAGAAGTGCTCGGTGATGGACGGCCAGATGATCAAGTTCCGGGACGACCACCACATGACGCTCGTCTTTTCGCAGACCCTTGCCCCGGTTTTCGGCCAGCAGATCAAGCGGGTGCTGGAGTCGCCTTAGGCTGTGTCCGTTTTTGGCAAGGACTTGGCGGAGTTGGACTTCAGTTTATCTTTGATCATGCGTACCATATGGTCAGTGCGCGCAGCAGTGCCGCCGCGGACCAGCGCGATGGGATGATCATTTGGCAAGCGACGATGTGGCTGTGGGCGCCGCCGGGGCGAGGGGTGTCTCCGGGTTGAGGCCCGCAAGCGCTTCTATCAGTGAGAGCCACTACCGGCTGATGGCTGAGAACGCCTCTGATGTGGTGATGCTGGCCGACCGGAACATGATCGTGTCGTGGGTATCCGAGTCGGTGTCGCGGACGCTCGGCTGGGCTTCAAGTCAGGTACTGGGCCACTCCGTCTTCGAGTTCATCCATCCAGCGGACGTCGGGCCTTTGACCGCCGCGACCGCGAAATCCGAGGTCGACGGGCCGATCACGATACAGGCGCGTTGGTTGTGCGCGGACGGATCGGATCGCTGGATCTCGTCGATCCTGCGACTGGTCGACGATGACGAACAGACGACACGCAGTCACGTGCTGGGCTTGCGTGACATCCATCAGGAGGTGCTGGCCCGATCTGCGCTGGAGCGCAGCGAGCGGCAATTCCGGCTCGTCATGGATGGCGCTCCGCAGGGCATGGCGGTGGTGGGTCTGCACCTGAAGTTCCTGCAAGTCAACGCTGCGTTGTGCGTGATGCTCGGTCGGGATGAGCAGCGGTTGCTTGGTCACACGGTGACTGAGCTGATCTATCCAGATGACCGGGAAGCGGACCTTCAGGGGCGGGACACGCTATTGGCTGGGATTCGACAGACGATGATCCGGGAATGCCGGTGGAGTCTGCCTGATGGGAATCCGCTGTGGGTGATGCATTCGGTGAGCCTGCTGCGCGACGAGGACGGTATGCCGCTGTTCTACGTCTCGCAGATCCAGGACTACACCGATTCGCATCGAGCGAAGGCGGAACTGGCACATCGGGCCAGTCATGATCCGCTCGATGGGCTGGCGGATAAGGATCAGCTGCACGAGCGGATCCACGGGGTCCTAGGGAGGACCCGCCGATCGTCCGGTGCCCCGGCCGTGATGTGCTGCGGCGTCGATCACCTTCGGCGTGTCAGCGAGGCCTATGGGCATGCCGTCGGCGACGACGTGGTCAAGACCATTGCCGATCGGGTGGCGTCCGAACTGCGAGCCGGAGACCAAGTCGCTCGTGTCGGGCTGGACGGTCTGGTGGTGGTCCTGTCCGAGGTTCGAGACTTGGACTCCTGCCGGTTCGTCGCGGACAAGATACGGGCTGCTGCCCGTGAGCCACTGGTGGTCGGGGACCGGTCGATTTCAGTCACCATGAGTGTGGGCATCGCCCTTGGCAGCGAAGGCCAGGTCCCATCGCAGCGTGATGCCCCGCGTTTCCTGCTGGCGGATGCTGATGCGGCGCTGGCCCAGGCCAGGCGCGCCGGCCGAGACCGGGTGAGGGTGTTTTCCTCACAGGACGCACCTCCGGTCGCCTGAAAGCGGCTCGGTCGTGGGGCGATCGATTCGTCGACCCCTGATGCTTGACGCAGAAAACCCGGCTGGTTCGGTCGTTGGTGACCGAACCAGCCGGATCTTTGGTCTACAGATTCGAGCGGGTAGCTAGATGGCTGCCAGAGCGGCCTTGAGAGCAGCAATTGCGGCAGCGTCGCCGTTCTTCAGAGCAATCGGAATGCGCGCCGTGTTGGCAACGACACCTTCGGTTGCCGCGACGACCGTCTTGATCAGCGCCTTGACCGACTTCAGGCTCAACTTCGAGTTGTTGAACTTGCTGAATGCCACAAACAGTGTTGTGACGTAGGTCGGGATGTTCGCCTTCGCATCGTCATCAAAGGTCTTCAGGTTGGCTTCCACCGCGCTCTGAGAGGTGTCCACAGCCTCGTGACCGGCCTTCTTCTTTGCCAGCGTGGTGCAGGTCTCCGCGGCGTTACCCAGGCGGGCGGAGTCGACGACCATAGCTGAGGTGTCCATCCCTGCCGCGTAGTCGGCGGTGTACCAGCCGGCGAGTCCAGTAAATTCGGCCTTCGTGGCTGTGACCGCCCGCTTCTTCCACTTGGCGGAGATCTTCGTCATATTGTTGATAGCGGCGATCTGCTTGGCCTTCTTCGCCTTGTTGTCGGGCAGCGTGGTCTTGCGCAGCGTGGTGGTCGCTGCCAGGTCGTGACGGGCCTGCAGGGCAGTTGCGGATAGCAGAGCGGTGACCGACTCGCAGGCGTCACCTGTGGCGGCCGACGCGGATGTTGCTCCGACTCCGGTAACTACCAGCGCGCCGACTGCTGCGGCCGCACCGATTCGAACTAGCTTGCTGAATACCATGGATGACTCTCATTCTTCTTGCGGCCGGAAATAGACGCATCGGAAACCGACCTGACGGGGCGAATGTTTTATTTGATCAGGAAAACCCGTCGGAATGTGGTGTTTACGGAAAGATATTGAGCCAAATGGGTCAGTAGGCGGTGGTCAGTGGGCAATCGAGTAGGTCGCCGTGAAGCTCGCTGAATCGAGGATGTGACCTTGCATTGCCGCTAGGGCCGTCGGTCCGTCGAAGCTCCCCTTGATCGGCAGGCGGTCGACGTTCAGTGCGTAGACAGTGATCGTGTAGTTGTGAACAACGTCGTCATTCCACGGTGGGAAGGGTCCGTCGTAGCCGTAGTACTCGCCACCGAGTTGCGGGTCGGAACCGAAGAACTCGCGGTAATTGTTGACTCCGTGGCGTCCGCCAGCGGGAGCTTTGGGCCCTGGCTTTCCGCCGACCGTCACTCCGGACGAGTGGGCGCCTTCGGGGAGCTCTGTGACATCGGCCGGCAGGTCGATCAGGATCCAGTGGAAGAAGTTGGCCCGTGGGATGTCCGTTCCCAGCCTCGCCCCCTCCTTATTGACGTATTTCAGCGACGTCGGGGCGCTGTCATCGAACATGATCACTACGAATGACTTGGTCGCGGCGGGGACCTCCGACCAGGCGAGCTGGGGGCTGAGATTGTCCGAGAACGTTGCATGGATGTCAGGGTCCGGCCTTCCCATGGCGTTGCGAGCCGGGATGCGTTCACCGGGGACGATGCTGGTCGAGGTCAGCTTCATGGTGCTCCTTCATCGATCGTGGCCAACTGCCGGGCTTGATTCTACTGCCGGGGGTGGGCGGTGAGGAAGGACCAGATGGTGGCACTGGAGTCAAGCCACGAGTACGGCGTCCCGACCAACGCGGGGGCAACACCTGTGTGGCCCATCCAGGCGTGACTGGCGCCGTTGACAATCAGGAAGTCGACTGCCGAATCGCCTCGGCAGGGCGCCCAGAGCGCCTCGGTCACGTCTGGGTTCCCGGGTAGGGGCGAGACGCGTGGCTCGGCAGGGCAGTTGTTGGCCGTCGATAGGGCACGAACACCTTCGATGGCCGGCGGGAAGTCGACTCCGCTGATGCCCCGCTCGCCAACGCCCCCAGTCAGCGGCAGGTTGCGGTCGTTGGTGCCGTGGATGTGAAGTAGCGACACCGGGTGCGGCGGCGCGCAAGGCGCTACGCCCAGGGCAGAGGACTGCACGCCAATGGCGACGATCTTCGACGACAGTTCGCACGCTAGTCGGTAGGCCATGATGCCGCCGTTGGAGTGGCCCGCGGCGAAGACCCGGGCCGTATCGATGGAGTACTCCCGCTCAAGTCGATCCACCAACGCAGAGATGAAGGCGACGTCATCAACGTTGCTCTTGACAGCAGGTCCGCAACAGTTGCCCCCATTCCAGGTGCGTAGTGCATCAGTTCCCGCGGCGCCGATGCCGTCGGGGTAGGCGACGATGAACGTGTTCGCCTGGGCCAGGCCGTCGAATCCGCTATTGTCCTCGAACTGTGTTCCCGACCCCACCCCGCCGTGCAGAGCGACGAGCAGTGGCACCTTCGCGCCAGAGGTTCCTGCCTGGATCGTGGTGGGCACGTACAGGTGGTAGGTCCGAGTGCGGCCGTCAGCGGTGTCGAGCGTCCCTTTGACCGTCTTGGCAGTGGCTGGTGCTGCTGGTGAGATCGGCGCGAACTGCGCCCCAGAAACGACCGGCGGGGGACTTGCTGACTCCGACGTGCTCGTCCCCCCGCACCCGGTCAGTGCCACCACAACCGCGACCGGTCCACCCACGATTCCCCAGACCGCCCGTCCCTTGGCCCCTTCCCGTTGACTGCGAACTTGTTGCCCGGTTTTCTTGATCGAAAACGGCCACAACTTCGCAGTCAACGGGAAGGGGCTAGCAGGAAGGGGAGGGATTCGGTGGGAGGTTGATGAATTAGGCGTAGTGGGCGCCGGAGTTGGCGAGTTCGACGAGGGAGGCTGGGGGGATGAACCGCTCGCCGTAATGGTCGGCGAGTTCGAGCGCTCGGGCGACGAACCCGACCGGCCCTCCTTGATACCCATTTATGTATTGCAGCACTCCACCGGTCCATGGGGGGAATCCAATGCCGAAAATTGACCCAATATTGGCATCTGCGACCGAACGAAGCACACCTTCGTCCAGGCATTTGACCGATTCGATGGCCTCGACGAATAACATCCGCTCCTGCAGGTCGATGAATGGCAGGAACTGATCTCCGCTGAACAACTCGGCGAGCCTGCCCCACAAGCCCATCCGCTTGCCTTCGGCGTAGTCGTAGAACCCGGCACCGGCGGCGCGACCTCCGCGGTCATGTTCGAGGACTAACTGGTCGATGACCTCGAAGCCCGAGTGCTCGGGCAGGGTCAGGCCGACGCTTTCCAGGGCCGCTCGTGTCTCTTCCCGGATGCGCCGCGACAGGGTCAGGCTGACCTCGTCCAGCAGCGCCAGTGGACCGGTCGGGTAGCCAGCTTGCAGGGCTGCCTGTTCGATGGACGGAGCCGGGATGCCTTCGCCGAGCAGTGTTGCCGCCTCGGTCAGGAAGGTGCCGATGACGCGGCTGGTGAAGAACCCGCGGCTGTCGTTGACGACGATCGGCGTCTTCTTGATCAGTTGTCCGACGTCCACCGCCCGGGCAATCGTCTCGTCGGAGGTCTGATCGCCGACCACGATCTCCAGCAGCGGCATCTTGTCAACCGGCGAGAAGAAGTGCATGCCGATGAAGTTGGCCGGTTTCGCGACGGCTCCAGCCAAGCCCGAGATGGGCAGGGTCGAGGTGTTGGAGGCGAAGAGCGCATTCGGATCGATGAAGGGCTCGATCTGCGCGTAGACGGACTTCTTCAGCTCCTGATCCTCGAACACCGCCTCGATCACCAGGTCCGCCCCGCTGGCCAGTTCCGGTTGATCGGTTGGAGTGATGCGGGCAAGCACCTCGTCGCGGGCCTCGGCGGTCATTCGACCGCGCCCGACGGCTTTGTCGAGCAACCCTTCGCTGTAGGCCTTGCCCCGGTCCGCTGCCTGCTGCGAGATGTCCTTGATGACGACCTCGATGCCGGCGCGGGCACACACGTAGGCGATGCCGGCGCCCATCATCCCGCCGCCGAGCACCAGGGCTTTGCTCGGTCGGAACTTGTCGAAGCCCTCTGGTCGGTTGCTGCCCTTGTTGATTCGCTGCAAGTCGAAGAAGAATGCCTGGATCATGTTCTTGGCGACTTGTCCCGTCGCCAGGTTCACGAAGTACTGCGTCTCGATCGTGTCAGCGGTGGCGAAGTCCACTTGGGAGCCCTCGACCGCGGCCGCCATGATGTGGTGCGGCGCAGGCATCGGCGCGCCCTTGATCTGCTTGCGCAGGTTCGCCGGGAACGCCGGCAGGATCGCAGCGAACTTCGGGTTCGACGGGGTCCCGCCGGGGATCTTGTACCCCTGGACGTCCCACGGCTGAACCGCCTCGGGGCTGGCCAGGATCCAGGCCTTCGCCGAGGAGATCAACTCCTGTGGGTCGTCGACCAATTCGTCGACCAGGCCGACGGTCAGTGCTTCCGCGGGTTTGCGCCGTTTGCCGGTGAGCAGGATTTCCATCAGCGCCTTCTGCAGTCCGAACATTCGGACTGTGCGCACCACCCCGCCCCCGCCAGGAAGCAATCCGAGGCTGACTTCGGGTAGGCCGATCTCGCTGCCCTTGACGTTCAGGGCGATCCGGTGATGGCACACCAACGCAACTTCAAGCCCGCCGCCCAGCGCGGCTCCGTTGATCGCCGCCACCACCGGCCTGCCCAGGGTTTCCAGACGACGGAAGTCCGCTTTGAAGTTGGTCGACTGCTCTTCCAGCGCTTCGGCGTCCGCCGGAGTCGCCTGGATCAGTAGGCCCAGATCGCCACCGGCAAAGAACGTCTTCTTGCCGCTGGTCAGGACCACACCGGTGATCGAGTCACGCTCGGCCACAAGCCTGTCGACCGTGGATCGAAAGCTGGTGATGAACGTTTCGTTCATCGTGTTCGCACCCTGGTTCGGGTCATCCATCGTCAGCGTGACGATACGGTCGGAGTCTTGCTCCCACTTGATCATGTTGTCGGTAGTCATGGTCACCCGTCCCTCTCCTCAGACTCGCTCGATGATGGTGGCCAGGCCCATGCCGCCGCCGATGCACAGGGTCACCAATCCGTAGCGACCTCCGGTTCGTTCCAATTCGTCCAGCGTCGTGCCCAGGATCATCGCGCCGGTGGCCCCGAGCGGATGACCCATCGCGATGGCGCCGCCATTGATGTTCACTCGATCCATCGGCAGGTCGAGGTCCTTGACCCACTTCAGGACGACGGCCGCGAAGGCTTCGTTCAACTCCCACACGTCGATGTCCTCGACACCAAGTCCCGCGGTGGCGAGCACTTTGCGGGTGGCCGGTGTTGGCCCGGTCAGCATGATGGTGGCGTCGACGCCGGTGACCGCGGTAGCGACGACTCGTGCCCGCGGGGCCAGGCCCATGTCGCGGCCAATCTGTTCATTGCCCACCAGCACCAGCGCCGAGCCGTCCACGATGCCGGAGGAGTTGGCTGCGGTGTGGACGTGGTTGATGCGTTCCACCCAGTGGTACTTCTGCAGTGCCACCGCATCAAAGCCGCCCATCTCGCCGATGCCGGCGAACGACGGCGGCAGCTTGCCCAGTGATTCGACGGTGCTGCCGGGGCGCATGTGCTCATCACGGTCGAGCAGCACTACACCATTTCGGTCCCGGACTGGCACCACGGAATTGGTGAATCGGCCCTCGTCCCAGGCAGTTGCGGCGCGTTCCTGGGACCGCACCGCGTAGGTGTCCAAGTCCTCGCGGCTGAACCCTTCGATGGTGGCAATCAGGTCGGCCGAAATACCTTGCGGAACGAAGTACGAGTCATAGGCGGTTTCGGGGTCCATCGCCCACGGCACCCCGTCGCTGCCCATCGGCACTCTGCTCATCGACTCGACCCCGCCAGCAATCAGCATTGAGTCCCAGCCGGCCCGGACCTTCTGGGCGGCCATGTTGACCGCTTCCAGCGCTGAGGCGCAGAACCGGTTGATCTGCACCCCGCCGACGGTGTCGGGCAGTCCGGCCGCGATGGCAGCGGTCTTAGCGATATCCCCGCCCTGATCGCCGACCGGCGATACGCAGCCCAGGATCATGTCATCGATGCAGTCCAGGTCCAGACTCGGATTGCGCGCGGACAACTCCTTCAGCAGGTCCGCCACCAGGGTCACGGGTTTGACGCCGTGCAGGGAGCCGCTGGATTTCCCCCGGCCGCGAGGCGTCCGGATTGCGTCGTAGATGTATGCCTCGGTCGTCACGTTGATACTCCTCGGGAGGGTCGGCAGGTATCTGGCCGTGATCGTACCGCCGGTCGGATGGTTCAATTGCGGCGCTATGACTACCCAACCGGTTCCGCCGCCGTCAGCCGCGGTCGCGCAACCTGAGCCTGTCTATGCCTCGGTCGGCAACGGCAACTATGCGATCGTCGTCGGGTCCTTTGTCGGGCTGTTGTTGATCTCAAATATTTGCGCCACAAAGCTCATCTCTTTCGGCGCCATCGTCACCGACGGGGGCGCGATTCTGTTCCCGCTCACCTACATCATTGGCGACATCCTGTCCGAGGTGTACGGACTGAAAGCGGCCAAACGGGCGATCTACCTGGGATTCGGTTTTTCTGCGCTGGCGGCAGCCACCTTCTGGTTGGTGCAACTTGCGCCACCGGCCGACGGGTATGAGAACCAGGCCGCTTTCGAAGCGGTGCTCGGGTTCGTGCCGCGGATTGTGGTTGCCAGCCTGCTGGCGTTCATGGCCGGGCAGTTGCTCAATGCTTATGTCCTGGTAAAGATCAAGGACCGGACCCGGGAACGCTACCTGTGGATTCGGCTGATCGGATCGACTCTGGTTGGTGAGTTCGCGGACACTTTGGTGTTCTGCACCATCGCATTCTTCGGCGTGATCGGCGGCTGGGAGTTCTTCAGCTACGTGCTTACCGGCTACCTCTACAAGTGCCTGATCGAGGTCCTATTCCTGCCTGTGACGTATCGGGTGATCGCGGTGGTTAAACGTCACGAGCCGACATATGTTCTTGTTGAGCCCGTCGCTGCCGTGTCGTAGACGTCGCCACCCCCTGCTTCACGCTTCTTTGCCGCCTCTGCACCCCAAAAGCCGACTAGAAAGCACTGTCAGGGCCGGGATGGCGGTTTTTCGGGTGCAAAGGCGCAAGAGTTGGATTGCCGTAGTAGCGGCCGAGGAAGTCGTTCTTGAAGTCGTAGAAACTGCCGTCCAGGATGCTCGCCCGGATACGGTCCACGAGGCCGACGATGAACTGCTCGTTGTGGATTGTGGCCAGTGTCGAGGCCAGCATCTCCTTGGCCTTGAACAGGTGGTGCAAGTAGGCGCGGGTGTAGTTCGTGCAGGTGTAGCAGGAGCATTCGTCGTCGATCGGGACGAACGCCCGCCGACTGGCGGCTGTGGACAGGTTGAATCGGCCAGTGTTGGTGTGGACGGCCGTGTTGCGGGCCGTTCGTGACGGTGACACGCAGTCGAAAGTGTCGGCGCCATTCTCGATCGAGGTGAACAGGTCGTCGGGTTCGCCGATGCCCAGCAGGTGCCG
Source organism: Actinomycetes bacterium (assembly GCA_037133175.1). Taxonomy (GTDB): domain Bacteria; phylum Actinomycetota; class Actinomycetes; order S36-B12; family UBA10799; genus ELA509. The sequence goes on from JBAXOQ010000067.1 coordinate 13,486, forward strand.
TGGCTTGTCCGCGGGCAGCTCCTCGCACACCCAGCGGACGATGGTTCCAAGTCGGTCCTTGTCTAGCGCGCCGCCGATGCCGAACCCATCGAACTGCAGGCCCGCAAGGTCGCGGGCAGCCTGACGGCGCAGATCCTCGTATTGCGCGCCCTGGACCACGCCGAACAGCGCTTGGTAGGGCCGTTCCGGTTCCAGATCGGTCAGTCGTGTGTGCTCGACTACGCAGCGGATCGCCCACTGCTGGGTCCGCAGAACGGATAGCTCCTGGTACTTGCGGGTGTTGAACAGCGTGGTGCATTCGTCGAACGCAAAGATGATGTCCGCTCCGAGCAGGTGCTGGACCTGCATCGAGATCTCCGGCGTGAAGCGATGCATCGACCCGTCCAGGTGCGACTTGAACGTCACGCCGTCGTCGTCGACAGTGGCCAGGCGGTTCTTGCCGTCGGCGATCACATCGTCGGCCCGGACCGCGTGCGGATCCATGGCGAGCACCTTCTTGAATCCCGCGCCCAGCGACAGAACCTGGAATCCGCCGCTGTCGGTGAATGTCGGACCCGGCCAGTTCATGAAGGCCCCGAGCCCCCCGGCCGCGTCCACAATGTCCGGTCCAGGTTGCAGGTACAAGTGGTAGGCATTGGCCAGCAGTGCCTGGGCACCCAAGTCCCGCATCGACTCCGGCGCTACCGCTTTGACGGTGGCTTTGGTGGCCACCGGAATGAAAGCCGGGGTGAGGATCTGCCCGTGCGGAGTCGTCAGGATTCCGGCTCGGCCGAGTGGCTCGCGGTAACCGCCGTTCGCATCGAGTCGCCCGACCACCGTGAAGCCTTCGTCGCGTTGTTGCACTGCCTCATCCAACCAAGCGACCCGAGACCCGATATGCGCGGAGGGTGTTGCGACCGTGCACTCCCTTCTTCGCCTATGCTCCCGAAAAGCCGCCTTCCCGGTCGATTTCGAGGTGGGAAGGCGGCTTTTCGGGAGCAAAGACGAGGTGGTTTCTCGTCACTGCCCGGTGGTTTGTCCCCGTTGCTCAGGTGTACAGCGCGTCGAGCAGATCGCGGTAGCGGTCCTCGACGACCTTGCGCTTGACCTTCAAGCTGGGGGTGAGTTCGCCGTCATCAATGGTCAGGTCGTGGTCGAGAATCACGAACTTCTTGATCGTCTCCCACCGGTTGAGCTTGGCGTTCAATGCGTCCACGCTGGCCTGTATCGCGGCGATCATGTCTGGGTCTGCGGACAAGGTCGCTACGTCTGTGGCCTTGTTGTGAGCCTTGCCCCAAGCGGCCGCCGCATCGGGATCGAGGGTGACCAGGGCACTGGCGAAGTTGCGGTTGTTGGCGTGGACGACCATGTTGCCGGCCAGCGGGCAGATCGCCTTGAACTGCGCCTCGATGTTCGATGGCGCGATGTACTTGCCACCGGAGGTCTTCACCAGCGCCTTCTTGCGGTCGGTGATCTGGACTCGGCCCTGCGGGTCGATCGCACCGATGTCGCCGGAAGAGAACCAGCCGTCGCCGTGCTCGAATGCCTCGGCATTCGCATCCGGCCGGTTGTGGTAGCCGCGCATGACACCGCCCCCACGGATGAGAATCTCGCCGTCTGCGGCAATCATGATCTCGGTGCCTGGCATGGCCTCGCCGATCATCCCGAACTTGATCCGGTCGGGGCGGGTAATCACACTGGCCGCAGTCGTCTCCGTCAGCCCATAGCCCTCCAGAATCGGGACGCCGATGATGTAGAAGAACTCGGCGACCTCCGGTGCCAACGCCGCCGAACCGCTGACGAAGTACCGGACCCGCCCGCCGAGCTTGTCGCGGACCTTGCTGAGCACCAGTTTGTCGGCAACAGCGAACTGCAGGCCCGACAGGCCACCGGGAGCTTTGCCATTGGCCAACTCGGCCCGTCGATAGCTGGTCCCGACGCCCATCGCCCAATCGAACAGCCTGGCCTTGATTCCGCCCTCGGCCTTGGCTTTGGCGGTGACTCCTGAGTAGACCTTCTCGAAGATCCGGGGAACCGCTGCGACAATCGTCGGCCGGATTACCTCGAGGTTCTCCACGATCTTCGGTATCCGGCCGTCCACCGCAGAAGTGAAGCCGATCTGCAACTGGGTGACGACGAGTGCCGAGCCAAACACATGCGCCAACGGCAGCCATAGGAATTGCAGGTCGTCGGGGGTGATGACGCCGACCGCCTGCACTGTTGCACCGAGGTAACCCCAGTTGCTGTGCAGTAGCTCTACTCCCTTGGGCATGCCCGTCGTACCGCTCGTGTAGATCAGCGTGGCTAGCTGCTCAGGCCGCACCGACGCCGCTCGCTCGGCCACCGCCTGTGGGTGTTCGGCCAGGAACTCCCGACCGAGGTCCCGCAGGTCGTCGAGAGTGATCACGAAGTCGCCGTCCCCGTTGCCGTCGATCACGATCACTTTGATCAAGTCGGGCAGTTGGTCTCGGTTCTTCTCGATCTTGGCGAGTTGCTCGGCGTCCTCCGCAATCAGCAATTTGGTGTCGGAGTCTTGCAGGATGTAGACGGCGTCCTTGGCGCCGGTCGACGGATAGACGGTCGTGACTGCACCTCCGGCCAGGGCGACTGCCAGCGCAGAGAAGATCCACTCGACACGGGTCGACGACACCAGACCGACGCGGTCCTCGGGCTCAAGGCCCAGCGACAGCAGTCCGGCGGCCAACTGCGTGCAATCCAGGCCGGTTTGCTCCCACGTCCAGGATTGCCAGTCACCGGA
>JBAXOQ010000068.1:0-16098 GCA_037133175.1 Actinomycetes bacterium
CCCTTGGTCTGCCGGCTCTGTGCCGGCGAGCACCGCCAGCAGCGTCGACTTGCCGCCACCGTTGCGACCCACCACGCCGACGCGCTCGCCGACCCCGATTCCCAGCGAGACGCCATCGAGCAGCGGTTTCCTGCCGAACGACTTGTGGACATCTTCCAGGTTCACCAGATTGCGCGGGGCCATCAGCAGTCCCGCGTCAGATCCGCGGCTGATTCATAGCCGACAGCACAGATGCCGGACCCAGAGCGATCCTCGGGCTCCTGCCTGGACGCAGCCACCGCAGCAGCCTCTTCATCCGGGACGAGCTCACCGACACGCAACCGGCGGTGGGGCCCGAACCGTTCACATGCAGGAAAATCCCTCCCCCTGCGCTGGTATCGACCGGGGTTCTGGTCAGCGCCAGCCCACCCTCGAAGTAGCTGCTTGCCGGGGTGTTGAAGTTGATCACGACCGAATACGCGTACTCGGATCGGTAGTCGATCAGGTGCTCGGACCACGTCGGCGAAGTACTCCAGCGCGCCGCCGCGGTGCGACGGGACTGCAGCAGGTTGTAGGTGGCGGGGTCCCTCGGGTCGTACGGCCACCACGACCGCTTGGTCACCTGCTGCCAGGGCATTGCGGTGCCGGGATTGGGCAGGATGCCGAAGGCTTGGGTCAAGCTGAAGACTCCCACCGGAGTGGTCCCGGAGTTCTGCCGCCGCTTGCCAATACCCATGGTCGAGAATCCGCTGTAGCCGATCCTGCCCGGCCACGGACCAAGTACTCGGCGCCACTGACCACCACGCCAAGTCCAAGCGGTGACCATGACATGGGTATTGCGGGCGCCGCTGCCTTGGACAGTGATCAACTGCCCCGACGGCGCCGCGCTCTGGGCACTGACTTGGACGGCCGCCTGCTGAACCGCTGGACCGGGTTCGACGCTCTTGGACGCCCCACCCTGGCCGATCACAACCGCAACCAGGGCGCCCGCTATGACAAGAGCACCGAGCGAACCGGCACGAACCGAGTTACGGGTTACCACCGCACCAGTATCGCGCCGCAGCGTCGCGGTGCCGCGGTTGGCCGGGCTTCGCGACAACTCACTCGGTACGTTGCGACCATGCGAACGGTGCTGGCGCGCTCGTTCTTCCGCCTCACTGTGCTGGCGCTGGACAAGGTGCTACCCGGACCGAAGCCGGTCCGGCCCCCACCGACAACCGCCGGGCCCATCAACACCGCTACTTGAGACCCCCGGCCGACCGTCGAGCAGTCATTTTGGCGTGGTAGGCCGCGAGATTCCGCTTGGCCAGGACACGCAGGGCGATCTGCACGAACGGAGTCCAGGCCAGCAACCCGCCGACCGGGGTCAGCGCCTGCCCGGCCCAGGTCCGGAAGTCGAAGTCGTCGGTATGCCGAACGATCAGCCCGTCGCGAAACTCGAACGTCGCGTCCACGCTGTTGTGAACCTTGCGCCGGGTGAGCGAGAACGTGTAGTCGGCGTCCCAGTGGCAGCTGCCGACAGTGGCGGCTGCCCGAATGCCGGAGGCTTTCACCCGCAGGTCCGTCCCCGACGCGATCAGCATTCGCCACATGTCTGCGGCCTGCTCGCCTCGCAACTCTCCAAACGCCGGATCGGTGAACACCACATCGGGCGCATAGCAGGCGACCATCGTGTCCGCGTCGTGATCGTCAAACGCCTGATAGAAGGTGGCAATGAGTTCCGCATTCGGGCTCTCGCTCATGATCACTCCTGTCTGCGGCGCACACTTGCGCCAATATGGTGTGGGAAGCCTAGTCCCAGCCGTAGAACAACCGCTCGACAGCCGAACGCGCCCGCCTCGCGCAGCGCAGATAATCCTCCGTCAATTGCGCGGACTCTCCCAACCGATAGCCCAGCACATGGGCGACGCCCTTGCGGACTGACTCATCTGTTGGGACCTGATCCGAAGACCGACCGGTGACCAGCACCACGGCATTGCGAACCCTGGTTGCCAGGCACCACGCATCTCGCAGCGTCTGGTGGTCTTCCTCTGTGATGTAGCCGCGAACTGTCGCCGCGCTCAGCACGGCGAGTGTATTTGTCGAGCGAAGGGTCAGTCCCTGTGTGATAGCGCCTTCGACCGGCTCCGGATCGCTGCCGGCGTGGCGCATCTGCACCAACTGGGCGACCCACTCGATGTCCACCAGGCCGCCCCGGCCGAGCTTGACATGCAGTGCGGGGTCTGCACCCCGAGGCAGCCGTTCGGATTCGATCCGGGCTTTGATTCGGCGAACCTCCCGCAGGTCCGTATCGGTGATACCGGCCTCAGGCCAGCGAACAGGATTGACCAACTCGATGAATGCTTCACCCAGTCTTCGATCCCCTGCGATGATGCGCGCCTTGAGAAGCGCCTGCGACTCCCACGGCGAGGACCAGCGCGCGTAGTAGCGTGCGTAGGACGCCAGCGACCGGACGAAGGGGCCTGCGCGCCCTTCCGGACGCAGGTCCACATCCAACTCCAGTGCCGGGCCGAAGCTCGGCAACGCCAGCAGGTGACGAAGCTCGTTGGCCACAGCGATTGCCACCCTCGTCGCCTCCTGCTCGGACACGTCCGGCCGCGGGTCATGCACGAACATGACATCGGCGTCGGAACCGTAGCCCGCCTCGCGACCCCCAACGCGTCCCATACCGACCGCCGTAAACCGGGTTGGCAGTGGGCCCCCAACCGCCCGTTCGACAGCCGAGACCGCGACCTCTAGTACCGCGCCCAGAGTCGCGTCGGTCAAGTCCGACAGTGCGTAGCCAACCTCCTGCACGTCGACATATCCGCCTAAGTCCGCAGCCGAGATCCGAAGCAGTTCTCTGCGTCGGACATTCTTGATCGCCTCCACTGCGTGGGCACCCTCATGACGCGACGCCGGCACGGCCATCTCGTATGCCAACTCAGGGGCGCTCTTGGGTGTCAGATCAGCCGGATCGGACAACAGCATGACGCCGTCAGGCGAGCGAATAAGCAAGTCTGTGGTGTACCGCGAGGACGCCAGGATGTTGGCCATCCGCTCAGCGGTCTCGGAATCGTCGCGCAGCATCCGCAGGTACCACGGCGTGCCCCCAAGCGACTCCGAGACTCGACGAAACGCCAGCAGGGCGGCGTCAGGATTGGGTCCGTCAGCAAACCACCCCAGCAACACTGGCAGCAGGGTCCGTTGAATGGCTGCCCGCCGACTCACGCCGGACGTCAGCGCCTCTAGATGCCGAAGCGCCCCATCGGGATCGATATACCCAAGGGCTGTCAAACGCTCCCGGGCGGCTTCCCTGGTCAGCCGGGCCTCGCCCTGAGACAGCCGCGCCACGGCGTTGAGCAGCGGACGGTAGAACAGCTTCTCGTGCAGTCGGCGAACGGCCCGCCTATGCCGCGCCCACTCCGCCAGGAGTTCGGCCGAGGACTCCCCCCGAAAGCCCATCGACCGCCCCAACCGACGCAACGACGCCTCGTCCTCCGGCACCACGTGGGTTCTGCGCATCCGGAAGAGCTGCAGCCGATGTTCCATGGTGCGCAGGAATTTGTAGGCAGCGGTCAAGGTGGCTGCGTCGTCACGTCCCACGTAACCCCAGGTGGACATCGCTTCCAAGGCGACCAGGGTGTTCGGGCTGCGCAGCATCACATCTGATCGGCCGTGGACCAGTTGCAGCATCTGGACACTGAACTCGACGTCGCGCAGTCCACCCTTACCTAGTTTGAGTTCGCGATCCGCTGTCTTCGCCGGCAGATGCTGCTCAACCCGCGCACGCATGTTCTGCACGTCTGCAACGAAGTCCGGCCGATCAGCGGCCGACCAGACGAACGGTGCCACGGCGTCCACATAGCGCGCACCAAGCGCTGCGTCACCGGCCGCGTAGCGCGCCTTCAGCAGCGCCTGGAACTCCCACGTCTGCGCCCACCGCTGGTAGTACCCGACGTGGCTGGCCAGCGTGCGCACCAGGGCACCGCTCTTGCCCTCCGGCCGCAACGCCGCGTCAACCTCCCAGATGGATCCCTCCGAAGTAGACTCGTTGGCTGCCCGCATCACTCCTCGGGCAAGCAAAGTACCGCTTCTGAGGGCCTCCTCCTCGTTGGCGAGCTGACCGTCTGCCAGCACCCCGGGCTCGCAGACGAAGACCACATCGACGTCGGAGATGTAGTTCAACTCGCGCCCGCCGGCCTTGCCAAGAGCAATGATCGAAAACACACACGGGGCGGCATCCGTCGGCAGCTGCGAGTAGGCGATAGTCAAGCTCGCCGCCAACACGGCATCAGCCAAGTCTGCCAAGAAGGCTGTCACAGCGCTGAACGTCATGTCACCGGCCAGATCGCGCGCGCCAAGTCCGAGCAATCGACGCCGATATGCCACTCTCAGGGCAACAGCAGCCTCGTCCCACCCGCCCCCACCGGCGAACGAGGCCTGTACTGCTGCGACCAGCTCATCGCGCAACTGATCGCGGGACAGATCAACAGAATCGAAGTCGGCAGCGGCCAGCACCTGCCACTGATCCGGGTGTCGGGCGAGATGCTCGGCCACTGCTTCGCTCACCCCGAGCAGTAACAGCAGGCGCTGCCGAAAATGCTCATTCGCGACAAAACTGGTGATGATCTGCGAGCCATACCCGTTGGCCTCGCTGGCCTCCACGACCCGCTCCAGGGAATGCAGCGCCAGGTCGGGATCCGCCGCAATCGAGAACGCATCGAGCACCGCCGGGGCGTTGGCCAATTCCGCCAAACGCGGACTCGACAACAGCTTCGCTGCCTTGCCCGTGTCCGTGAATCCGATTCTGGCCAGAATCGCCGCTTGCGAGGCCTCCCTAGCGGTCGAGATGCCCGGGGGGTCGGGGTAGCCGATTGAGTCCATGGTCAAAGAATGGAAAGGTACTTGGCGCGCTCGAACTCGGTGACCTGGCTGCTGTACTCCGCCCATTCGGCGCGCTTGTTGCGCAAGAAGAAATCGAAGACGTGCTCGCCGAGGGTCTCAGCGGCTAGTTCGCTGCGCTCCATCACCTGGATTGCCCTGTTTAGGCTGGTCGGCAACGGTTCGATCCCCATGGCGCGCCTTTCGGCCAGCGACAACGACCAGACATCATCCTCCGCCCCCGGCGGTAGCTCCAGCCCTCCCTCGATGCCCTTGAGACCAGCGGCCAGGATCAGCGCCAAAGCCAGATACGGATTGCAGGAGCTGTCGATCGCGCGGTACTCGATGCGAGTCGAGTTGCCCTTGTGTGGCTTATACATCGGCACTCGCAGCAGCGCCGAACGATTGTTGTGGCCCCAGCACACGAAGGCCGGAGCCTCGTCGCCGCCTGAAAGCCGCTTGTAGGAGTTCACCCACTGGTTGGTGACGGCGGTGATCTCCGGCGCATGCTTGAGCAATCCGGCCATGAACGAACGGGCCACCCGGGATAGCTGCAGTTCTGCACCAGCCTCGAAAAAGGCGTTGCGCTCCCCTTCGAACAAGCTCATGTGCGTGTGCATGCCGGAGCCAGGATGGGCACTCAGTGGCTTGGGCATGAAGGATGCGTAGATCCCCTGCTCCAGCGCCACCTCCTTGACAATCAACCGGAAGGTCATGATGTTGTCAGCAGTCGTCAGGGCATCGGCATACCGCAGGTCAATCTCTTGCTGCCCAGGTCCGACCTCGTGGTGAGAGAACTCGACGGAAATGCCCATGCTCTCCAGCAGCGTGATCGCGCTGCGCCGGAAATCTCGGCTGTCGCCTTGCGGTGCGTGATCGAAATACCCCACCTCGTCCACCGGCACGGGCACTTTGCCCGGCTTGGGTAGCTCCTTGAACAGGTAGAACTCGATTTCAGGGTGGGTGTAGAACGTGAAGCCCATTTCGGCCGCCCGCGCCAGCGTGCGCTTGAGCACCCACCGGGGATCCGCGAACGATGGCGACCCGTCCGGCAGTTCGATGTCGCAGAACATCCGAGCAAACCCCGGTGCCTCACCGCGCCACGGCAGGATCTGGAACGTTGCCGGATCGGGTTTCGCCAGCTTGTCCGACTCGCTGACCCGGGCGAATCCCTGAATCGCCGACCCGTCGAAGCCGATGCCCTCGGCGAACGCACCTTCGAGCTCGGCCGGCGCAATGGCCACGGACTTGAGCATGCCGAGCACGTCGGTGAACCACAGCCGCACGAAGCGGGTATCTCGTTCCTCGATCGTCCTGAGCACGAACTCGGTTTGCTTGTCCATGAGCCAATCTTCCCTTCCGGACGGCGCGAGCCAACGGTGAGGTCGCCAACCGTCACCGATCCTCCCAGCAAACCTGCGTCTTAGGTAGCACGGATCGCCAAACGCGCATTGACTACGATCGGCTAAGTGGCACGCATCCGGCTCGCACTGGCTCAGATCAACCCCACGGTCGGGGACCTCGACGGCAACGTTGACTTGGTCCTGACCACCGCCCGTCGTGCCCGCGAGCAGCGGGCCGACGTCGTGGCTTTCCCCGAGATGGCATTGACCGGGTACCCCATCGAGGACCTCGCGCTCCGGCCGTCATTCCAGCGCGCTGCGAATCGACAGGTCGAGGCGTTGGCCGCCGGTCTGAGCCAACCCGGGCTGCTCGGACTCACGGTCGTGGTCGGCGCCCTGCAAGCAACCGACGACGGAGCCACTGGACCCCACAATGCCGCGGTCGTGATCAGGGATGGCCAGGTCATATCCCGGTACGCCAAGCACCATCTGCCGAACTACGGCGTCTTCGACGAGCGCAGGCTATTTGATCCGGGACAAGAACCGTGCCTGGTCGAGGTCGACGGAGTCCGCATCTCAGTGGCGATCTGCGAGGACTTGTGGCAGACCGACAGCCCGGCCCAGATCGCCGCGCGCGACCGGGCCGACGTGCTGTTGGTGATCAACGCTTCGCCGTTTGAGCTAGGCAAAGGCGACACGCGCCTCGAACTTTGTCGGCAACGTGCTCGCGAGACGGCATGCACTGTCGCGTACGTGAACTGCATCGGCGGACAAGACGAATTGGTCTTCGACGGCGGGTCCATGGTGGTGCGCCCAGACGGTTCGTTGGCGGCCAGCGGGCCCCGATTCGTCGATGATCTGATGATCACCTCCGTTGGCACCGATGGCGCCGAGGCAGGACCGACCTGCGCACCCCTTGATGAGCTTGAGGAGACCTACCAGGCTCTGGCACTGGGCCTGGGCGACTACGTCCGCAAGAATCACCAACGCTCGGTGGTACTCGGGATGTCCGGCGGGATCGACTCCGCGTTGGTCGGAGCGCTGGCAGTCGACGCGCTCGGGCCAGACAACGTCTTCGGCGTCGCCATGCCATCGGTGTACTCGTCCTCGCATTCGCTGTCCGACGCCCAGGACTCCGCTGCGCGCACCGGCATGCATCTTCGAATCGTTCCCATCGCGCCCATGGTCGAGGCGTTCAACAGCCAACTGACGCTGACCGGATTGGCGCAGGAGAATCTGCAAGCCCGAGTGCGCGGCACCACCCTGATGGCGATCTCGAACTCCGAAGGGCACCTCGTGCTCGCCACAGGTAACAAGAGTGAACTGGCCGTCGGCTACTCCACCATCTACGGCGACGCGGTGGGCGGGTTCGGACCCATCAAGGACGTGCCCAAGACCCTGGTCTGGAAACTGGCTCGGTGGCGCAACGAGCAGGCGATCATGGAAGGGAAGCAGCCACCGATTCCGCCCAACTCGATCGCCAAGCCACCGAGCGCGGAACTGCGGCCTGACCAGTTGGATTCGGACTCGTTGCCGGACTACGCCGAGTTGGACGCAGTTCTTGCCGAGTACATCGAGGGCGGTGTGGGCACAGCTGAATTGATCGAGCGGGGCTTTGACCCCGAGTTGGCTGAGCGCGTTCTGCGGATGACCGACGGCGCCGAGTACAAGCGGCGCCAATACCCGCCGGGAACCAAGATCACCAAACTGGCCTTCGGCCGCGACCGTCGAATCCCGATCACCAATGACTGGCGGGAGCTGCGCACCAACGGCGGCTAGCCAACGGGCTGCGGCTCAGGGGTCAGCTGCACGCTCACCGCAGCCTCGGCAGGGTCGCCGGGTTCCCTCGGCTCCTTGGATTCACGGAAGCGTCGCGGTCGAATCGACTTGGTCTTCTTCTCGTTGGCAACCGGCGGATCCTCCGACGGTTCCCGCGCGACGACCGCGATACCAGAGACGACCTGCCGCACCAGCCTGGCAACGAAGTCCTGGGGCGGCGCCTGATCCTGATGGCGGGCCAGCATGTTGAACATCAAGACTGGCGATACCAGCATCGAACAGGCCACATCAATATCCACATCGGCACGCAGCTCGCCACGCTCGACACCACGGGTCAGCAGTTCGTGAACACGCTGCCATCTGGGGTGCAGCACCTGCTCGTGACACATTCCGAATAGCTCGGCATTGGTGTTGATCTTGGTCAAGATCTGCGGCAGCAAGTCGCCACCAGTTGTTCTGCTGGTGCGAACCCACTCAAGGGTCTCGATAAGCGCAGTCGTGGTGCAGTGTTTGCGGTTGACCGCCGGAGGGTGGTCGCTGAGCGTCTGCAGTGCGGAACTGATCAGATCCTGCCGGTCCGCGTAGCGGCGGTAAATCGTTGCCTTCGCCACGGCCGCGCGAGATGCAACTTCCTCGACAGAGAAGCCGTCCACGCCTCGTTCGGCGATGATGGCCAGGGCGGACGAGACGATCGCCTCATCCACTCTTCTGCTTCGGACCCGGGCCATTGGCAGACTCTATGGTGCAGCCGAAGGCGGACCTAAACCGGTCCGGCAATCGCTGGCCAATCGTCAACTCCGATGGCGGCCGCTACCTCTGGTCACGGCATTGGAATAATCGTGCCAACGCAGGTGAGTCATTTGGCCCAAGATGTGTCACCATTGTTTCGTCCGGGGACTACACACTGCAGCCTCGAGATCGGAGAATCCCATGTCAATCGAGCGCGCCCTGTACGGCGGTTCGGCGGACCCGCATTCGGGCGCCATCCGCCGGGTCACCATCAATGACCTTGCAGCTGCGAAGGAACGCGGCGAGCGGTGGCCACTCATCACCTGTTACGACGCCCTGACGGCCGGCGTGTTCGACGAGGCCGGAATCCCGGTGATGCTGGTCGGAGACTCGGCCGCGAACGTCGTCTACGGACTTGACTCCACCCTGCCAATCACCGTGAACGAGACGATCCCCTTGGTGCGGGCGGTGGCCCGCGGTTCGCGCCGGGCGATGGTCGTGGCGGACCTGCCGTTCGGCAGCTATCAGGCTTCGCCGGCCCAAGCGTTCGAGACGGCCTCGCGTTTCATGAAGGAGGCCGGCGCGCATGCTGTCAAGCTCGAAGGCGGCGCCCGGGTGCTACCTCAGGTGGAACTGCTGGTGTCGTCGGGGATACCGGTGATGGCGCATCTGGGCCTGACCCCGCAGTCTGTCCACACCATGGGTGGCTATCGCGTCCAGGGCCGCGGCGAGGCCGGGGCCACCCTGCTACAGGACGCCAAGGAACTGCAGGCCGCCGGAGCCTTTGCGGTTGTACTTGAGGTGGTCCCCAGTGCCCTGGCGCGCGCCGTCACCCGCAAACTGGCGATCCCGACCGTCGGCATCGGCGCCGGATCCGACACCGACGCGCAGGTACTGGTGTGGCAGGACCTGGTGGGATTGACACCCGGACCGCCGCCAAGGTTCGTCAAGCGATACGCCGACATGCGTACCGTGCTCACCGAGGCTGTCCAGTCGTGGGCCGAAGACGTCAGCAACGGCACCTACCCGGGCCCCGAGCATGGGTACAGCTGACAGGCAAACCGCTCGCGACCGGACGCAGCGCTGCTAGACGTCCGTCACCCGCACACCGGCATGCACTCGATAGCGCCGGTTCACAGAGATCAGATTGGCGGTCAGCGCCTCAATCTGGTGAGCATTGCGCAGTCTGCCGCCGTAGATCCCACGCACGCCTGGCAGTCGGTTCGCCAGTGACTGGACCTTGTCGGTCGTGACCCGATCCTGGCCGAGGACGAACACATCGATATCCAGGTCGGTGATAGACGGATCCAGCAGCAGCACCGCGCTCAAGTGGTGGAAGGCCGCTGTGACCAACGAATCCGGCAGCAGCCGTTCAGCCTGCTGAGCCGCGCTGCCGTCCGGGACAACGAGCGCGAAGGCACCTTGCTTGTCGAATCCCAGAGGGTTGACGCAGTCCACGACTATCCGTCCGAACAACTCATCGCGCAGCGATTCGAGCAACTCGCCGTGACCCTGCCAGGGCACCGCAACTACGACGATGTCGCTCGCTAGTGCACACCCAGCGTTGGTCTCCCCCTCGATACCCAGGCCCAGGTCCAACGCCGCACCGCGGGCTCGGGCGGCATCTCGAGAGCCGATCACCACCTTCAACCCCGACCGCGCCCACCGAAAAGCCAAACCTCTGCCCTGTTCGCCGGTGCCGCCCAGGACTCCAACTGTCAGCCCGGAGATGTCTGGCAGGTCGAAAGGGTCGCGCGTTGGCGATGCCGACACGCCAGTTTGCGGGCGATTATCCGTCATGCCCGACAGCCTCTCAGATCGATCGGGCGCCCAGGCAATCCGACTCCACTGATGCCTCAGTAGATCGTCGGGGCCTTGGGGTTGTCGGGTTCGCCGTTCCACTGCCGGTCCTGCTCGGCCCAGCTCTCATTGCGTTTGCGAGCAAGCTCAAGGGCGTTGGCCGCTTCAGCCTCAGTGTCGAACGGGCCCAAGCGCTGGGAGTTCGGGGCACCCGGCCCATGCTCCACCTTGCCAGTGACGATGTTGTACCACCACGGATCCACGACATACTCCCACCACGATGCAGACGGTCCGGATGACCGTTAGGTTCAACTTATCTTGGCATCTACACTGCGATCCATGCCGGTTGCACCAGGAACGCTGTCACCCCGTCGCTCAGTCCCCCCGCAAATCGCCCGGCCTGAGTATGTCGGCCGCAGCGGGCCTGAGCGCTTCACCGGTTCTGAAGTCAAGGATGCTGAAACCATCGAGCGAATGCGTCACGCCGGCAGGATCGCAGCACACGCCCTGCAGGAGGTCGGTCGGCATGTCGAGCCCGGGGTCACAACCGACCACCTAGATCAAATCGGGCACGAATTCCTGCTCGACCACGGCGCCTACCCCTCGACTCTAGGCTACCGAGGATTCCCCAAATCGCTGTGCACGTCGCTGAACGAAGTGATCTGCCACGGCATCCCGGATTCGACGGTCATCGCCGACGGAGACATCGTGAACGTAGACCTCACGGCGTACATCGGTGGGGTGCACGGCGACACAAATGCCACCTTCTTGGCCGGGGAGGTGGCTGATGAGGCCGTGCTGCTTGTGGAGCGGACTCACGAAGCGATGATGAGGGCCATCAAGGCGGTGGCACCGGGCCGGTCGCTCAGCATTATCGGGCGGGTCATCGAGTCCTACGCCAGGCGCTTCGGGTACGGGACGGTGCGCGATTTCACCGGCCATGGCATCGGCACCGCATTTCACTCCGGACTGGTCATCCCCCACTACGACGACCCGAAGCTGACCCGCACGATGGAGGCCGGCATGACCTTCACGATCGAGCCGATGCTCACCCTCGGGAACATCGACTACGACATCTGGCCCGATACGTGGACCGTTGTCACCAAGGATCGCCGCTGGAGCGCCCAATTCGAGCACACCATCCTGGTCACCGACACTGGCCACGAAATCCTGACTTTGGCGTAAAGGGAACGAGTCGGCCTGTAAGCCGGAGAGTGCAACCCCCGGATTGGCTATCGTTGGCTATCGTTGGCTATCGTTTGCCAGTGTTGGGAATGTGGCTCTGACCTGCGAAAACACCGGTTTACCCTGTTCGTCACCGTTGGCTACCGTTGAGCGGTTTCGACATTCTTGCGGACTATTTGCGGACTGCGCAGTCCGGCGAACCGACCCCGGACAGCACCCGACCCCCGCAGGCGAAGCCCCGCGAGGGTCGGTGCTCAATCCCCACGGCGAAGCCCGCAGAGAGAACTTGGGGTTACCGGCGCAACGGGATCACCACGGCGGCCGGACGGGGCGACGGTTCCGGGCGGACCAACATCACGGCGATGATGTCGGAGTCGCACGGCGGTCCCGACGGCGGCTTACCCTTCCAGGTCAGCGGGACCAGCGGGTAGGACGGTCGGACACCGGTGGCGGCTTCGACGTTGCTAGCCCAGATCAGATGTGCTCCCAGGCGGTTCCAGTACGCGGACCATTCCAACCGTGACCGGTGCCCGGACTCCGGGGTGAAACCGAGCACCCGATCGCGCGGCTGGTCGAGCCAGTCCTCGAAGAATCGGCGACCCAACTTCGCGGGGCGACGTCCGGCCCGACTCGAGGCACGCCTCAACCTCGCCATTACTTGCGCTCCAGCGAGTTGCGCCTGCGCACATGGCTCGTTGTGCGTGGTCGGCCGTCGGGTGCGGGCAGGTCCAGGTCAGCGAGCAGCCGAGACACCGCAAGCCGGGCCTGCCGAAGTTCAGCGACTACCTGATTGAGGCGCGGCTGACCAGTCGATCCGACCACGACCAACCCGTCCGACTTCAGCAGCGCCTCCAGGTCGCCAATCGTGTCCGACTGGCGACACGCATGACCCAAAAGCGCCAACTCACGCGGATCCAGCTCGTCATAGGTGTCCAGTACCGAGCGCCAAAGCGACGCGCCAGAGGGGCCCAAACCTGCTGGTATACGGGGCTTTTGGGTCATGTCGTCCTCTCAAAACACTTTTCTGGGGATCCGTACAAACTGGCAGACGCATAGCCGCTCCGCAAGGCGTGACGTGATCACGCCGAGGGGGTACGCCAGGTATGCCTTACGTCATGCCGGGGTGTGGTTCGGTTGGTCGTTGCCTCTTGGGCTTGCGTGCTCGTGCTCGTGCGGCTTCTTGTTGTGTCTTGGTCTTGTGGCAGGTGGTGTGGATGGCGGCGAGGTTGTGGTCATGGTGGGTTCCACCTTCGGACACGGGTCGTATGTGATCGACTTCGGTGGCCCCGGGCTGACCGCAGACGTAGCACACGCGGTGGTCCCTGTTCAGGATGCGTGTGCGTGTGCGTGGCCAGTCGGGCGGCTGGCGGTACGGTGTGCGGTCAGCCCAGGGCATCGGTTGGTCTCCTCTAGTCGGTCGGCCAGCGCCAGTCGTCGGCCTCGTCGGCGCCGTATGTACTGCCATCGGTGCGCGGTGGTCTCGGTGTTGGGATGTCACTCTCAACGGCGACGATCAGTGGCCCGGATGGTCGTGGTGGTCGTGGCTTGCCCATCAGTGATCTCCTTCGATTGTTGTGTGGTTGTCCTCGATTGGGTGGGAGAACAACGGCAACGGCACTCCGGCGTAGTCGTCGTGCATCACACTGCCGCTTCTCAGGTAGCGCACCGGTCGGCGGGTGATCTCCTGTTCAGCAGCAGCGGTGGCGTCGTCCTCTGGTGGTGGTGTGCTCATCGGCCACGCGCCACTGCTTCGCGTAACCACGCATTCGGGTCTCGGCGTTCCTGGTCGTCAGGCGTGACTGAGCCTGAGCGCAGGCGTTCCACCACACGTCGTTCGGGTGGTCGGGTGCGTGCCAGTTCGGCGGCGACACCTTCGGCCACGGCCGCGTCGAATGCTGCCTGATCGTCGTCCCCTGTTGGTGCTGGTGGTGGTGCTGGTGGTGCTTCGACGGGTCGGTTGAGTCCGGCCCGTAGTTGGCGGTTGAGGTCGGCGCCGGTCATGTTGCCGATCTGACCGCTGGTGCGCTTCGCTTCGCGTTGCTGGTCGGCCCATACTCGCTCGAAAGAGTTGCTCATGCTGCGCTCCAACCGGAGCCGATGTCGATACGGCCGATTCCTTGGTCTTCGATGTGTTGGGCTAGTTGGGCTTGGTTGGGCATCCATGGGCGCGCCTCCGGGTACGTCGCGGCGATGTGGTGCCAGGTTTCCAGTTGCGTGGCCTTCGCGGGTGATGCCTTGAACGCTTCGGGGCTGTAGAACAGCACCGCGGCTTCGCTCGCGCCTGTCACGGCGTATTGCCTGATCTCTTGTAGGCGGACCCGGGCTAAGCGGGTGGCGTAGAACGTGGCCAGGGCGCTGGCGGCGTTCTGCCACGCGCTTGCCAGCTCGGGGCGTCCGATCATCGCCTCTGCTGATTCGATTCCGGCGAGCAGCTCGTGGGCGGCGACGAACGCGGCCCATGACTGGTCATGCCGGACGCGCAACTCGGCCACGATGTCGTCGCCGTGGCTGGCCAGGATCCGGCCCAGCG
Source organism: Actinomycetes bacterium (assembly GCA_037133175.1). Taxonomy (GTDB): domain Bacteria; phylum Actinomycetota; class Actinomycetes; order S36-B12; family UBA10799; genus ELA509. The sequence continues at coordinate 14,209 of JBAXOQ010000068.1, forward strand.
GGTTGATCGTGTTGTTCCATTCGGAGGTGAACAGTTGGCCCAGCTCGCGGCTGATCTGTTCTTGCTGCATCGCGGCGATCATTGCGGCCGTCGATGGCACTTCGGGCTTGGCTGATCGAACCGAGTCGTGCAGATCCTGACGCCACCGCACAATGGCGTCGGCGCGTGCGCGGCTGGGCTTCGGTGCGAGGGCCGCGAAGTTGTGGGACAGGCGTGCGATGTTCACGGCGTCCTCTGGCAGTAGCCCCGGATCGAGGGCGGCCAGCGATTCGTAGGCATGTGCACCTGCGGACCATGGTGACTTCATGTGCAGCGGCGGTCCGGCAATGGTGCGCGGTATTGGTTGCTTCACGGTGTGCTCCTTGAGTGGTGGGTGCCGGTCGCGGTCGCGGCGGCGTTTCCTGTGTTCAGGTCTTGGGCGGTGCGTCCGGCGTGCAGCGGGCACTTGTGCCCGGTCTGGCAGGTCCACGGGCCGAGTTGGGGGCATCCGGGCCAGGCGCACTTATGCGGCGGTGGTGAGGTCGGGGAGGTCATAGCCAGATCCTTTGGTCGATTTGGGATAGCGCGTCACGCCAGAATTGGGAGCGTTCGTCCAGAAGCTGACGGTTGGTGATGCCGTGGTCGATGACGACTGCCAGCGCGAAACCGTGGTGTCTGTCGCCCACGGTGATCAGTCGCTGCTCGGCCAGGCGGTCGGCCAGTAGTTGCGGCACGGAAGGTTCACTCATGCGGCACCGCCGCGGGGCGAAACCATAGACGTCTCAGACGTCATATCGAGGTTTCTTCTCATTTCACGCGCGTAAGGGAAAAACCCTGAAATGACGTCTGAGACGTCATACTCATGCCCGGCTTTGTTGAGGTCACTCACTGAATCGACGTCCTCTCAGAGATGATCGGATGCGCCCACCGGTGACGGTTTCGATGTCCTCGCCCTTGTCACGCAGTCGTTGGGTGAAGTCCCCGGTCCGTCCGGGCTTGGCGTCGGGTGCGTTGCCGAGCAGCCAGTCCTTCCACTGCCCGTACAGCTTCCCGACCGGTATCGACTCCATGACGGAGGCGGGTTCGGTGGCGTCGTCCAGGAATTGACCGATCAGGTCGGATTGACTGCGGTAGCTGGCGGTCGCGGCGGTGACCTGTTCGGGCCAGCCGATGTCCAGTCCGTTGGTGACGTAGCTGGTGTACCCGTTGATCAGCCACGTCAGGATCGCGGGCAGTTCGTCGGCCAGCTGGTCGGTCAGGGCCTTATCGGGTTTGACCGGTGCCCGGTTGAACGGAACGACGCGCACCCGGCGCCACACCGCGGGGTCATCCCCGGCGGGCATGGTGGGCAGGTGGTTGGTGATCAGGCATAGCAGGTGACTGGGATCGAACTCGACGAAGTCCTGGTGCATCTTGCGCGCCCGGATCGTGTCGCCCCCGGTGAGTCGTTTCATGATCGAGGCGGCCATCCGTTTGCCATCTTCGGACTCTGAGACGAATGCCAGTCGTTTGCCGAACAGGTCCATCAACCCGGTCGGGTGTTTGCCCGCGGTGGGCATGATGATGTCCGGTTCGGCCGCGATGGCGTAGTCACCGAACGCTTTGGAGACCCCGCCGATGAACGTGCCCTTCCCGGTGCCGGTCGGCCCATACACCACGGGTAGGACATGGTCGCGCACAAGTCCGGGTAGCCCGACCCCTCCGAAGCATTCCCCCGCGGCTTTGATCAGTTTCGGGTCGCCCAACGCTTCGGTCAGGAACTTCGCCCACCGCGGGCCGCGGGCATCGGGGTGGTAGTCGGCCCCGGCGACTTGGGTGATCCGGTCGGCGGCCTGGTGCTTGTGCAGCATCCCGGTGGCCAGGTCCAGCGTGCCGTTGCCGACGTTGAGCAGCATCGGGTTCGCGTTGAGT
>JBAXOQ010000069.1:0-15974 GCA_037133175.1 Actinomycetes bacterium
GTGACGACCAGCGCCGGTTGGCCCGAGCGACCAGCCCGACCGGAGCGCTGCGCGTAGTTCGCCGGGGTCGGCGGCACATTACGCATCGCGACCGCGTTCAGGGCCGAAATGTCCACCCCCAGTTCCATGGTCGGTGAGCAGAACAGCATCGGCAGGTTGCCCGCCTTGAACTCGTCTTCGCGTTCCTGACGGACGGCAGCATGAACCTGCGCGGTGTGCTCGCGGGCCAGCAGCCCGGTGAGTCGATCGGTGGCCCGTTGGTACAGGTCGCGGAAAAACGGGTTGACCCGTGGCCCGGCCTCATCGCGAATGTTCCGGCGGATCACATCGTCGATACCGTGCTGACCGGAGCCCGGATGCCACATCAACACGTCCACGTTCAGGCGGTAACCGGGAACACCCTCGTCGGTGTCGACGTGCCGTAACAGGGCGGCGTTGCAGGCAGTCGCCAACAGGTCGGCGATGATCTCCTGGGCGTCCACCAGCGTGACCTTCGTGCCAGCGGCGTCCAGGTGGCCGAAGGTGACCCGGTTGCGCAGGTACATTCCGAACGCTCCGCGGCCGGACAAGTTCAATGCCCACGCCGGTGTTCCACCCTTGCCGGTCGCGCCGCGCGGGTAGGCGGTTCTGACGGTGACCATCTTCTCGTCCGGTTCCATCGACCACGGCTCTTTCAAGTTGTTCGCCGCGTCCGAACGTAACTGCTCGTACGTTGCCTCGGTCAGCAGAGGCGATTCCAACGCCAAACCGCGACGCATCTCGTCCAGCAGGACCCTGAGCAGCTCGGCGCGCTGGACGGGCTCGGCGTCCCGCAACGCCGGGTGCGTGGTGGCCCACCGATCCTCAGCGGCGGCCACCCACATCAGGTCCTCATAGTCGATGACCAGCAGCCCGGTCTGTTCCAAGTTGGGCATGTTGATGCGCCAACCGCGTTCCAGATCAGCGAACAACCGATACGTGACCAGGGCACGCAGGGCCTCTTCACGCTGGCGGCGGATACGGGGAGCCGGGTCCAGATCGTTGGAGAACTCAGCAAACGTCAACCGCAGCGCATTGGTGACTTTCTCGCCGATCTCCTTGCTGGCCAAACCCTCCGGTCCGGCAGTGGCGACGGCATCAGCCAGGGCGTGACGCAACTGGGACACCTGCACGAAATCGTTGACGTGCCCGGCCTGCAAGCTGGCATCTTGGCGATTGTCGACGAACGTCAGCAGCTTGCGGGCCCGGTCGTCGAAGTCGGCATCCGTGACCGCTTTCAGGCTGCGCACCACAGAGGTTGACAGCACGGTAACCGCCGAAGAACGGCCCTCGGTGGCAACCGATGCGAGCCGGGCGAACTCCCCGCCACGCTGCTCATACGACGTACCGCACCGCAGACAGAAGGAAAACGGACTTGGCACGAACGCGGCACGCACCCCGGCCGCCGAGGTGATGTCCGCACTGATGGCAAGTCCGGTTCCCTCGCCTTCGGTTGCGGTCCCGTCGGGCATGACCCGCACCGAACGCGGTTGGCGTTTGCGACGGCCGTCCACCACCACCGACTGCCCGTGCGAATCCTGGGTGATCCACGAATCGGGCAGCCTGCTGATCAGCGACGGTAGGTCGTTGGGTTGCGGCCATGGCAATTCGTCGGAGATGTACAGATAGCCCGCATCAGTGCCGCCGGTACCGTCACGGTCCACGCGGGGACGAAACACCGTGTCTCCGGATTTGTCTTCACGCGACACGGCGTAGTAGTCCTGCCCGCACTCGCGGCAGAACACCAACGGGACCAGAGACTTCGTCGGTTGGTGGGGGACGGCGACTTGATATCTGCTGGTTACATACCGGTGTTCGGTGTCCTCGATGGACGCGTACACGTTGTCGCCCTTGGAAATGAACTGGTGAATCCGGAACGCGAACAACGGCCGATCCGTGACAGGGTGCCGCGCCCGCGACCCCGCCTTCAGCATGTTCCGGATTGCGTCAGCACAGGCCTGAGGAGATTCATCCGTGATCTCAGCCAAAGTGGTGGCGGCTCGGGTCACCGTCGTTGGGAGTTGGCGCACCAGTGCACCTGATTCGGGTTCCGTTCTCAGGCCGAACGTCGTCTCCACCCAGGCTGCCAGGGGCGCCGTCGACAAGTCCTCGAAGCTGGAGGGCAGCTGAGCACTGATCGCTGCCCGCAGCGCTGCTGGGTGGTCGTGGTCGGCATCGGTGCCCCGGATCAGCGTTTCCCCGATCACACGGTCGGCGGTGATGGGCGCACCGAAGAGCCTGGTTGCGACCGCTGCCACAGCCTGGCGTTGATAGTCGCGGGAACCGCCGGAAGCCATCGTGGCCGACGTACCGATGCACTGCATGTCCGGTGCTTCGCAGGCTTCCCGAAGCCGACGCACCAACATGGCAACGTCGGCGCCTTGGCGACCGCGGTACGTGTGCAGCTCATCCAACACCAGGAACTGCAATCCTCTGGCGGCGCGAATCAACTTCTCCCGCTCCCGGGGCCGGGTCAAGAGCAGTTCGAGCATCACGTAGTTCGTCAGGATGATGTCCGGCGGGTGCGCCATGATCCGCTCGCGCTCCACGTCAGATTCCTGACCGGTGTAGCGGGCGAAGGTGACCGGTTCCTTGCCCTCACCAAACCCGAACGTCAGGAACTTTTCCAGCTCGCCGAGTTGCGAGTTCGCCAACGCGTTCATCGGATACACGACGATCGCTTTGACCGATGCGGGGGCACCCGGGTTGGCGTCGCGTTGGCGCAGCACACGGTCCACGATCGGCACGATGTACGCCAACGACTTACCCGAACCGGTGCCCGTGGTCAGGACGTAACCCTTGCCTTCGCGGGCGGTATCGATGGCGTCGCGTTGATGCTGGTGCAGTATCAACTCACGAGTTCCGGCATCGGCCACGGATTCCTTGATCCGGAAAATGCGGGCACACTGCGGGTGCAGCAGCCCGGCGGCCACACAATCACTGATGCTGCCACCGGACGCGAAGAACGGGTTCAGACTCAGCCAAGGGTCAGGCCACTGCTCACCGGACGCCAAACGCTCATCAAGGTGCTCGGCCACACGAGTGTCGCTAGGCTCAACGAAGCTTGTCGTGAACGACTTGTAGTCCTCCACCAGCCGCTCGCGTATTCCGAAGACATCCACGCCGCACTACCCCGTCCTTTGCCCCGCGAAACGGCGGGGACCACCAATGCCCGCTTGCGGTCACAGGCTATCGGGAAGATCAGACGGGTGCAGTTCTGAAGTTCCACAGCGGGGTGGACGCGGACCACGGGGCTCACGACACGTTCACCACCCGCGCCGACTCCAGCGAATGCCCAAGACCGCGGTCTGATGGGATTGGACTTCCAGGAAGACGCGGCCACGGGAGCCGTTGCGACAGCTAGGGCACCGGACCGGCGCGATGGCTGTCTCAACGACCACACGAGCTTGACCGAGGACGTGGCGCCCGCCACGGTATGGCTTCGGTTAGTCGCGCCAGCCGAAGGAAGTATCTGGACAGGCTCAGACTCCCAGCACGGTCGGCAGACAGACCCGGACGCAGCGGTGATACTCCGGCCGTCGAGATAGAAGACCTGAAGAGTGCGACTGGCGAGCGTCAATGCGCTGCCCGGGCTACTTCGGGAAGAGACTGTCGCACCGGGGTGCCAGGATAAGGGAATGGTGGACAACGGGGAAGTCGAGAGCCAAGTCCGACCTGAGGTGTTGCTGGGGAGATTCAACAACGCCCTCCTCCAGCTTCGAGCGTCATTGCTGGCCATAGGAGACAGTTCTGTTCAAGCGCGCGAGGACGACGAGGTCTTGGTGGAGACTCTCAGACACACCGACCTTGCTGACATGCTTGAGGGTCTGTACCTGGTGGCCGTGACCGGCGCGCATGGCGTCGGCAAGACAACTCTGGTGAGCCAGATCTACGGCCTCACCGAGATCGAAGGCAACCTGGGCCGTGGCGAACTCATGCCAATCGTGATCAGGGAACGCACGAACCTAGCAGCGACACGTACATGGCTACGCGTCCTGGCACCAGCAGAAGCCGCAACGGGAGGCTCTCCCGAGCAAACGCGCGACTCTGCGCTGCAGGTTACGGAGTTGCAAGACGTCAACCTATCCAGATGGCGCCGCGCAACCAGAGGTCTCGACGCGGAGGCGCTGGTGGTTGGCTTGGACGTTCCTGCGACGTTCTTCGGCGCTGACGGGGCTGGCTTCCTGCTGCTGCCCGGCTATGAGCCCCGTGACGGAGAGAACCCAGTTTGGCAGAACCAAATGCGGGGAGCTTTGATCGCGTCACCGGCCGCCATCGTTGTCACCGATGCCAGCAGCCTGGCCCGCAACGACCACGAACGAATCGTTGAGGACCTCAACGCCCTGTACCTGGATAACGTCCGACCTGTCATCGCGGTCACCAAAACCGAGGGCCTGACCACCGCAGAACGGCGCGCAGTGCTTGAGCAGCAGGCTGCGGGCGTGTTTGGAGGCGCCCCGCTTGATGACGTCGTGCTGACCGGCGTTGGTGAGCGCTATCGAGAGGCCTGGCTGAGCAAACTGCGCGCGCGCCTCGACCGTGACAGACGGTCGCGCCGCGAACTGCGCGCCAGCCAGATGAGGCACTTGAAGGACGTCGTCCAGAACACGCCTGCCCCTGTCATGCAGCACGCGCGCGAGATACTCCTGAGCAGCGCCGTGATCACCGATGACTTCACGAAATACATGAGCAGCTTCGAGGAAGGCCGAACGAAAGCCAAAGTCGAATACCGCAGAGCCATCGACAAACTCCTGGCTGACCAACGAGCACGAGCGGATGAACTTGTCGCGTCGTGGACCGACGCCCATGGTGGTTGGAAAGGCACCGGAGACGCAGTCAAGGACTGGCTGTCGATCCGCAGCGACCAGCGAGCCCGCGAACGGGTCAGGCGCGTGGTCGGGATGTGGAACGAGGCAGGAGGGGAATTGGGTGCCGTCCGCAGTGCACACCTCCTGCGCATCGAACAGAACCTGGGTGGCGAGAGGGCCATCGGATCGGAACAGGATCTGCCCGCGGCAAGCGGGTCCCAGACAGAGTCAGCGTTGGTGCTCCCGTCAAGCATGCAGAAGGATCTGCTGTTCATCGCTGGGTTCCCAGAGGAGGAAGACCCGAGCCGAGACTTCGAAGTATCGTTGCGGGTGCTGCCGTCGGTCGCGCTCGAAGTGTTAAGGTTCAGCACTCAGGCACACGGCGTCTCGATGAGCCACCCGCAGGACGCCGGTGGTCCGGAACACGTCACCAGTCTGCTCAGCGACATGCGCGACACCCAGCTCCTGCTCCTGACCGGCTTCATCGGCATGGTCGGTATCGACTTCGCCATGGATGGCACCGTCGGCCTGATTCCGGGCCTTGCACAGGCGTTCCAGAGCATGATCGTCGGACCTGCCGCGGCAACCGCTCCGGTTGCGGGCATGCTGGCCACGGCCTCGGCCGCGGCAGTCGTCGCGGTTGCCGCCGTAGGGGCGGGGATCGCCGTCGCGAACAAATCCGCTGCGCGCGCATCGGCAGTGGACGACTCCATCCTGCAGGCGGCACAGGAACAAACAGAGAAGCAACTCTGGGATGCCTTCGACCAGGTCATGGACGTTGTCGAGGATGCACTCAAAGCCAGGCTGAGAGCTTACTGCGAGGTCGACGAAGGTCGGTGGCGACTGCTGAACCTTGAGCGAGCCCTAGCCGTCTTCAAGTCCACACGCGGCGACGTGTTGGAGGCGATCGGTGCTGTCCGAACTGTGGCTTGATCTCTACAGAGAGCGATGGGATTGGGTAGACGATGCGGTCAGCGAGTTCAGGTCCGGACTTGACCACACGCTGGCAGAGCATTTCGACGATAGCGACAAGGTCTTTGACGCCGTCGTGTATGGGCCCAGCCAATCGGGCAAAACGACGCTGATCTTGCGCCTACTCGGCACTACCGAAGAACGATTGGACGAGGTTGCGGTCGTGCTGCGGGCAGGCCGAACCCAAGGGCAGTCGTCCACAGCGACACCGGTTCGCTATCACTGGTCGACCGACGTAGACCTTTGGGAATACCGACGGGTTGCCCAGAGTCCCGGCCACGCGCCGCACCCCTCGCTTGTGAACGCCCACGAGTTGCTCCAGATCCTCGCGTCCCACCGTGCGTCCATGGGTTCGACACCGCCCGGTAGCCAAATCGTCGAGGTCGGCATCCCCGCTCGTTTCCGCGGGGACACCGGGCCGAAGGTACTTCCTCGAGTGCTTGATCTGCCAGGGGCACACGCCCGAACGGACGACGACAGCGGACTTGAGCGTGGTGTGGCCGACGAACTCATCCGCAGATACGTGCCCACGGCACACGTCGTCGTGCTCGTGTGCGCCGCTCATCAGGCAGCCACTGAACTATTCGCTGGACTGCCACAGAGCGTCCCGATGCTCAGGCAATGGTCTGAATACCCTGAACGGTTCCGAATCGTTCTGACTCACGCAATCTCCAACCAGTCGGTCGAAGACCGGCTCAAGGCGGACGCAGCGACCCTGAACTCGCAGTGGCTGCGCGCCCACGCATTCGACCAGTACTTCCCCGATTCAAGCTCCTTTCCAGAAGGCGGCAGCACCGGGGAGCCGGGGTCCGAACAACGATTCAACCGGCGTTCACGGATCGAGCAGCGCATGTACCCGGTCGAGTACGGGGACAGTTGGCGCGGCTTGGCGAAGGACAGACCCGACCTGCAGCGCGCCGCCACACCAGTCGTTGACGACCTGCTGAATGAACTGGTGACGACTCTTGGACACCAGGCAACCGAAGATGCGCGACGGATCGGAATTCCCAGAGCCGCCGAGACCGTCTACTTCGCGGCACGAAGGCATCTGATGCAGCTGGAGCGCCACGTCGATGAGTGTCGTACTTACACCGAATCACAGTTGCGGCACGTCGAGCACCAAACCAAGCTTGCTACAGCGGCCGAGGCGAGACGACAGCGAATCGAGAAGTTGAACAAGGACTTCGCCGCGGCGAAACGAGGTCCGCAATGGGTGGCCGTCCCATTCTCGACACCGTCGGGCAATCGCAAAGAAGCCATCGACCACGGGGCCCAATACGGGAAGGCACTTCAGCGGGCGTGGGAGGAACAATGGCGCAGATGGCGAGATAGCCCCGAGGTCTTGCAAGTCGTGCAAGTTTCCGTTGATACCCCGAACCCACCTGCAGCGAAGAGAATCTTCGATGATGAATGGGATTGCTGCGGCACATGCTTCCCGGTCAAGGCAATCGTTAGAAAGGGTCCTCGGCATTGCCGGGACAAGCAAAGCGATGCGGTCGAACCGGCCACGATCGAGATCGGAAGAAGATCCAAGCAAGCTGTGGACTCCTGGGTGGGCGATGTCGCCAAGTCACTCAGGAAGAAAGGGCTCACCGCCCAGGAAGCCAAGAGGCTGGTCACGGAGGCGGAAGCCAACCTGGCAAGTGCCACCACCAGTTGCAAACAGGCCACCAGTGATCTGCAGCGAGCCGAGACCGAGCTGACCGGCTATCGGAAAACCGCTCTTGAGGCTGAGCGGCAAGCAGAAGAGTTGAGCAGGTCCCTGACCATGTTGCTCAACGCTTTCCTACTGGACTACCGCGGCAGGTTTAGGGCCGCGGGCAACTCCGACGAGCGAGGATACCTTGGGATTGCGGTGGGGCTCGCACTAATGAACGCGGACCGAATTGGGCTAGTGACTGCGAAAGGAATCGACCTCAAGTGACCCAGGATTTCGATCAGGAGCGAGAGACGGCGCAGGGCGTCTTCGACGAGGTCGTCCACAGAATCGTCGATCCGCTGCTCGACACGTTCGCCACCAGAGTCGAAGCACAGAATGAACGTGGATTCAAGACTGTCAGGACTCAATTGTCATCTTCCGCCGTGGCCTTTCAAGACCTGCAGGAGGCCCTCACCAAGAGGGATCAGGTACTGAACGGGGCACTTGCGGGCCTTGGCTCGGCACTTGAGCAGGAATCCACGAAACTCCTTGAAATGGCCAAAGTCCAGGACAAAACCGCTGCTCAGCTCAGCCAGACAACCGATCTAGTCCATAACGACGTCGGGACAGTTGGCGCCGAAGTGGAACAGAACACCGCGCGGCTGACTGCGCTTCTGCACCACCTCGAAGGCCTCTCTGGCCGGGTAGACATGATGAGTGGTCAGGCTGTTGCGTTCAACACCGCAGCAGAATCACGGTCAGCGGCCCTTGCCGATCAGGTCTCTACCCTGGACAAAACCATCGCACAGTCTTCAAAGGAATTGGAAGATCGCAGCGATGCCCTTGAGGCTCGCGTGACCCGCCTCACCTGGATCGCGATTGCTTCGATACTCACGACGACGGTCGCTGCGATTGCCATCGCCCTCTTGCTGCTGTTGCGGTAAGTCCCAACTCAGCCCTTGTGCGCACGGTTTGCCTGAGCCAAGACTGCGGTGCCCCAGTAACCGGTCGCGCCGCCGGAACGAAGTGCTTGCCTCGTTGGTACGACGGTCGGGCGTGCCTTGACGTTTTCAGTGACGGAATTGCGGCCCCTAGTAGCGGAGGGGGCGAGTGGTCCCTTTGAGGAAACTATCGACGTGCCGGGTAATTGAGGGTTGACCTATTGCCGAACGTGCTTGTGCAGCCAGGAGATCGCCTTCTGCACGGCTTCGACGCGGTCTTTGGCTTGATCCACTTGGGGGCTGGGGTTGAGGGAGAACTCGCCCTTGATCGGCGAGAATCGGCGGTAGTCCCAGGAGAGTTCCTTGCGTTTGTCCCGTTGAAGTCGGGCCGCTGGCAGCATTTCGCGGACGAGCGAGTGTGCCAGCGCACCGGCTTCCGGCTCAGAAACCGCCTTCTCTGCCAGCGCGTGCGCCATGAGAACGCGCAGAGCACCACGAAATAGCTGAGGAGGAAGCTCCAAGGCGGCCGCAACCAACTGTGCCCGAATTGCGTCGGCGGCGGCTTTAGCGTCCTCTGCCGATGCCGAACTCTCGGCAGTGTGAATCATGACCAAGACCGTCAGCAGCGCGCCGACCGCTCCACCGGCGGCCAGGTCCGTCATCGAGGAAAGGACGAATGTCGCGCCCTGCTCGGACTCGGGAACAGCGTCTTGAATATCACCACCTAGGACGGCGAGCACGGCATCGCCTGGTGCGCGCACCTTCGCCACGCGGGACGTTCCGCCAATCGAACCTGCGTGATGCCATGCATCAACAACAGTCCTGCCGACCGCTTCTGCCTTCGACCCCGCCGGGGCCGCGATGAGTGCCGTCATTGAGACGAGCTGTGCGTCTGTGGTGACCTGCCTGAGCGTCGCGACAATGGCAGACTGACGGTGATCTCCGCTGATGCTGGTGAAGTCGAACGGTGGAACGGGATCATCCGCGTAGAGCAAGATGAGCTGCATCAGGAGTTCGGAAACGCCGAAACGGCCAGTGATCTGGTCTCGGGCCCACCTGGTTGGGAAGGGGCGTGGGCCCACGCTTTCAACGGGTTGTTTGTCGATGAAGAGCTGCTGGAGGTAGTCGCGGGCTCGGGTGATGCTCTGTTGTCGTTTCGGCTTCTCTGTGTCCGAATCTATGAGTTCCTGGAGCCAGACGAAGCGCAGCAGCGCGTGCCGGTACGACTCAAAGTCGCGGTAGTCCGAAACGCCTCGCTGGGGGACATTCGACAGTTTCTCCGTCTCGCTGAGTTCTCCGAAGAAGGCCCTGCCAATCAGTTCCCCAGCGGCCGGGCGGCTGAGGTAGACATCGGCGCCGTGCTTCTTGCCGGTATTGACTCGCACGTCGAGCGCGGCAGGGTAGCTCGCAGACAACCCCCTGCCCAAGGTGGCTGGATCGCGAGGATCGTAAAGGTTTACCCACAGTTTCACCATGTGGTACGGGAAGTTCTCTCGCAGATCGCTAACGTCTTTCACCGGGTTGATCCGCAAGGGACTACCGATGGTTACCAGGAGCGGAACCTTCGTTCCTTCCGGCAGGCGCGGCAAGATCCCTGTCGCAACAATGGTGCCGAGACTATGAGCAACGATCACCAAGTTGCTTTCAGATCCGATTTGGCTCAGCAGGTGGCGCAGCACGGCCCTACGGGCATCGGTGTTAGTGACGTAGCGTTTCACTCCTCTAAACGGCGCTTGCGCCATGAGCCAGACCCCGCCGTCCATTGCGGTACGCGGAATCGGCGACACCAGCCCTCGGCCCGGGCCTTCCGCGAATCGGCGCAGGTGCAGTTCCGTCTGGCCCAGGTGGCGTTCGTACTCGACTCGCGCCTGGCTGCGGACCTTCCCTTCTGGTACGGGTGTGCGCGGTATCGGCGGTTCGAACTCTCGTGAAGCTTTGAGGACATCGGTATAGGTGGGCGCTATGAGCAGACTCCGCTTCGAGTCCATACCTGGCTGGCCCAAGTTGAGAGTGGGATAGCCCATGCCGGTCAGCACATTATTCAGGGACGAAACGAACTTCGGAGAATCACTCTCGCCGTTCTGACCATGGATGAACAGCAGCTTCAGGTCGTCTGTCAAAACGAACCTCCCAGAACCCCCGACGCGACGCGATTTCGTCGTGCCCCGGTGCGATGTCGACTTGAACCACAGTAGACGCCCCGCACCGGGAACTCGACCCGAACAGACTGGACTTCGCACCAACGCGGCGTCTGAAGTCGTCTCCAAAGCGTATCGCGCATCGTCCTTCGTAGCTGCGGAGATGAGCGCGGGCAGCCCGGCGCGACCGCGGCAGCAGTGCGCCGGTTCCTGAAGCAATACCTGCCCCCTGACTGGGGGAATTGACGCCTTCCCTCGGCCGTGACGACCAACACCCATCGGTGGTTCAGGGCGGACACACTGTGGCTTGGACACGCAACGGTCAGTTCGGTTGTTGGCTGGCGGCGCACGCAACGACGACAACCTCAGGGTTCGCGGTCACGGTTCACCGGCGGACCACCTCGCAATGAGCATCGTCGGCGCAACTGGCGTCGAGATGCGAGTGTGGGTGGGTGCCCGTGTTGACCCCGGGATGCCGGTGAGCCAGGTTCTTCGGGTGCCCGGCGCTGACTACCCCGGGGCTCACGGGCAGCACCTGACACCAACTGGGTGGGCACGGCCGTGTCTGTAGCGGAGGTCGAGTTGGGTGCCCCGGTTACCCACACGAACCCGGAAATGCCGGTTCGCCGGGTAGACCGTCTTGCCACCCCCATGGGGTCTCGCTGGTCTCAGAGAACCCGGCGAACACCGGCACCCGGGTGCGCCGCCAGTCGAGAGGCTCGCTGCCAACGAGGACGGCACGCCCGCGAACGCCGATGTAGGGAATTACTGATGGCGCCAGAGCCGGAAACGAGAGCCAAGATGAGCGCCGCCACGACTTGGATGTCCAACACCGTCCGCACGGTGAGCAAGCCCGTGAAGAAGGCGAACAGGAGGAGCAGTTCTGCCGCTTGCTCCTCTGACGACCCTTGAACCGTGTTCCCCTGCCGTCTCGGCGCGTCCCGGCGCTCCCTCACTCCCGCTCGGTGGCAGTGCGAGCCTGTGATGCTACCCAGAAATCGTTCGCCAGGCCGTGAACCCTGTGAGCGCGAGGAGTGCAACCAGCATGCAAGCAGCAAGCCAAACCAGGCGCCGCTGGCTGGTGTCGTGCCGCCGCTGTGCGTCAACCATCTGGGCGTGCAGCTGATCCAATCTCGCAGAAAAGCCCTCCATGTCGGTGATGCCGATCGCGTGTGACGTCGCCAGCGCTGCGTCTGAGTCGTCAATGCGTGACTCGATCTTTTCGCAGCGCTCAGTCACGTTCTGCCGTGTCTGTTCGCTACTGTCTGCAACGAGTGCAGCTACGCTGTTTATTGCTGCATTGGCTTGCTCGACCCTCGTACCCAGGTTGCTTATCAGGTCCGAGAGAGCCAGGTTTTCCTCCCCGATGCGGTCACGTAGATCCGTTTGCACGTTCCTGATGTCCGCCTTCGTTGCCACATCGTTCTGGACCGCGGTTTCAAGCTCCTGCAGACTCTTGTTGAGGTCTGTGAGTCCGTCGCTGATGGCACTCTTGGTTTCGTTTAGCGGAGGTTGGACGATGCCGTCGATGACGTCTTTGAACGACTGGTACGCCGGTGAATTGTCGATATCTGTCATGCGTTCTCCCCGATTAGTTGTAGGCGCTCGCGCTGTTGCAGCCCAAGGAGGATGGCTAGGGCTTCTGCGGTTCGTTCGTCATCGCTCTGCGCAGCGGCGAGCCGACCTTGGCGACGTGTGAGTTCCTCGTCGAGTTCTTCGTTCAAGTACCCGGAGAGCTTCGCTGCCGCGGATTCTGCCCTGTCGGCGGTAGGTCGGTAGTTGTCGGCGTCAAGTTGCGCCATGTTGAGGGCAACCCCCGCCAGGCGTGTCTTGTCCTTCGAGTCCGCGAGGTCATGGGCAGAGCGCGCGGCGCGCTGGGCCGCAACGTCAGGGTCTTCCAGATGCTTCTCGAACTGCTCGATCCAGTAAGACCGTTCCGCCTGCACCTTCTTGGCGGCGATCACCTTCGCCGGTTCCCAGGCGTTCTTCTGCCTATTCAGACAATGATCCGGCGAATGCCTGCCGCTCAATGAGCGACGGATCTTCCCCTTCCCTGTGCAATCTCCACAGCAGTTCCATTCACGTTTGAAGTCACCCCCGGCGTCGTAAGAAAGGCGCTTCGTGTGAACCCCAGTTCTCTTCTCTAGAAGCCGAACGGATGGTAGTTTGCGCCACGCTTCCCATTGCGTGTCCCAGGCTTTGCTGAATCGACCCTGGTCGTTGCCGCCACCTTTCCGCGCCTTCTTGCCGGTCTTGGCCTTGGTTGTATTTCGGGAAATGCTCACCTGGAACACGTGGCGCCCTGCGGTCCTCAACGCGTCGGTAAGTTCCACGGCGCGGGAATGCAGTTCCTGGTGGTGCTGATGATGTTTGCGGACCCCGGCTTCGCGTTCGGTGGCAGCGTCGAACTGCCGCCGGGCGGCATCCGATTGACTGATGAGCATCTTCAGGTGCCGGGTGGCGGCGAGTTTGAGGGTTTGCGCCGTGTGGGCCATGGCGATCCGGGGCGCATCCTCGGCTGCATTGCCGACAATGAAGTCGCCCAGTTCACGAAGCAAGTCCGAACGGACGGGATCGCACAGTTCGGCGTATGCAGGATCGGACGCGCGGAGCTTCGCCCACGACTGGCCGTATTCCAACGGAAAGACCGACGCCAGAACCCTGCGGGCCAGCTCAGGGTTGTTCGTCACAAGTGAGCTTGGTTCGCTCTTTTCCAACTCGGGAAGGACCACATGTTCGCGCAGCCAATCCGCGGTGATGGCTTCGCGGTTGCTGTCGCGGGCAAGGGCGCGGATCGCGGTCTGAGTCGTTTCTTCTTCGAACGTGCGGGTGAATACGATGCGGAACTTCTCGGGAACATCGAGCCAGGTCCTCAACTCGTTCATTTCCTGCGCGAGTCCGGAAAACAAACTGGTCATCTGACTGAACAGGGCCACCAAGATCACGACATTCGCTGTCGGAACATACCGGCGGATGAGCTGCGCCGCGTGGTCCCTTTCAACGTGGCCTTTGGTCTGCGCACCGGGCAGATCAAGGACCATCGGGACCACTGCGGGGGCGCCGGGAATCCGAAACCGTGTGGGTATCCCGATCTCGAGAACGGTGCCGTCGCTGCGCGGCTGACCTAACTCGTCGCGCAAACCGATCATGAATGCCTTGATGCCCGCGTCGTCATGTTCCCTCGGGGACTCGTGGTGTTGTCCGGAAAAGGCGTCCCAGTATCTCGTTTCCCACGTACGGGGGTGGCTGGACCAGTAGTACCGAGTCGGCACAGCTGTGGCGGATTCCCCGTCGCGCCGACCGCCGCGCAGGATCTCGCCGACTCTTTCCTCGTGTTCGCCGGACAGACCGAGCAGTCGCAGGATCAGCGTCGTCTTTCCGACCTGTGTCTTGCCATACAAAACGATGTTGAAGACTCCCGATCCCGGGCGCCTGTCGCTATCTAGGTGAGATTTCAGGCTTGGGTCGAGTTCAACTTTGAACCGCTCGATCGCGGCGTCGACCCAGTCCCACCGGGCTTCGTGGATGGGCATCCAGTACTCATGCCAGGCCAAGGCAGTCCCCGATGCTGGTCAGCAGGTCATCTCTGGCTGTTTGGCACTCGGCGACCGTGTGTTTCCGATCTAGCGCCCGAGCGAAACCCTCGTCGACGTTCAGATAGCCGCGCATCCGCGACCGGAGCCTGTCGCGTAGGAACTCGGCGATCTCGTCGTATTGCTTCATCATTTGGTCCAGAGTGTGATCGTGAGTTCCGCGCAGGATCGCGTAGGAACGCTGCCTGGTGTCTGCCGCATCACGATTCGCTGCGGCGATGATCGCGGCAGCGATCGCACCCCCCACCAGTCCGACCGCGATTGTCGTGGACACGGCTGCGGCGACGCCCGTCGCAGCAGTGGAGCCGAACAAGAAACGGCTGACACCGCCAGCCAGCGCCGGAATGGAGTCGATGTTCCCATCGATTGCAAGATCGGCACCCAGAAACAGAATGGCACCTTGAAGCAGCACGCGACGATTGGCTGTGATCTCCTGCAAGACGCTCACGATTTGGTCCTTCGTGGGGGCCTTGGCAGGGTCCTTACTCAAGCTCGGAAAGCTCGCCGCCAACTCCAGGCCAAACTGGATGTATTCGAGCCCGACTGCGGGAAGCAGTTCGCACGAGGTCATGAACGTCTTGTCTGAGGGTTTCTCCGGCCCATCGACGCCACCGAGGATGAACGCCAGCCCCTGAGCAACATCCTGGGGAATCAACTCGGCCAGAGCACCGCTGGCGAGGAGAGCGCCCGATGTTCCCGTCGCCGTGAGCGCCTGTCCGCCGGAACCCTGGCGGCCAACCACGGGCAGGGCACGGGACACAACCTTGACCTCGACGGTACCGACCGAATTTGCGCGGGCCGCAGTGTCGGGTGACGCATCCGCCCAACACTTCAGAATCTGCTTCTCCCACTCGTTCTTGCGAACGTCGCTCTTTCCCCTGATCCAATCAAGCAGTTTGTTACCCGAGTGAGAGGTGCCGGAGTGTTTCGCCAGGTATCGATCGACTCTCTTCTTCGCCTCACTGAACTGCCCGTTCAGAAGCTTGACCAGATGCTTCTCGAAATCTTCCCGAGCCCTCTGATTCGCATCATCGAGACCGCCGAGGAATTCCGCGTACTCGCCGTCACCAGATCGAGGTTCGCTCGTCGTGATCTGACTTCGCACGTCTGCCAGAAGCACCCCAAGATCTCGCGCGACGGTGTCTCGGAGGCTGAGCAACTGAGTGGCGCGCAGACCCGGTTTGGCTCCGCGACTGTCCACCAGCCTGGCCCGCAGTTCAGCAACCCACGCGGCCCGGCCGACCTGACCGGTGCCTGTTAGCACCACGTCCTCAGGCGCCACACGGCTATCGAAGGTTTCGACTGCCTGCCGTTTCAACGCACGCCGATGGTCGTCATCAGTGATCATTTCGGTGTGGGTTACGGCGATCACCGGATCGACGTTGTCCAAGTACGTTGTGCGCAGGTCGTCAATGAGCATCTCTTGATCCGCAGTTGCCATCAGGCTCTGGTTGGTTACCACCAAGCAGGCCCGGGATCCAATCAATGCTGACCGCATGCGGGTCTGCCACACGTCGTTGCTCCGGTCGAGGAGTTGGTAGCCCGGCAACAGCAGGAACCCGCAACCCTCTGCTCGAAAGAATGTGGTGGGAACATCGATTCCGACGATGACCGTCGTTGGATCGGCATCCCTGGACTGCGCGGCCACCCACTCCGCGGCACCCGCTTCAACCTTGATGATATGACCGGCCCGGCCAGAATCCTTGTTCAGCTTCCTAATCCACAGCACGGGCGCGGTAACACCATCGGTTTCTTTGACCACGATCGGTGTGCGCTCCCCAAGACCGGGATTCGCGGGCATCGTGTCTGGCGGAAGGTCATAGATTTGACGAATTAGAGTTGTTTTTCCAGCGCCCTGCGCGCCA
>JBAXOQ010000070.1:0-15833 GCA_037133175.1 Actinomycetes bacterium
GTTCTTGAGCGATGGTCGGCGGCAGCAGGACGAGGCTCACGTCGGGTCCGACGTCGCAGGCTGCCCCGGACAGCTCCGCCCAGTTGAGCCAGAATTGCAGGGCCGGGTCGGCCGTCATGGTGTCTCGCCGACCAGGTCGTCGATGACTGCGCGATCACCGAGGTACGCCTCGCGGGCGGCGGCAAGGCTGTCTCCCAGGGAATCGAGCCGAAGCCCGAACTCGGCATCATCGACCGATTCGATGAAGTCGGCGAAGACCCGTTTCTCGAAGTCGAAGTCGTCTTCGATCCGGCCCAAGATCATGTCAAGTTCTCCGATCACCAGTTCAAACAGGTTGATCTTCGTCTCCAGGATCCGCAAGATATGGTCCTCGATCGTCCCGGCGGCAGCGAGGTTGGTCAGGATCACATCGTGCTGCTGCCCGATGCGGTGCAGGCGGCCGAGTCGCTGCTCGATCTGCATCGGGTTCCAGGGCAGGTCGTAATTGATCATCACGTGGCAGAACTGCAGATTCCGGCCCTCACCTGCCGCTTCCGTCGACAGCATCACCGGCACGTGCTCCCGGAACGACGAGATCGTGCGTTCCTTGTCGGCGCGAGACAAGCTGCCGTGGTACGTGACCGCATCAATCTGGGCCGTTCGCAGCACTCCGGCGATGTGGTCGAGCGTCTCGCGAAAGGCGCTGAACACCACGACTTTGCCATCTGTGGGCAGCCTGCGCTGAAGCAACTCGAGCAGAACCTGCGTCTTGCGGCTGGACTCGATACTGCGAGCCTGATCCGCCAGGTCGTGCCACCCGGCTCGCGTGAGCCCACCGGCGAGCGCTGCCGGACTCGACCCGGATTGCCGGGCCAGGGCACGCAGGCCGAAGAGCTGCGCGGGCTTCGCGCCTTTGCCCTGGTCGCGCAGCCGAGCAGCTACGCTCGCGTACAGCTCCGCCTCAGCGGGGCCGGGCACCACCCGCACAGTCTCTGCCAGGCGATTGGGCAACGTGATGGCCACGTCGCTGCGCCGGTGCCGGATCAACACCTCGCGCAGGCTCCGCTGCAGATCATCCAAGCCGCGCACCGGCGCCGGGCCGCGCTGGGCGCTGTTGGCCGACCCGCCATGGCGGGCACGGAACTCGGCCGGGGTGCCGAGCAAGCCCGGTGCGACCAGGTTCACCAGATGGAACAGGTCGTCGAGCCTGTTCTCCACCGGCGTGGCAGTGAGCAGCAGCAGGAAGCGGGTGCGAAGCGAGCGTGCCAGCCGACCGGAGGCACTGCGTGGATTGCGAACCCGATGGGCCTCGTCGATGATTACCAAGTCCCACTGCTGGTCGGCAACGATCGAGGATGTCGGTTCTCGGCGGACGGTCGCAAGGGAGGCCACCACCACGCCGTGGCCGTCGGCGTCCGCCAGAGCTGCGCCGCTGCTGGCAATGGTGACCGGGAGACCGAATTTGCGGTCCAGTTCCTCAGCCCACTGTGGAACGAGTCCGGCCGGAGCAACCACCAGTGCCCTGTCGGCAAGTCCCCGCAGTCGCAGCTCGGACAACACCAATCCGGCCTCGATCGTCTTCCCGAGGCCGACCTCATCGGCCAGGATCGCCCGGCCCCGCATGGTGCGCAGCGCGACCTGGGCCGTCGCCAACTGATGGGCAAACGGTTCGAATCGCAGGTGGGGCAAGGACACCAGAGTGTCGAACCCGGGCCTGCTCCACACGGTGACAGCGGCTTCGACGAGGGCTGACCACTGCCGGTCCAATCCACTCGTGCTAGCCAGCCGTTCGAGCAGAACGAGATCGGACACGACCGGACTGTCGGAGACTTGCGTCATCTGCTTTGCCCGCCCCCTTTCGAGTCGACTGTGCAGGGCACCGTTGTGCCCGTCGTCGGCACTTCGCCAAGGGTACGCAGGTGTGCTGACTCGCCGGCTCAGCACTGACCACCCTGTGCACTATTCACCGGAGGGCCAGCCGTGGGAGGGTTGGCCCATGGTCGACTTCGACGCGGACGTGGTGGTGGTTGGTTCCGGTTTCGGTGGCTCCGTGGCCGCCCTGCGCGCCAGTGAGGCGGGCAAGCGGGTAATCGTGCTCGAGCAGGGCCGGCGCCTCACCCCGGACGATCTGGAGCGTGGCGCTCAGCGCACCCGAGACCTGCTGTGGGAGCCCGCAGTTGGATTGAAGGGGTACTTCCGGCAGACCGTGCTGCGTGACGTTGTGGTGGTCAGCGGGGTGGGTGTAGGCGGGGGTTCGATCGTCTACGCGGCGGTCCTGCTGGAGCCAACGGCCGAGGCCTTCAGCGCTGACGGCTGGTCCCGCACGGGCCGAGACTGGAATTCCGAGCTGAGCCCGCACTACCAAACAGCTGCGACGATGCTGGGGCGTCAGACCAACCCCAACGTTGGTTTTCAAGACGAATGGCTCAAAGAATCGGCGCGGCTTCAAGGGGTGCTGGACACCTTCGGTCCGACACCGCAGGGGATCGACTTCAGCGCCTGCATCGGGTGCGGGCAGTGCATCACCGGCTGTCCGCACGGTGCGAAGAACTCACTCGACCAGAACTACCTTGCGTTGGCCGAACAGTTGGGCGCTGTCATCAGGCCACGGTCCCTGGTCGAGATCCTGATGCCGCTTGCGGCTGACGGCACCGCGGGCGTCGGGTCAGCCGGAGCCGACCCGACCGCGGACGGTTCGTACGGCTGGCGGTTGGTCATCCGGGACCCGCTGGCAGGATCTGGCGCGGGATCGGTCACCAGTGTGACCGCACGCGAGGTGGTTCTTGCCGGGGGAGTGCTAGGTACCACCGCGTTGCTGCTCGCCAACCGTGACCGGTGGCGCACGCTTCCTCGGCTGTCGGACACGCTCGGAAGCCAGGTTCGCACGAACTCCGAGGCCTTCGCGGCGACGCTGCACCCGGCAGGTACGGACATCACCTTCGGAGCGACCATCTCAAGCCACTACTACCCGGACCCGCTGACTCACGTCACGAACAACAGATTCCCACGCTCGTATTCGTTCATGAAGTGGTACCTGAGCCCGGCAGTCAGCGAGCAGGAACCAGCTGCCCGGCGGCGCGCCACGCTGTCCAAGCTGCTGCGTCACCCCTGGTCGTCCACCGCCAATATGAGGGCGGGGGACTGGAATCGGCGGACCACCATCCTGACGGTGATGCAGCACGCTGATAACCAGATGCGACTGACCTACCGACGCCGACCATGGGGCTGGTCGTTGGGTTCAGCGCGGGCCGAAGGCGGGGACACTATTCCGGCACACCTGCCGCAGGCCGATGCAGCCGGAGCCGCCCTGGCCCAGGCGAGCCAAGGCGAGCCCTTCGGAACCTACTTGGACAGTGTCGCGGGAGTCGGTGCGACCGCGCACATCCTCGGTGGTGCGGTCATCGGGCCGGACCCGACCAGCGGTGTCATTGACGCCGACCACCGAGTTTTCGGCTACTCGGGACTGCGGGTGCTGGACGGCTCTGCAGTGCCCGCCAACATCGGAGTCAACCCGTCCCTGACGATCACGGCGATGGCTGAACGGGCGATGGCCCGCTGGCTTGGTCCCTGACCGGATCGAGGTCCAGCCAAGCTCGGCTCTGCCAAGGGCTCGACCCCGCAACGCTGTCGGCGTGAGCTGAGAACTCGCGCAGCCGATCCAGGGCACCTGACGCCGATGCGGTTGCCACGAATCCGGCGGCTTCTACTCGCAAACTCCGGGCCGAGGAGCCCGACGCAGCTGCGACTGCGCGCTTGAGGGATCGAACCGCGATCGGGTTCAAGTCCGCGAAACGATCTGCCAGTGCCAGGGCGGTTGGCAGCACGTCCTCGGACCGCACGACCTGCTCCACCAGGCCGGCGTCGCGGGCCTGCGCGGGCGTGAGGGGGTGGGCTCGCAGCATCATCGCCACGGCCCGCGAGGGCCCCAGCATCCCGGTGAGTCGAACGCTGCCACCGGCGCCGGGTGGGATCCCAGCCGAGACCTCCGGCAGTCCGAAGTAGTACGGGCCATCGGACATGATCCGCACATCACAGGCCAGGGCGATTTCGCAACCGCCACCAAGGGCGTCCCCGTCGATCGCGGCTATGACGACCTGTGGCAGTCGCGAGAATCGAGACAGTGTTCGGTGGGTCGCCAACAGCGTGACCAGACCCTGCAGTGGTGTCTTGTCCAGCATGAATTCGGCGCCGGGCATGTGCATTGCCGCGGCGACGGCTTCGATGGCCACCCGAGCAATCGGGTAGGGCGTTGCCATCCCGAGTTCCTCGGCGCCCGAGACGATCTCTGACAGATTGAAGTGCGGCACGAAAACGCCCGCACGAGGCCCTACTAACACCACCGCCCGGATTCGTCGGTCGTGAGCGAGCCTGCGGCCCACGTTGTCCAGGTCCTTGAGTACGTGCCCGTCCAGCAAGTCGGTCGGGGGATTGTGGAAGCGCACGATCAGGGTTCTGTCGCGGGTTTCCAAACGCAGGGTCGAAGACATGCTCCGACCCAACCACACCTGGGATGTGGTGCCAAGGCCGGTAGGCTGGCCGATCAACAGACAAGTCCTACCGAACGGAGGTTGCGGCGTGGTGCTCGACGTTGCTCCTGACGAGCCAGTGGCGTTCTTCACCGGGGCCGGGGTCAGTGCGGGGGCTGGCCTGCCCACCTACCGGGGGACCGGCGGGATCTATACGACCGGTCTGGCCTCGCCGCTGTCGGCACGCCATGCCACCGTCGATTCGGTGCACCTGGTGTGGGAGCACCTCAACCGGCTCGGCGGGATCGATCTGAGGCCGGCGCCAGCACACCTGGCAATCTCGCGTTTCGCGGCCAACCGACCCGGCAGGGTGACGGTGGTTACCCAGAACGTCGACGGACTACATGAAGCGTCGGCTCTTTCGCAGTCGTCCCCGGAGACCATCTACGCTTTGCACGGCACGACGGCGACCGCGACGTGTTTGAGTTCGGCATGCTCACACCGGGGCAGTCCACGAGATTGGGTACGACGCGACGATGGTGTTCCGCTGTGTCCTGCGTGCGGTGGCCCAACCAGGCCTGACGTTGTGCTATTCGGCGAGATGCTGGATTCGAAGGTGTTCTCGGCGGCGACCGCTGCGGTCAGGTCGTGTGCCGTACTGGTCGTGGTAGGCACCTCACTGGAGGTAACGCCGGCAGCCAATATCGCGGTTGGGGCTGCCTATGAGGGCACGCCCATTCACTGGGTGAACCCGAGCCCGCCGCCGCCTTCGGTGGAAGGCGGGGACTCGTTCACGGACCACCGGGATACGGCTGACAACGTGTTGCCGTCGTTGCTGGCTGACCAGCGGTAGGGCAGGTGGGTCAGCGGGGACCGAAGATGAACTGCTGGACGCTGCGCAGGACTTTTAGCGACTTCGCGTAGCCGACGGCGTTGGTCGAGTGGACCTGCTGCCGCTCGCCGCACACGCCATAGCTGACCGCGAAGTAGTCAATGATGAGCTCACCCTTGATGACCTTCTTGCCACGCTTGCCCTGGAATGTTGAGGTCTCGCGGTAGGCCAGGTTGGGTGTGATCGTCTGTACTAGACCGATCTTGGTGTACCGCGCACCCTTCAGTCCCTTGCTGTACAGGTCGAATTTTGCCCCCGCGGCCGAGAGGTAGTTGCCACGCACCCAGGCGAAGAAGTCGGGCGGGTTACCGCACGGTGCGGCGCTGGCACCGTAGTGCAGGAAGCTGGTGCCGGTGGGAGACATTACATAAAGATCGTTGGCACCCTCGGAGTTGATCCACCCGCTGGGCCCGTACCAGGTCCAGTGGGTGATCTCGTGGCGGGTAAAGCCCTTCGGTGGTCCGGCAGCTTCCGCGGACGGGGTGAGGGTGACGACCAGCGCCAAGGCGCCGAGGATGGCAAACACAGCCTTCATACGCATGAGGGGAGTGTAAATGATGCTTTGCTCGCAGACCAGAAGCACCGGGATTCTTCATGGCGATGAGCCTTGGGACGGCGGATTGACCGGGGCAGGATGTGAATAGTCGCGCACGAGTTTGGTAATCCCCAGCACCAGCACCGGTCCCATGGTGAAGGTTCCGATCATGGCCGCTTGGGACAATCCGGGATCTACCCAGGACATCGTTATCAGCGCCGCGACCATGGTGATGTACAGGTAGCCGTAGATGAGCAGCGGTGCGATCTCAACCATTCTGCGTTCGCCGAGTGCGGGCCGCCGAAACAGCAGTAGGAACACGAAGACAATCACGAATGGAACCCCGAACCAGCCCGCGAAGTTGGTCAGCGGAATGCCGCCCGAACCCTGCCACACCTGCAGTTCGGGCAGGTATGCACCGCCCTGCCACCACCACCAGGGCTCGGTTCCGACGGTCTTCATCCACACGCCGGACACCGCCATCGGGTCGGTCAGCAGGTCGAAAGCGACCAGCAGCATTCCAGTGGCAGCTGCAACCAGGGCGCTCCACACGGTGCGACCGAGCACGGTGGACCCGCGTCGTTGGCCGCGCAGGTCCAGCAGCCAGTCGATCAGCATGAATCCCGAGTACAGCACCACGCCCCAACACAGGATGATCAGCGGGGGGACACCACCGATACGCGGACCCAGGCTGCCGGTGTACTTGTAGATACCGAAGAACCACCCGTGGTTGTCACCCATGTACTCGCTGAAGTAGGTCACGATCGCCGCGAGAACGAAGAATCCGATTGTTGGCCGTGCTCCCATCATCTTGACCGAATGCCAGATGCACAGGACATACATGCTGCCGACGCCAAGTCCGGCGACCTGCATCTGCAGATCGGGGCGGTGTTCGACGCAGCTGATGATGAACACCGTCAGGATGATCAGGTAGAACAACAGGATCAGGCCGACGATGACCTGATCGGATCGGGAGGACGCAGCGATCTCGGCCCCGAAGCCGCGAACCCGAGTCGGTCGGTTGCCAGGTGATGGTGCGTCTGTCGAACTCATCGTGACCTGCTTTCGTCGAACGGCGCGGCCGGCTTACTCCATCATTGCCTCGGCATTGTGGAAACTCTGCCGAGTGCGTTCCAGGATTTCCAACGCAAGGTCCCGTCCCACCTTGAGTCCATCGTCGAAGTCGTCGGAGATATGGGCCTCAAGCTCGTCAGTGACTGCGTCGTCCACCTGGGTCTTGAGTTGGTTGAAGCAATCGTCATGATTCATGGTGCGGCCTCTGTTTCGGCGATCCGACGGTGTTCAGGCACGTTCGAGAACATCTTCAGAATATCCGACGGACAAGGGGCCGCCGACCGGCGACGCCTGCTGGGGCTGCACCGGGGTCCGCATTCGGGTTAGATGGGAGCGGCAGTATCGCGGCGCCGACGAAGGAGCAGGGATGAGAGCGGAGCTCTACCGGAGTGCTTCCGGGGCTCGTACTGCGACGTCCGGCTGGGACATACTGCCGGATTCCGCATTGGACGGTCCGAGCACCTTGGTGCTGGTATTCGGTGACAGCGCGCTGCTTGACAACCCGTCGGCGTTGGACGAGATCATCGCTGGGCTGCCGAACTCGGTGATACTCGGATGCTCCACGGCAGGTCAGATTCTGGATGAGTCGATTAGCGACGATTGCCTCACAGTGCTGGTTGCCTGCTTCGAGAAGACGAGGCTGGCCAAGGCTTCTGCGGAACTTCCGAATGCGGATCAGTCATATGAAGTGGGGGCGGGGTTGGCAGCGACGCTGCAGGCAGACGACCTGACCGCCGTGCTGGTGTTGTGCTGCGGTGTCGGAATCAATGGCAGTGAGCTGGTGCGAGGCCTCAGCGGTGGACTGAACGAGTCGGTGATCGTCACCGGGGGACTCGCCGGGGACGGAACCAGCTTCGACAGGACGTGGGTCATTCCCGACCGCACGCCGCGCGAGTCGTTCGTGACAGCCGTGGGGTTCTATGGTGATCGGCTACAGATCGGCTACGGATCCTCTGGCGGCTGGGTGATCTTCGGCCCGGAACGGTTGGTGACTCGCTCGCAGGGCAGTGTGCTGTATGAGCTTGACGGTGAGCCGGCGCTCGCGCTGTACAAGAAGTACCTTGGTGACATGGCAGGGGGTCTGCCAGCGACCGGGATGCGCTTCCCGCTGGCGCTCAGCGAGTACTCCGGGTCGAATCGCGAACTTGTTCGCACTGTCCTGACGGTGGACGAGCAGCAACAATCGATG
The DNA here is from genome assembly GCA_037133175.1 of Actinomycetes bacterium. Lineage (GTDB taxonomy): Bacteria > Actinomycetota > Actinomycetes > S36-B12 > UBA10799 > ELA509. The sequence continues at coordinate 8,136 of JBAXOQ010000070.1, forward strand.
ACGTTCGCGGGCGAGATTCCGCAAGGCTGGCTGGCCAAGCTGATGAGGGCCAGTTCCTACGAGTTGATCGACGGTGCCGAGGAGGCGGCCCGGTTGGCGATTGAACGTGGGCAGTCGGTCGACGCGGTGCTGTCCCTGGCCATTTCCTGCGTCGGTCGGCGGATGGTTCTTGGCGAGAACACAGAGGAAGAGCTTGAGGCGACGCTGGAGATCCTTCCTCCTGGCACGCGCCAAGTCGGCTTCTACTCCTACGGCGAGATCTCCTCGAACGGCTCGGGTGCCTGCGACCTGCACAATCAGACGATGACCCTGACAACGTTCTACGAGCGTTAGGGACGCCCGTGATGGACGAACTGCCTGTGACACTGGCCCGGCAATTGAAGCGACTGGGATTGTCGCCGGACGAGTCGCCGAGGTTGTTGGAGCAGTGGCAGGCATTCTTGGGCAGAGTTGGGCGGGCCTACGACGAGTCTCGCCAGGATGCCTATTTGTTGCAGCGTTCACTCGGTTTGGTGTCGACCGAGATGCTGGAACTCAACGCCCAGATCAAGGCCCTCGCGCAGAGCCAAGTCAGTGCCGAGCGGGATCGGCTGGAGGCGGTCATCAGTGCGCTGTCCGACGGTTTCGCCAGCCTGGACCTGGCGGGGCGAGTGCTGACAATGAATCCGGCGGCAATCAGGATGCTCGGGCAGGTGTCGCCGGGCGATGAGATTCTGTCGCGATTCCGTTTCAGTGCGTTGGCCGAGGCGCTGTCGTTCGATGACGAGTCTTTGGGCGGTCCGGACCTGCCCTACTGGCTGGCGGCAGGCCTCGACCTGCGCGATGACAGTGCGTTGCTGATTGGCACGCCGTCAGGGGACGTTCCGGTCTCCGTGTTGGTCTTCCCGATCACACACGACGGTGAACTGACGAGCGTGGGTTTGACATTCCGCGACATCACCGAGCGAGTCGAGGATGAACGCCGTCGTGACTTGGAGTCGTGGTCGGCCTGGATGCGGGCTGAGGCTGGCACGAAGCTGTATTCGCAGTCAGCGTTTGCTGAACGACTCGAGGACGTTTTGGACTTCCTCATCGACGGGCTGGGCCAGCGCCTGGGCGGTCAGTGGTCCGCTGCGGCGCGGTTGCTCGGCGGGGCGGAACTGACCGACCAGCAATTCGTTGTCGGCGAGCTTGCACCGGGCTGGTTCGAGGATCTTGAACGGACCGCAGGCGTGAGCCTGGGTGACATCCGGACCACTCGCCGAGTGCCGACGACCGCGGCCTCCGATAGCGTTGCGGACGGTGCCGCTTTGGTGGTCCCGCTTGGCACCGACGGTGGCCGTCTGGGACTCCTTGTTCTGCTGGCCAGGACAGCGAGCAGTTCCGCCGGCGGGCTGCCAGCAGAGGGTTCCGAGGATGCCAGGATCGTCAGGGAATCGCTAGTCGCAGTGTCCAACATGGTCTCCCTGGCGATCGCCGAAGACCGAGCGCTGCACGCCGCCGAGCAGGCCCGCGTCGCAGCGGAGGCCGCCGCCGCGGCGAAGTCCGCATTCCTGGCCAACATGAGCCACGAGATCAGGACGCCGATGAACGGCGTGCTGGGGATGTTGGACCTGCTCGCCATCAGCGGACTCAACGAGTCCCAGAGCGAGTATGTCGCCGTTGCACAGTCTTCTGCCGTGTCGATGCTTACCGTCATCAACGACATCCTTGATTTCAGCAAGATCGAGGCAGGCAAGGTCGCCCTCGAATCCATCCCGTTCGATGTCTGCGAGATCGTTGAGGACGTGGCGGCACTGTGCAGTCCGCTGGCCGTCGCCAAGGGAGTGGAACTGTCCTGCTGTTTCCCGGTGACCATTCGATCCGATGTGAAAGGCGATCCGAATCGGTTGCGACAGGTACTAGCCAATCTGATCGGCAACGCCGTGAAGTTCACCCCCTCGGGCGAGGTTGCGGTCAGGGTGTCGCAGGTGGACCAAGACGAGTACAGCGTGGTGTTGCGCTTTGAGGTTCAGGACACTGGGATCGGGATGAGCGTGGCCAGTAGGGCTAGGATCTTTGATTCGTTCGGCCAGGCCGATTCCAGTACCACTCGCGAATTCGGCGGTACCGGACTAGGGCTGACGATCGCCCGGCAGTTGGTCACACTGATGGGTGGATCGATCGAGGTTAGTAGTGACGAAGGTGAGGGAACAACCTTCGCCGTGCGCCTTCGGATGGAACTCCAGTCTGGTCCCGGCGATGCGTTGGCGCCGTTGCCCGTGGTCGCCGGCGTCCGCGCATTGACAGTTGACGAGAGTAGGACGAGTGCGTTAGCGGTCAGCGGCTACCTGCGGGACTGGGGCCTGGACGTCCAGGTGATCACTGATTCGCATCGGGCCATCGATGTGCTGAGGGCGGCCGCCGGCAGCGGTGAACCGTTCCGTCTGGCGTTGCTGAGCAGATCGATTGCAGGCAAGGACGTCTGGTCGCTGGCCCGCAGCATCCGGACCGACCCTCTGCTGTCCGGAACCACGCTCGTACTGGTAACCAGCGACGGGTTGGACCAACCGATCGAGGGGGACTCGCCGTTCGATTTCACGCTCTCCAAACCGGTGCGCAGGGCGGCGCTTCGCAACATCGTGTCGGCCATGCTCGAACCGCAGACAGTGATGGCTCCATCCCGGCCCGCCTCCGCTCCGCAGCCCGGCAAGTTGGAAGGGCTCGTTCTGTTGGTTGAGGACAATGTCGTCAACCAACGACTCGCGGTCGGAATGCTCGCTCGGCTCGGGCTGGAAGTCGCGGTCGCCAACGATGGCCAGGAGGCGCTGGACATGTTGTGGGAGCGCGAATACGACCTCGTTCTGATGGACTGCCAGATGCCGGTGATGGATGGGTTCGAGGCAACCCGCGAGTTGCGCAGACGGGAGGGTTCTGGTCGTCGCACCCCGATTATCGCCCTGACCGCCGGTGCGATGGCGGGCAATGAGGACGACTGCCGTGCCGCAGGTATGGACGGCTATCTGACGAAGCCCTACCGGTTGCGGGAACTGCACTCGGCCGTGGAACCGTGGTTGGTTCCAGCCGACGCCTGAGCGATCTGTCTACTGGAATCCGACGGCATCCTCTAGTTCGTAGGCGAGCTCCAGCAACCGCGCCTCCTGCCCGAGCGGACCGGCCGCCTGAACTCCTATGGGAAGCCCGTCGTCTCCGCGACCCAGCGGCAGGGAGATGGCCGGGGCGCCACTGATGTTCTGAACTGCCGTGAACGAAGCGAAGCGCAGCAGCCTGACCAGATGGGTGCGCGGATCGAGGTCTGGAGCCAGGTAGCCAATCGGCGGGGCGGTGTGTGACAGCACCGGCGACAGCAGGATGTCGTGCTTGTCGAACACCTTCTGGTATTCCACCGCGAACCGGCGCAGGCGCATGATCGTGGTTGGCATCCTTAGGGCGAATCCGCCGAACATTTCGGCTAGCCCCTGCGTCAACGGTTCGACCTGTCCAGCGTCGAAGTCGGGACCGAACAGTCGCTTGCCCCCCTTGACCTCAAGGAAGGCGATAGCCGCCCAGTAGCGCAGAAAGTCCCGGCCGAAACTCTTGTCGAACGGCATCGGTATCACCTCAACGTGGTGCCCGAGTTGCTCGCACACCAAAGCGATCCGGGTGACCTCCTCGCTGACATCTGGCGCCACAGGTAGTCCGGGCAGCCCGGTCAGCAGCACTCCGATTCGTCGCCGTTCCTTTCCGGGGCCGGTGACGTGTCCCATCGGCGGCAATTCCCGGTACAGCTTCTCGGCTTCGCTGTAGTACAGCGCGGTGTCCCGCACGGTGCGGGTCACCACACCCTGAGCGGTGAGGGGGACCGGCAGTTTCTTCATGGTCGGACGGGCGATCAGGCGACCGTTTGACGGCTTCAGCCCGACGAGCCCGCAGCAGGAAGCCGGGATACGAGTCGAGCCGCCGCCATCATTGGAGTGAGCCAGGGGCACAGCCCCAGCTGCCACCAGGGCGGCAGATCCGCCCGAAGATCCACCGGGGGTGCGATCGGGGTCCCGCGGATTGCGGGTAGGGCCGGTGAGCAACGGCTCGCAGGACGCCGTTAGTCCGAACTCTGGCAGGGTGCTCTTGCCCAGCACCGTGAAGCCGAGCTCCTGGAACTGCGCGGCGAACTCCGACGAGGTGTGCGCCGGCCCGGCTGGCATGGCCCGGGACCCATCCCGCATCGGAAGTCCGGCGAGTTCGTCGTTGTCCTTGATGAATGATGGAATGCCAGCAAATGGTCCGGTGCCTATCGTCGGCTCGGGGACCCAGCACACCACAGCGTTCAGGGCCTCGTTTGCGATTCGGGCGCGCGACAGCGCCGCGTCGCGCAGTTCCTCGGCACTGACGCTTCGGTTGGCTAGGGCTTCGATCATTCCAACCGCGTCCATGTCGCCGAGGGCGTCATCCCGGAAGGTACTCACTGGTGGGCTCACGGGCACGACTGTAGTTACCCGAGAGGTTCGCTGTCACCCGCGGTTCACCATCTGCGTTTGGTGATCTTCGGTCGGCCCTCAGGTGTCATGGTGATGGTGTGGGAACTCTCGTGGATCATGTGGTGGTGGCGGCTACACAGGAGCGCCAGATTTTCGATCGACGTGGAACCCCCGTCCGACCAGGGGACTAGGTGGTGTGCCTCGGTCCAGCCCGGGGGTCGTTCGCATCCCGGGTAGACGCACCCTTTGTCCCGCTGGTTCAACGCGATTCGCAGGTGCTTGCCGATTACCCGGGTGGCCCGACCTACATCCAACGGCATGCCGTCCGGGTTCAGAACCAGCCGGTGGATTGTGCAGTCGCAGGCCAACCGTTGGGCGGTGCGAGCAGATACCAAGGTTGTTCCGGGGCCGTTGGAGACTGAGACGAAGGCACTGCAGTCCTCGAAGGCCCTCTCGGGCAGTCGGTCCGGCAGCGGCGAACAACCTGGTGTGCCGTGGCTGGCTGCGGTGCGTCGCTGTGGCAGGACCGGCTCAGTGCAGTCGGCCTGGAGCCGGTCCAAGGGCACGGTGACGATGACCGTTGGTCTGATACCGCCGCAGTCGGGCAGGTCGGCCGCGCTGCAGGCAAGCATTGCCAAGTCGGCCAACGCGTCCGCCCTGGCTTGGCCGGGCGCTTGCGGAAGATCCGTGAGCTGCGAGAAATCATCATTGGGGCGGCCGGCATTGTCGGTCTTCGACTCCGCGCCGCGGCGGGTTTTGGCGATGGTGGCGTTGAGCGCCGCGGCGACCGCGGTTCCCTGTTCGATCGTCAGGAAACCATCGACCAGCCACCCGTCGCCATAACGCGTCAGGTTCAGGTAGCGGCGGGAGTGAGCCCGGTCCTCTCCGTCGATGATGCTCTGCGGGTCGACCTGTTCGGCCCACTGGGTCAGGGCGCGCACGAGCAACGCGAACGGTTGAGTCGCCGCGATGTCCGTGAAGACCTCCTCGAAATGGGGCAACAGACTCTCGCGGGTTGGATTGCGCGTCCCGACCGAAATGATCCTGTCCACTGCTGCCCGCGAGACCAGTCCGGCAGCGAGCGCAGCAGCCAAGTGGGGCAGTCGCGCCAATTCCTGCGAGGCCCGCAAGTCCGTTCTTGCCGCTGTGTGGTCCACCCGCAACTCGTGCCGCAGGTAGGACGCTGGCGACAGGTATCCCCGTTCGGACCACACTCCAGACCGGTCCACCAGCCCCACCAACCGCAGTCGGGCCGCGTCCAGTCGGCGTGATGCCAGCTGTAGATCGGCCAACCACGCGGTAGCGGTGGCGCCGTCGCTGTTCGCGACGACGTGATCCACCAGTGAGGCCAAAGTGGCAATCGAATCAACAGCCCGGGTCCAGGTTGCCTGGCTGTCGTTCAGCTGACTGTCGTACATGACGGTTGCACCGCCTTTCGGAAGACGTCGGACTCCGGTCCAGATCCAGACAGATCAGGACCTTCGGCCCTTCGATCACCGAAAGCTACGCAGACACCCCAGGAATCCCACGGAACAGGACACCCGATCAACCAACTCCAGCCAACCCGCGAGGCCTGCAACCGGCCATCGCCACTCTTTGAACTGTTGTAGTAACGCTACAACTCGGGTCCGACAAACGATGTGTCCGACACCCCGGTTGGCACTGACAAATCCGCCACGTCGCGCCCGGGCTCAGGGCGTTGAGCGCGCGAGCATCATTGCCGGACGTGACCGGACAGAAAGCTCACCACCTGGCCGACATACCAAGGCAGCGGATTGCCTCGTTCATGGAAGCCCACATGGCCGCCCCTGGCGGTGATTGCCCGCCGAACGAAGCCCTGGCTGCCCAGAGTGTCCCAGTCGATCGCCCGGTACGGGCTGGCCGGAATCATCGGGTCATCAAGGGAATGGATCACCAACGTCGGCGATTCGATGCTGGTCAGAAATGGCCCGCTGGAGCATCGGGCGTAGTACTCCGCAGCGTCACGCCAACCGTTGCGGGGGGCGGTGAGTGCATCATCGAAATCTGCAAGGCTGCGAGCACGCGTTATCGCCAGTCGCTCCTGCGCGGTGAGCCGGGTCAGGCCGCCCGGCCCTGATGCCAGAGACTGCTTCTTCAACCCGGACAGGATGAACCTCTCGTAGACGCCGAAGGCCATGCGGTGCAAGTGACCGGATCCGACACTCAGGTCAAGGGGAGCAGAGACCGCCACCGCGGCAGACACCGGCGGGTGATCATGGGGTTCGCCCATCATCTTGATCGTCATGCTTCCCCCGAGGGAGAATCCCACCACGGCCAGACGGGGTTGGCCTGCACGGTTGTCACTCGCATCAGGCTCGCGAGCCAGCTCAGTCAGTACTGCCCGCAGATCTTGGGTCCGTCCCGCGTGGTACCACGAGGTGCTGGTCTGGCCGGACAGACCGACTCCCCGCAGGTCGACCCGGGCGACGTTGAAGCCCGCGGCCAGCAGGCCTTCAGCGGTGGCGCGCATGTAGTCGGATTCAGCTGATCCGCCGAGTCCATGAATGAGCAGGACCAGTGTGCCGACTCCCGGCGCTCCCGACGCCTTCCGAGCGCGGTGAAGTTGAACCACAAGACTGTCGCCGGTGCCGTCATTGAGGTCGACGAGGGTCGAGCGCTGAGTCCCATACTGCTCAAGGTCGCGTCTGCGACGCACAATCCGGCTGCGTATCGTCTGCAAATGACCGGATTCCCACCCAAACGGTGGCTGGAACCCGGCGGTGATCAGGCCATCGGTCACTCGTGAAGACTCGCATGGCAGCCGGCGAACATCTACTCCGGGTGGCGTGGCCTGGAGCGGTGCAACCGTCGCGTGGATCCCGACAGAACGGCCAGGACGTGAGCCATGAGCGGCTTGGTCCATTCGGTTGTTGCCGGGTGGCTGTCGGCGGTGGCTGGCACCTACGGTTGATGAAGGAGGCGCGCCCGCGCGTGCCGCGAGCAGGAATGCCTTGAAGCCCGTCAGGGATTGGTGGAGATTATCGTGCATAAGTGGAGCAAGCCCGTCGGTGCGATTGTTGCGACTGCGATGGTCGGGGCGGTGCTGATAGCTGCCACACCCGCGGCGCGGAACGCGGCGGTTGATGGCGGCGCATTGTGTGACTAACGCCGGTCAGAACGTTGGGGTGACGGTTTTCGCCCAGCAGCGCGGGGACCTGCGCTACTACACCATGGTCTGTCGGGTGTCCGCGAAGCGAACCACGGCCACCCGGGCGACCGGCTACGGCAACGGGTCACGCTACTG
>JBAXOQ010000071.1:0-15807 GCA_037133175.1 Actinomycetes bacterium
GTGAACACCTGCGGCTTTGTGCAGGCGGCCAAGAAGGACTCGATCGACACGGTGCTCGACCTGCAGGATGCCTCCCGGCCGGTGATCGCGGTCGGCTGTCTGGCCGAGCGCTACGGCGATGAACTCGCTCAGGCGCTGCCTGAGGCTGACGCGGTGCTCGGCTTCGACGCCTACCCGGACATTGCCGACCGGCTGCGCCGTGTCGTGGCGGGGGAGCGGCTACCGTCCCACACCCCTACGGACCGGCGACTACTGCTACCCATTAGCCCGGTCGATCGGCGGTCCTCGGGGCAGCTCCAACCAGGACACTGGCATGGCCGGACCAGGCTCGAGTCGGGCCCGGTCGCGTCTTTGAAGATCGCCTCGGGCTGCGATCGGCGCTGCACGTTCTGCGCGATCCCCTCGTTTCGTGGTTCCTTGGTTTCCCGTCCATCCGCGGAGATCCTCGATGAGGCCAGGTGGCTGGTTGGGCAGGGCGTTCGCGAACTGAACCTGGTCAGCGAGAACTCGACGTCGTACGGCAAGGACCTGGCGGATTCGGCGGCGCTGGAGCGACTGCTTCCTGAGTTGGCGGCACTCTATCGCGACATCCGGATCCGACTGGCCTACTTGCAGCCCGCCGAGATCAGGCCGGGTCTTGTCGAAGTGATGACCACAACGCCCGGCGTGGCCCGGTATTTCGACCTGTCGTTCCAGCACGCGAGCCGCAGCGTGCTGCGCCGGATGAAGCGATTCGGTGGCACCGAGGACTTTCTGGCGTTGATCGAGAGTATTCGCCGCGGAGCTCCGGAGGCTGGGATCCGGACGAATGTCATCGTGGGATTCCCCGGCGAGACCGAGCAGGACCTGGCCATCCTGGCTGACTTCCTGGAGCAGGCTCAACTCGACGCTGTCGGCGTCTTCGGCTATTCGGACGAAGACGGCACCGCCGCGGCGGAGTTCGACGACAAGGTGCCGCCGTACGTCGTGGCGGAGCGGGTGGAAGTGATCTCGACGCTGGTGGCGGACTTGTCCGATCAGCGGGCCGACACACGGATCGGATCGGAAATCAGCGTTCTGGTCGAGGCAGTGCGCGAGGATGACAACGTAGCGGGAACGTTCGGCACGAATCGTGCGGTCGGTCGCGCCGAGCACCAGGGACCCGAGGACGGCGAGACCGTGGTGCTAATGACCGATCGTCCTCGCATCGGACAGGTCATTCGTGCCACGATCATGCAGACAGCAGGAGTGGATCTGGTTGCCCAAGGGGTGTGAGCACATGGACGCAGCTCAACCGCCTTCAGTTGAACCGGTGTCTTCGAACCCGCAGGCACAGGCGGCCACCACGCCCGCGGCGGCCATCCCCGGTCAGGGTGGCACCAAGCATGTGCACCTGCTTGCAGTGAAGCCTGACCCCGTCGGCTACCCCCCGACTGGGTCGTCGCTGTGGAACGTGCCCAATGCTCTGACGACGCTGCGACTGGTGCTGGTCATCCCGTTCGCCTGGCTGTTGTTCTCGGTCGGCGATGCGAACGCGGCGCGTTACTGGGGTGACCCGGAGACGTGGGCGGCGCTGATCTTTGCGGTGGCCTCGATCACCGACTTTTTGGACGGATTCCTGGCGCGCAAGTACGGGCTGGTGACGACGTTCGGCAAGATCGCCGATCCCATCGCGGACAAGGCCCTGACCGGCGCGGCGCTGATCGGACTGAGCTACCTGCATGATCTTCCGTGGTGGGTGACCATCGTGATTCTGGTGCGTGAGATCGGCGTGACGGTGCTGCGCTTCTGGGTCATCCGCTACGGCGTCATCGCGGCCAGCCATGGCGGCAAGGCGAAGACGGTGGCGCAGATCATTGCGATCATGTTGTACCTGCTGCCGCTTTCCGGCATCGCGGTCGGGATCCGCGAGGTGATGATGGGCATCGCCGTGCTGTTGACCGTCGCAACCGGGGTCGACTACCTCATCCGGGCGTTGAATTTGCGCTATCGGACGGGAGCACCGTTGGCCCGGGGCGCCTGAGGCGTCCGCTCCGCCGCTCGATTGGCAGAGCCTGCGGCCGAGGCAGCCCAAGTTGGCGGCACACTAGAATCGGTCCGGAAGCGGCCCGATCGCTCAGGTCGGACTGGTAAGCCTTCTTCGGAGAATGGGGAATCGTGCGCGTACTTGTGACCGGCGGGGCCGGCTTCATCGGCTCCAATTTCGTCCGCCGACTCCTTGACGGCCATTACCCGGAATTCAAGGACGCTGACTGCACTGTGTTGGACGCTTTGACCTACGCCGGGAATCTGTCGAACCTTGACCCCGTCGCCGACAACCCGAAGTTGACGTTCGTGCATGGAAACATCCTCGACGCGGACGTGTTGCGACAGGTGCTGCCCGGCGTGGATGCCGTCGTGCACTTCGCCGCTGAGTCCCACGTGGATCGGTCCATCACCGGGGCGGCCGATTTCGTGATGACCAATGTCGTCGGAACCCAGACGATGCTGGAAGAGTCCCGCCAAGCCGGGGTGGAACGATTCGTGCACGTATCCACAGACGAGGTGTACGGGTCGATCGAGCAGGGTTCATGGACCGAGGACCAGCCGTTGGAGCCGAACTCGCCCTACTCCGCGTCCAAGGCCAGCAGTGACCTGATCGCCCGCTCCTATGCCCGCACCTATGGGATGAACGTGGTGATTACCCGCTGCTCCAACAACTACGGGCCCTATCAGTTCCCCGAGAAGGTGATCCCGCTGTTCGTGACCAACCTGATCGACGGTGGGACCGTGCCGTTGTACGGCGACGGGTTGAACGTTCGGGATTGGCTGCACGTCGATGATCACTGCCGTGGAATTGCGCTGGTTCTCGGCGCAGGCCGAGCCGGTGAGGTCTACAACATCGGCGGCGGAACCGAACTAACGAATCGTGAATTGACCACCCGGCTGCTGGACTCCACCGGTACCGACTGGACCAGGGTCGTCCCAGTGCAGGACCGCAAAGGCCACGACCGCAGGTACTCGGTCGATATCTCCAAGATTTCTGGCGAACTGGGGTACCAGCCGATGGTGGCGTTCGATGAGGGTCTGGCCGCGACCGTGCAGTGGTACCGGGACCGACGGGATTGGTGGGAACCACTGAAATCTCAGGCGGCACTGTGAGCATCGCAACCGACAGCTCTAGGTGGCTGGTGGTGGGAGCCAACGGCATGCTCGGCACCGAGTTGGCGGGTGTTTTGCAGGGCCGCGACGTGCGACTGCTGGACCTGCCGGAGGTCGACATCACTGACGAACTCAGCGTCTCGGCAGCGCTTGACGGCGTGGACACCGTGGTCAACTGCGCGGCTTGGACCGCGGTCGACGATGCCGAGACGCATGAAGCGGCGGCGTATGCGGTCAATGCGGTCGGCCCCGCCAACCTGGCGCGTCGCTGTGCGCTGAACGGATCGCGATTGCTGCACATCTCGACCGATTACGTGTTCGACGGCCTGGCCGCCGAGCCCTACCCCGAATACGCCTCGCCTGGTCCCCGATCGGCCTATGGCCGAACCAAGCTAGCTGGTGAGTGGGCCGTGCGGGCTGAGTTGCCCGCTGCGGGATACGTTTTGCGTTCCGCTTGGTTGTATGGCGCGCACGGCCCGAACTTCGTGGCGACGATGGCTGCGCTGGAGAAAGCACGGGACACGATCGACGTCGTCGATGATCAGCGTGGGCAGCCGACCTGGGCCCGAGATCTGGCCTGGCGGATCGTAGAAACGATTGATTCCGGGGCCCCGCCGGGCATCTACCATGCCACCAACAGCGGAGCGACGACGTGGTTCGGACTGGCCCGGCGGGTCTTCGAACTGCTCGGAGCAGACCCGCAACGGGTCCGACCAACCACCACAGACCGGTTCCCGAGGCCGGCGCACCGCCCGGCGAGTTCTGTGCTCGGTCACGATCGATGGGCGCTTGCCGGGCTCGAGCCGATGCGCGGCTGGAGTGAGGCGCTAGCTGATGCCTGGGCTGCCGGGCTGCTCGGCAGTGCGGGCTGATGCTCTGCAGTTGGGTACCCTGACCCAATGCGCGGAATCATCCTGGCAGGCGGAAGCGGGACACGGCTGCACCCGATTACGCAGGCCGTCAGCAAGCAGTTGCTGCCGGTGTACGACAAGCCGATGGTGTATTACCCGCTGTCGTTGCTGATGATGGCCGGAATCCGTGAGGTTCTTGTCATCACGACTGAACAGGACCAGGCGTCCTTTCAGCGACTGCTCGGCGACGGTTCCCGGGTGGGTATTGAGATCTCCTATGCCGTGCAGCCGAGGCCGGAGGGACTGGCGCAGGCCTTCTTGATCGGTGAGGAGTTCATCGGCGACGAGGCCGTGTGCCTCGTGCTGGGAGACAACATCTTCTTCGGCACCGCGCTTGGCACCGCCTTGCGGAACCACGTCGATCTTGTCGGCGGTCATGTGTTCGCCTACCACGTCAGCGATCCGGCTGCTTACGGTGTGGTGGAGTTCGATCACACTGGCAGAGCATTGTCGATCGAGGAGAAGCCGACAAATCCCCGTAGCAACTTCGCCGTGCCGGGCCTGTACTTCTACGACAACTCGGTGGTGCAGGTCGCCAAGGCAATTCGGCCCAGCGGGCGCGGGGAACTGGAGATCACCGCGGTCAATGATCACTACCTGCGGCTAGGTCAGCTTCAGGTCACGGTGCTGGACCGGGGGACCGCGTGGCTGGACACCGGAACCGTGGAGTCCTTGATGGCAGCTGGGGAGTTTGTCCACGTGGTCGAGAAGCGCCAGGGGCTCAAGATCGGCTGCATCGAAGAGGTTGCCTGGCGTCAAGGCTGGATCGACTCCGGGCAGTTGCGGACGATCGCTGAGCCGCTGCTCAAGAGCGGCTACGGTGACTACCTGATAGACCTGCTCGCGCGCGAGCAGGCCGCGGCCGGACGCGAGTTCACTCGGGCGTAGCGGCCCTCACCGGGGTCGGCGTCCCAATCCCGGATCGGCGCACAACGATGGAGGACACTGCTGGTGGACATAGACAGGCTGCCGATTGAAGGCGCGTTCGTAGTCACTCCCAGGCAGTTCGCCGACTCTCGCGGCGTGTTTCTGGAGTTCTTCCGCAGTGATGTCTTCCTAGGTGCTGCGGGGCATTCGTTGTCGTTGGCGCAGGCGAACTGCTCGGTATCTGCTAAAGGCGTGATGCGCGGCATTCACTTCGCGTCCGTTCCGCCGGGGCAGGCCAAGTATGTGACCTGTCTGCAGGGATCAGTTCTCGACGTGACGGTTGATATTCGACTGGGCTCGCCGACCTTTGGGCAGTGGGAGGCGGTGCAACTCGATACCGAAACCCGCCGGGCGGTGTACCTGACCGAGGGCCTCGGGCATGTCTTCTTGTCGCTGCAGGACGACTCCACAGTCATGTACCTGTGCAGCGAGGGCTACGCACCCGGCCGTGAGTTCGGCATCGACCCGTTCGATCCGGACATCGGCATCAGCTGGCCGGACGTGGACATTACGTTGTCGGACAAGGACCGACAGGCGCCTTCGTTGGCTGAGGTCCGTGAGCTCGGGCTACTGCCGGACTACCAGCGCTGCTTGGACTTCGTTCAGACGCTCGCCTAGGCCTGTCGGAGCAAGGCCTGCCAGAGTTAGGGTCGGCCGAGGCTGTGGATCTGCCAGCCCGCGTCGCGCCACTGTTGCGGATCCAACACGTTTCGGCAATCCAGAATTCGCCTGGCCGAGGTGAGTTTGGCGAGTTCAACCGGGTCCAGTTCGACGAACTCAGACCACTCCGTGAGCAGCAGCACGATGTCGGCGTCAGTGCAGGCTTCGGCCGCGTCGGACACATAGTGCAGCGTCGGGAAGTACTTCGCCGAGTTGGCCATCGCCTTCGGGTCGTACACCCGCACATGAGCGCCGTGCAACTGAAGACTGGCCGCCACATTAAGGGCCGGCGAATCGCGCACATCGTCGCTGTCGGGCTTGAAAGCGGCGCCCAACGCGGCCACCCGCAAGCCGGTGACGGAGCCACCGACCATCTCGGTGGCGATCTGGACCGCCTTGCTGCGCCTACGCTGGTTGATCTCGTCTACCTCGTACAGGAACCGCAGGCTGTCGCCGAGGCCGAGCTCGCCGGCCCGGGCCATGAAGGCACGGATGTCCTTGGGCAGGCACCCGCCCCCGAAGCCCAGTCCAGCCCGCAGGAACTTCGACCCGATCCGCTCGTCGTAACCGATCGCCTCCGCGAGCTTGGCCACATCAGCGCCGGTCGCCTCGCAGATCTCAGCCATCGCATTGATGAATGAGATCTTCGTCGCCAGGAACGAGTTTGCCGCCACCTTGACCAATTCCGCGGTCGCCAGATCGGTGGTCAGGTAGGGCACGCCGTCGTCTAGCTGCTTGCGGTAGACGGTGCGCAGCAGTTGGTCAGCACCCTCGCTCGTGACGCCGACGACGAGGCGGTCCGGTCGCACGGTGTCGGCGACGGCAAATCCCTCCCGCAGGAACTCCGGGTTCCAAGCCAGCTCGACATCACTGCCGGCCGGTGCCAGCTCAACCAGCAGGTCGGCCAGTCGGGCGGCGGTGCCGACTGGCACTGTCGACTTCCCCACGACCAAACAGGGGCGGTTCAGGTGCACCGCGAGCGCGCTGGTTGCTTCGTCCACGTACGAGATATCCGCGGCATTCGAGCCCTGCCGCTGGGGGGTGCCGACGCATAGGAAGTGCACGTCCCCAAACTCGCCTGCCTCGGCGAAGTCAGTGCCGAAGCGGAGCCGGCCGGTGTCAAGCGCTGAGCGCAGCAGCTCGGCAAACCCGGGCTCGTAGAACGGCGGCTCCCCAGCAGCGAGCTTCTCGATCTTCCCGGCGTCGACGTCGACGCCGAGCACATCGAAGCCGAAATCTGCCATGCAGGCTGCGTGGACGGCGCCGAGGTAGCCGGTCCCGATGACAGTGATCCGTGGGTTCTCAATACTCAGTCGAGGCGACATAGGACCTAAGGCTAGTGGTTAGCTTCGAGCATGCCCCTCGACGACACCGCGGAACAGCGCACGGTCAGCGACGATCGGATTCGGCAGCACTCCGACGAGCTGGTCGCAGTGCTGATCGACCTGGGTGTGACGATCGCCGTCGCGGAATCCCTGACCGGGGGCGCAGTGTGTGCCGCGCTGACCGGTGTCGCGGGTGCCTCGGCCTGCTTCCGGGGTGGCATCGTGTCTTACGCGACGGACTTGAAGGCGACGCTGGTTGGTGTGGACCCGGCGCTGCTGCGGGCTCACGGACCGGTGGATCCCAGAGTCGCCTGGCAAATGGCTCGGGGCGTGGCGACACGCTGCGAGGCGACGATCGGGGCATCGACCACCGGGGTCGCGGGCCCGAGCAGCCAGGGTGGAGTTCCGGTCGGCACTGTCTTCATCTCGGTCCATGACAACCGTGACGGCACCGACCATGGTCGGGCGCTGTGCCTGGCGGGTTCCAGGTGGGCTATCCGGACCCAGACGGTGCTGGAGGTGCTGAATCTGGCAACGTGGGTCGCTACTCGGGACGTAGGAGCGTCTGTCTCAGGTGGATTCGGGAATGAGCCGCCACCGGCGCAGCGTTAGCAGGGCAGTGCGCATGCTGCGGCGAGAGTCGACAGCGTGGGCCGGGACCGCCAGAAGGTGGCTGTTGAAACTGAGCAGTCGTTGTCGGCCCCACAAAGTACGCTGGTCTCAAGACAAGGTCCACAAGGGAGGACAGACCATGATTGTCATGCGTAGCGTGATTGGCGATGAACTGCGCAAGCAGCGACTCGACCAGGGGCGGACGCTGCGTGAGGTCTCCGCGCAGGCTCGGGTGTCGCTCGGGTACCTGTCGGAGGTTGAACGGGGTCAGAAGGAGGCGTCCAGCGAGCTGCTGGCGGCCATCTGCGGGGCACTAGAGGTGCCGCTGTCACAAGTACTGCATTCGGCCAGTCGGGAGTTGGCCGATTACGAGGCAGGCATCGCCCGGGCCGAGCGCCGGGTTTCAGTAGGCGCCGCCTGATTCTCCACTTTCCCGGGGGTGCCTGGCATGGACGTTACGACGTACCGTATGGTTCTTCCAACATCTTCTCAAACGTGAGGGCATGATTCGTGACTACCAACCGAATGTGTAGCTGCTAGGGACGCTTTGCGTCCGCTGATGCGGTTTGTCTTCAGCCACTCCTCACAAACCTACGCCCATCGCTTGACTGCGATTCTTGGCGGAATCCCACTTTTCTCGGTCGTTCCCGAGCGCCCACGCGCCCGGACGATGACGAGCGAAGGCTTTGACCGTATCCCCATCAACAACTGAGCTTCACCCCGTACTCCACTGCTCCACATTCTCATCACAGCTCCACATTCCCATCACAGCTCCACATTCCCATCACAGTTCCACCCGAAGAAACCCACCACAGCTCCACCCGAAGAAACCCACCGAAGGCCCAACCAAGAAGGAAGTGAACAGATGAGCGAGTCCTGGTCATTTGAGACCAAACAGATCCATGCCGGCCAATCCAGCGACGAGGCGACTGGCGCGCGAGCGCTGCCGATCTACCAGACCACGTCGTACACCTTCTCCAGCACTGAGCACGCGTCCAACCTGTTTGCGCTGAAGGAACTGGGGAACATCTACACCCGGATCATGAATCCGACTCAAGCCGTGGTCGAGGACAGGATCGCTGCTCTTGAGGGCGGCGTTGGGGCACTGCTGGTCGCTTCCGGCCAGGCAGCCGAGACGCTGGCGATTCTGAACATCGCCGAGGCCGGGGACCACATCGTGTCCAGCCCGAGCCTGTACGGCGGTACCTACAATCTGTTCCACTACAGCTTCCGCAAGCTGGGCATCGAGGTGAGCTTCGTCGAGGATCCCGATGATCTGGATTCGTGGCGGGCCGCAGTTCGGCCCAACACCAAGGCTTTCTTCGGCGAGACGATCGCGAACCCGAAGAACGACGTGCTCGACATTGAAGGCGTCGCCGGTGTCGCCCACGAAGTAGGCGTGCCGCTGATTGTGGACAACACGGTCGCGACTCCGTACCTGATCAACCCGATCAAGTGGGGTGCCGACGTCGTCGTCCACTCGGCAACCAAGTATCTCGGAGGTCATGGCACGGCGATCGCCGGAGTCATCGTCGATGCGGGCACGTTCGACTACGCCCAGTATCCGGATCGTTTCCCAGGGTTCAACACTCCAGACCCGAGCTACAACGGACTGGTTTACGCCCGTGATCTGGGGGTCGGCTCGGCTTTCGGCGCGAACCTGTCCTACATCCTCAAGGCACGGGTGCAGCTGCTACGCGATCTGGGTCCGGCGGCGGCGCCTTTCAATGCCTTCCTGATCGCCCAGGGTCT
Organism: Actinomycetes bacterium; assembly: GCA_037133175.1. Taxonomy (GTDB): domain Bacteria; phylum Actinomycetota; class Actinomycetes; order S36-B12; family UBA10799; genus ELA509. Next base: position 9,308 of record JBAXOQ010000071.1, read on the forward strand.
GGAGACGCTGAGCCTACGCATCGAGCGCCACGTTCAGAATGCTGAGAAGGTTGCTGCCTACCTGACCGCTCACCCGCAGGTGCTCGGCGTGAACTACGCGAGCTTGCCGTCCAGCCCGTGGTACGAGTTGGCGAAGAAGTACGCCCCTGGTGGTGCCGGTGCTGTGTTGTCGTTTGAGATCGACGGCGGAGTCGATGCGGGACGTCGGTTTGTTGAGGGCCTGGCCTTGCACAGCCACGTTGCCAACATCGGCGACGTGCGCAGCCTGGTGATTCATCCGGCATCTACGACACACTCGCAGTTGTCGCCCGAGGAGCAGCTGTCCGCTGGGGTGACTCCAGGTCTGGTGCGTCTGGCAGTCGGCATTGAGAACATCACCGACATCCTGGCCGACCTTGACACCGGGTTCGCGGCCGCTGCCAGCGATGTCGCGCTGGTCGGCGTCGCGACCGGCTGATTCGGTTTCGGCGCGGATCTCACTGCTAGAGTCGACGCAAATGAACTCCAGTCCGGATCGTCTCCCTCCCGCCACGGCAGCGTGGCAGGAGGGAGACGATCCGGGCTGGCGTCGTTTTGTCGACCTTGGCCAGTTCAGCCCGGAATTGGGCGGGTCGTTGCCGAATGTTCGGATGGCCTACGAGACCTGGGGTCGGTTGTCCAAGTCCCGGGACAACGCCGTGCTGGTGTTGCACGCGCTGACCGGTGATGCTCACCTGGCGGGCCCGAGCGGGCCTACTCAGCCCACCGCTGGGTGGTGGAGCGACATCGTCGGGCCGGACCTGGCGTTGGATACCAACCGATGGTTTGTGGTGGCGGCGAACATGCTCGGCGGATGCCAGGGAACCACCGGGCCGTCGTCATCGGCACCGGACGGTCGTCCCTGGGGATCGAGATGGCCGCGCATCACCATTCGTGACCAGGTCAATGCCGAGGCCCGGTTCGCCGACATCCTGGGCATCGACCGGTTCGCGCTGGTTGTCGGGGGCTCGATCGGTGGTTTCCGAACTCTGGAGTGGGCCGCCAGCTACCCGGACCGCGTGGGCGCTGCGGCGATCTTCGCGTGTGGTGCCGTCGCTACCGCAGACCAGATCGCCACCCAGACCGCGCAGATCGACGCGATCGTGTTGGATTCGAATTGGTCTGGCGGCGACTATCACCATGCGCCTCTCGGGCACGGTCCGCACCGAGGAATGGGGGTTGCGCGCCGGTTCGCGCACCTGACCTATCGCTCTGAACCCGAACTGGACCAGCGGTTCGGCAACCACCCACAGCCTGGTGAGGATCCGCTGGGCCCAGACGCTGCCGGCGTCCTTCCGGGGGCAGGGCGGTTCGCGGTGCAGTCGTATCTGGACTACCAGGCCGACAAGCTTGCCCGGCGCTTCGACGCTGGAACCTACGTCGCGCTGACCGATGCGATGAACACCCACGACGTCGGTCGCGGCCGGGGTGGGGTGGACGCCGCTCTGGCGTCCATCACGTCGCCGGTGGTGGTCAGTGGCATCACCAGCGACAGGCTCTACCCGCTGCATCTGCAACAGGAGATGGCCGACAAGATTCCGACCTCGGGTGATCTCAGGGTCATCGATTCCCCATTCGGACACGATGCGTTCCTGCTCGAGAGCCAAGCCGTCGGCGACATCATCGGCGAAGCGCTAGCCCTGTCGTCCGCCACCTGAAAACTAGCCGCAAACCCCCTCCAAACGCGGGTTTTCGGGCCGAGAAACCCGCGTTTGGAGGGGGTTTGCGGCTGGCTAGGGCCGCAGGCGCAGGCCGCTGGGGGTCAGCGAGAATCCGACCTCGCACAACGCGTCCGCAATCGGGGTATCGGCGATGGCGCAGGAGTTCGCCCGTTGCAGCCTCGGGCTGGCAAGCCGGCCCGCCCGGATTGCGTTCCGGATGGCGGCCGCGGCGTGATGAAGGGTCTGCGGATCCTGCGAGAACACCAGCAGCGACTTGCCGCCGCGCTCCAGATAGACCACCAGCGCGCCGTCGACCAGCACCACCGCCGAGCCTGCTTTACGGCCGGGACGGTGGCCGATGTCCTGCTCGCCATCTGAGCGTGGCCAGCCGAGTGCTGCTCCGTACGGGTTCGCCGGGTCGCATGCGGCGAGCAGCACGGCTTCGGGCTCGTGGTCTCGGCCCGGATCAGTCAGCGTTCGGGCCTGCAGTCGCAGTTGGTCTACCGCGCCCGGAGTTGCGAACTGGGCGGCGCCGAGGCCCTCGACGAAGTAGCCGCGCCTGGTTCGTCCAGCGTCCTCGGCGGCGGACAGAACCCGATAGGTGGCAGCGAACCCGCCGGGGATCTGTTCGGCGCCCACGGCTCCGCGGGTTACCACGCCGTGGCGTTCAAGGAGGGCCTGTGCCATTGCCGCTGCCCGTCGAGTGGGGTCGGGCTCGCGAACGGGCAGTGCAGTCCAGCGTCCAACAGCCAGGGTTGTTCCGCCGCGAGCGCTAGGGCCACCTCGGGCCGTTCTGGCGGCTCTGGTGCGCGACCCAGGGCCCACCCCAGCGGGTCGCCGTGGAGCTGATCGAGCGGCCGGTCGCAAGTGTCCGGCATTCGCGGTTCCGCCGGCCGCAAGCAGCGCCCGCAACGGTGCGATCGTGTCGGCGGTGATCTGCCCAGACCACACCAGGTCCCACAGTGTTTCAAGCAGGATCGGACCGTCATCGGGGTCGATGCGCTGCTGGAGTTCCCGAAACAGCCATGCGCCGCCGCCGCTGAGCATCTGCAGCACCGCAGACGCGGCTGCGTTTTCCGTCCCGACCGGGCTGGGTTCGGGCAGCAGCAGCTCGGCGGCATCCGCCGGAGCCAAACTGATCCAGCCGTCGCCACCGGTCAGTCGGCCCCTGCCGCACCAGAGCACCTCGCCGGCGGAGGTCAGCTCGTCCAACATCGCGGGGTGGTAGTCGCTGACGCGTGAGGGCAGGATCAGCGTCTCCAGCGACGAGGCTGGCACGGCGGCGCCGGCGAGCTGCTCGAGACTGCGCAGTACGCCGTCGGTACCGCGGCTCGGGCGGGTGATGCGGTTCCAGTGCGGAGCGAACAGTCCCAGAGTCTGCGCTGGCACTGCCTCGATCTCTTGTCGTAGTGCCGCCACCGATCGTCGTCGGATGCGGCGCAGTACCTCAACGTCGCACCACTCTGTACCCGATCCGCCGGGCCGGAATTCACCGCTCACCGCCCGCCCTGCAGTGGCGAGCCTGGTTAAGGCCGCGGACGCGCTGGCTCGGCCGATGCCGAAATGCTCGGCAGCTTGGACGGCCGTGAACGGACCGTGGGTTCGGGCGTAGCGGGCCACGAGTTCGGCCAACGGGTCGGGTCCGGGTCCAAGGAAAGAGTCCGGAACTCCCACGGGCAACGCTGTGCCAAGGGCGTCACGCAGGCGCCCGGCGTCCTCGATCGCCGCGACCCGATCCTCGTCGGCGATTCGGACCGTGATCGCGCGTCGAGATTCGCGCAGTTCTTCCAGCCATGGCGGGCGCACCCCGCGCAGTCGCCATTGCTCTACCGTCAGCGGTCCAAGCAGGCGGAGCAGGTCAGCAGCTTGCTCCGACGTTTTGGCAGCTCGCTCAGGGGTGAGGTAGGCGATCTCTGCCTCGACGTTGGCGATGGATTGCTCGTCGAGCAACTCGCGCAGCTCTGCGTACCCGAGCAATTCGGCCAACAGTTCGGTGTCCAGCGTCAGGGCGCTCGCGCGTCGCTCGGCCAGCGGTGAGTCGCCCTCGTACATGAACTCGGCGATGTAGTTGAAAAGCAGTGTCCGGGCGAACGGACTCGGTACTGCTGTGGTGACTTGCACGACTTCGATGGTGCGGGCCTGGACAGATCGCAGAATGCCGATGAGGGCCGGAACGTCGTAGACATCCTGCAGGCACTCGCGGAACGTTTCGATGACGATCGGGAACGACGGGTACTGGCTGGCAACCGCCAATAGTGCCGAGCTGCGCTGCCGTTGCTGCCACAACGGCGAGCGTTTGCCCGGTTGGCGGCGCGGCAGCAGCAGTGCCCTGGCGGAGCATTCACGGAAGCGGCTGGCGAACAGAGCCGAGCCACCAAGCGCGGCGGTGACCAACGATGACACCTCGTCGGGCTCGGGGAACAATGCCTCGATGGCCGACTGCACGGCCGTGTCATCGTCGGTGTCGGGGATACGCAGAACGATGCCGTCATCGGCATGCATGATCTGCGCGTCCACTCCGGTGATCTGGCGAACCCGCCCGGCAATGGCCAGCGCCCAGGGTGCATGGACCCGGGCTCCGAACGGCGAGTGCAGCACGATGCGCCAGTCGCCGAGCTCGTCACGGACCTGCTCGATCAGCATGGTCCGGTCGTCCGGGACAGTGCCGGTGGATGCTCGCTGCTCGTCGATGTAGCGCACTAGGTTCTCGGCCGCCCATTGGTCCAGTCCGAGTTCCCGCAATTCCGCGGTGGCGGTCGTCGGGGACGCGGCGGCGATTGTGCGAACCAGTTCGCCGACCGCTCGGCCGACCTGGACCGGGCGGCCCAAAGCGTCGCCGTGCCAGAACGGCAGTTTGGCCGGTTGGCCAGGTGCGGGGGATACCAGCACCCGGTCGTGGGTGATGTCCTCGATCCGCCAGCTTGTGGCACCGAGCGCGAACACGTCCCCGACTCGTGATTCGTAGACCATCTCTTCGTCGAGCTCGCCGACCCGGGACGCTCGTTCGCCGACCATGAAGACCCCGAACAGCCCCCGATCCGGGATCGTCCCCCCGGAGGTCACCGCCAGAGACTGACTGCCCGGCCGGCCGCTGAGAACGTTCGTCGTGCGGTCCCAGACGATGCGCGGGCGCAGCTCAGCGAAGCCGTCCGCGGGGTACAACCCGGACAGCATGTCCAGCACGCCGTGATAAGCAGAACGCGGCAGACCGTGGAACGGCGCTGCTCTGCTCACCACTGTGTACAACTCATCGACGTCGCGGTCCTCGATGGCCACGGCGGCGACGATGTGCTGGGCCAGCACATCGAGCGGGTTGCGGGGGATTCGGGTCGGCTCGATCGTTCGGCTGGCCATGCCCGCCGCCACGACGGTTGCCGCCAGCAGGTCGCCACGGTGCTTGGGGAAGACCACGCCGCGGCTCACTTCTCCGACGTGGTGACCGGCCCGGCCGACCCGCTGCAGGCCGCTGGCGACCGACGGCGGCGCCTCGACCTGGATGACCAGGTCCACGGCGCCCATGTCGATGCCGAGTTCCAAGCTGCTGGTGGCTACCACCGCCGGGATCCGGCCAGCCTTCAGATCGTCCTCGATCAGTGCCCGCTGATCCTTGCTGACCGAGCCGTGATGTGCACGTGCGAGCACCGGCCGTGCTCCCGCGGTTGAACCCGCCTGGGCCATCAGTTCAGCGGGTGCCGAATCGCGGGCCAGCAGCTCACCGGTGGCACGCTCCTGGCCGATTTCGTTGACTCGGGCGGTAATCCGCTCGGCCAGCCTCCTGGAGTTGGCAAACACGATGGTGGACCGGTGGGATTCGATCAGGTCGACGATGGCGTTGTCGACGTGCGGCCAGATGGACGGCAGCGCGGCGGGAGCCTCGATCAGCGCCTCGGCGTGAGGATCATGCCCGTCCGGCACGGCGCCTACCGCCACCGCGGGTGCGGTCAGATCCTCCACCGGCACGACCACGGTGATCTCGATCTGCTTGTCGGCCGGCGGTTGAACAATCTCTACCGGCGCGGTGCCCCCCAGGAACAGCGCAACCTCATCGACCGGTTGCACCGTGGCCGACAGACCGATGCGCTGGGCGGGGTGTTCGAGCAGCTCATCGAGGCGCTCCAGCGACACTGCCAGGTGCGATCCGCGTTTGGTGCCCGCAACGGCGTGGATCTCATCGATGATCACCGTGCTTACGTGGCGCAGACTCTCGCGCGCCTGCGAGGTGAGCATCAGGAATAGCGATTCGGGCGTCGTGATGAGCACGTCGGGCGGTTTGGTGGCCAGCTTGCGGCGATCGGTGGCGGAGGTGTCGCCGGTCCGGAGACCGACAGTGATGCCGGGGATCTGCACCCCTGCCCGTTCAGCCTCCCGACGCAGCCCATTGAGGGGACTGCGCAGGTTGCGTTCCACGTCGGAGGCCAGTGCCTTCAGCGGCGAGATGTACAGCACGCGACAGCGTTCGATGCCCTTCGCCGGGGTGGGGGTAGTGGCGAGCCGGTCGATTGCGTAGAAGAAGGCGGCCAACGTCTTGCCCGACCCGGTGGGTGCCACCACCAGCGTGTGTTTGCCGTCACGAATCGCCGCCCAGGCGCCGAGCTGTGCAGGGGTTGGGGCGGCGAACGCGGAGGTGAACCAGGAGCTCGCCAACGGCGAGAACCCGGGCAGCGCCTTGCCGCTGCTGGTGGGGGACGGGTCGGGGCTGGGCACGGTGCCTATCCTCCCCGGCGGCCCTGACATCGGACACGGCACACTCGTGTTCATGCGGTTGGCGGAGTTCTGGGTACGCATGGAGGAGGCGCTCGGACCGGGTTATGCGTCGTCGTG
>JBAXOQ010000072.1:0-15788 GCA_037133175.1 Actinomycetes bacterium
GGTCCAGCCCAGGACTCGCGCCACCGAGGGCGAGGCCCAGCGGATGAGCGAGTCGGCGCCGATATGAAACACCACATCGGAGGCGTTCTCGGCCAACCACCGATACCGCCGTTCGCTGCGGGCCCGTTCCTGCTGCGCCAGCACCTGCTCGTGGATGTCGTGCAATCCGACGACGGCACCATTGATCGTCCCGTCGCCGTCGGTGATGGGACGTGCTTGCAGGGACATCCACCGGTAGTCGCCGTTACCGGTGAGCAGGCGAAGTTCGAACCCGCTGGCCGGGGTGCCATCGAACACTGCGGCCCGCCACGCAGCCAACGTGCCCGCGTCGTCGGGGTGGACCAGGTCGATGGCCGCCTTGCCCAGCAGTTGCTCCGGGACCCACCCCAGCACCGATTCCACCGACGGTGTCACCCACTGCAGGACCGTGTCGGCGTCCACCTGCCACACCACATCGGTCGCGTTCTCGGCCAACATCTGGTAATGCGCTTGGCTTTCGGCCAACCGCGCCCGCTGTTCGGCCAGGTTCGTGGCCAATTGTTGCCGCTGTTGATCAATCCGGTCGCTGCGAATGCTCGCCGTGAACAGCAACCCGATCAGCGCAATCGTCAGAGTAGGGTAAACGAGTTCAGAAAGGGCGAGCCCCAGACGGGCTGGACCGCCAAAAGCGTGCGCGGCGAGGTAGTCCGCAACGTAGGCCATCACGAAGACAAGAACCAGCAAGGGCAAAACCAGGGTGCGGAACAGCCTGCCCCCGGCCAGCGGTGATGCGATCACTCGAGCCCAACCGACATCGGGGGCGGCCATAACGAGGGCCGCGGCGCAAAGCCCGAACAGTATCGCCGAGTCAACCGGCATTGCCGTGAATCGATCACCTAACGTTGCCAGATCAGCGTTGTCAAACAGGTAGGCAAACAAGATCACCGACGCGGCCACAGCAACCACTGCGGCAAGGCCCTGGCGCACATCAGGCCATCGCCCAGCAGCCAGCAGAACCAGAGAGATTCCGACCAGCGTGAAACAGATCGTGGCACCAAGCGCCGGTCGGCCCGCAGTCGGCGTTAGCACCTCACCCGGGTGTGAGCCCAGCAGCGAGTCGAACAGGGTTACCCCTGCATCGAGCGCATACTGCGCTGAGGTCACCGCCCCGAAGATGAAACAACCGGCAGCCGTTGTCAGTGCCACAAGCTTGGGCCAGCCTCGCAGACATGCCACCAACGACACGCCAATGAGGACGAAGGCCACCGCGGCATTGGCCTTCATGGATACAGCATCGGACAGCAGATTACGAAGGGTCGAAAAATCAAGCCACCAGCACACCAGCCCGATCCCGATGGTGGCCCAGCCGATGACTTGGGCCGCCACTTGATACCAGCGAACGATCCGGGAACGCTGGGTGACAGCAAGCTTCATCGCTGGAACGCCCCCAGTCTGGCATTGCCCGCGCTCAGGTGGACCGCGCCACTGATCGGCGGTCTCCAAACTCCAGGTCGTTCCAGAAGAATGACACACCGGTTGCCGTCACAGCCATGCGCCACCACCTACCCGACCGGCCACCGAAGTAGTGCCGTCACCAGACCACGTGGACTGGACCCGCGTGAGGTGCCTGGCGGCAACTCGACGCAAGAGCCCGGCCACAAGGAGGGCGCGCTACCCTTCGCCAGCCTTCGCGTACACACCCGCAATCACTCACTGCCATATCGATGGAGACGCGCAGGTATTACTGAAGAATGTCGATCTTGCAGTCAGCCATCACGATCGGCGCGACAATGGACAGTTTCTGGGCAGCTTCACTAGCTTGCGCGGCGGTGACCGTGGTAGGGGAAGCATTCATGGTTCCGAGCAGCGCGAGCAGCTTGGCAACTCCAGGTTTGCCGTCAGCAGCAGCAGCTTCGGCGGCGGGACCCAACAACTTACCGAACTTGACCATGTCGGCTACCTGCGCGGAATTCAGCGCAACCCCTGACGGCGGCTTGACCTTGTAAGCGGCGGCTAATGGCACGCAGTAGGTAGCGGTCGCGACGGACGAAGATGCTGATGGTGAACTGGTCGATTTCGCAGTCGATGTCGGCGGAGCCGACGACGGACTGCTCGTGGTACCCCCGCCGCAGGCCGTGAGGCTCACTACCAGAACTGCGAAGCTACCGGACATCATGCATCTGCGTTCGAAGGAGGAGGTCACCCGGTGAGTATGGAGCGGCAGGCAAGCGTCGGGGTGGATCGCCGCGCATTTCTTGGTACCTACTCCCGCGGACCACAGATCAGGGTTTGGGGTTGATAGTCGGGCTGCGATGTCCCCGGAACAGCCGGTGACCGGCCCGATGAGGACATCGGTAGAGCAGTCCCGGTTGCCGATCAGTGATCACCAAACCCAGGTGGCCGGCCGCCGCTTGAGATAGAACCTATGCCCTGCCAGCTGGACCCCGGCTGCGTCGCGCGCAGACCCCGCAGTTCGTGCAGGAGTTAATCTTGGACCGGACCCTGACACCAGCCACGCGAGAGGTCCCCAAATTGAGCGGGACTGCCGAATCGCCTCGCTGCTAGCCTGCGGGCGTGACGCAGGCTGTGGGACTCCAGGAACAGGAGGGAACGTTTCGGCGGATCGCTGGGATTCTGTCGTCCTCGCCCGCGCAATCGCAGTCGGTTGACATCGGACCGAACTGGTTCGCGTCTGTCATGGGAACTGGCATCATCGCCAATGCGGCGGTCACGCTTCCGGTTGTTGGCCCGTCGCTGCGCGGCTTCTCGCTGGTCATCTGGGTGGCCGCCGCGCTGCTTCTGCTCGTGCTGATCGTGGCTTCTGGAGTTCAGTGGATCCGTCGGCCCCACCTGGTACGTGCCCATGCTCGCGACCCGATGATGGCGCAGTTCTATGGTGCACCGCCCATGGCGATGATGACGGTTGGCACGGGTGCGCTGCTGGTGGGGGATTCTCTGGTTGGCAGCGATGCTGCGGTGACCATTGCGTGGGTCCTGTGGGTCCTGGGAACCATCGGTGGCTTGGTCACCGCCGCTGCGGTGCCCTTTCGGCTTTTCACGCTTTATGAGGTCCGGCCCGACGCGGCCTTCGGGGGCTGGCTGATGCCTGTCGTACCGCCGATGGTGTCGGCGACGGCGGGCGCCCTATTGGTGCCTTACGTTCCGGAGGGCACGAGCAGAGAAACCATGTTGTACGGCTGCTACGCGATGTTTGGGATGAGTCTGGTGGCCTCCTTGATCATTATCTCGATGATCTGGAGTCGGCTCGCCCACTATGGATCATCAGGTACTGCCCGAGTCCCGACTCTGTGGATTGTGCTGGGTCCAATCGGGCAGTCGATCACGGCTGCTGGGCTGCTTGGCACGGCCGCCGCGATCGCGGTGGCACCGCAGATCGCCTCCGCGATGAATGTGTTTGCCATCTTGTACGGTGTGCCAGCTTGGGGTTTCGCGATCTTGTGGGCGGCCATTGCCGGGCTTATCACGATCAGGACAGTTCGGCGCAAGCTGCCCTTCGCGCTGACGTGGTGGAGCTTCGTATTCCCCGTCGGCACTTGCGTCATGGGCACGACGCAATTGGCCAAGCACACCGGATTGCCGGCGTTTGGGTGGGCGGCGGTGCTGGGGTTCGCTGCGCTGTTGTGTGCGTGGATCCTCGTCGCGGCACGGACCTTGCACGGCAGTCTGAGAGCGAATCTACTCAACCCTCCGCCTCCCGGCGGACCGATCGTCTCGTTCAAGGGGTCAAAGTAGGCGACTGGGAGCTTGTTCGCCTGACGGAGCAGTCGGAAGCACGGCCCGCATGGTAGCCACACCTTGCTCGATCGTTTTGCTCCAATCCAGCCTGGTTAGCTCGAACACCCGCAGCATGCCGGTATTCTCAGTCGAGACGGTGGCGATGACCTCGTGGAATCCCAGCTGTTCGGCCAATTCCAGCATGTGACGGATCATTCGGGTTCCCAGGCCGCGGTTCTGGTAGTCATCCTCGATGATCACCGCGATCTCCGCGACGTGGGGCCGATCAGATTCGTCTGGGAACACGTTGCCCAGACCCACGATGGTGCCTTCCTCGCTCATCGCCACCAGGGTCGCGCCGCGGTGACCGCCGCTGAGCCACCGCAGGTAAAGGTCACGCCATTCGCTGACAGCCTGCAGGTACCGCAGGAAGCGGGTCCGCTCGGAGCAGCGTTTGTGCATTGCCGCAACAGCATCGGCGTCGTCCGGGCGTGCCAACCGGATCCAGACGGTTTCGCCTCCTTTGATGGGCTCGACCCAACCGCGGGCCTCCGCGTCCCCCTCCAGGCTGGACAGCGCGGTGGCCAGGCGGAGCAGCGACGAGGCACGGGTCTTTTCCGCGCGGGCGAACGGCGCCCAGTCGCGGTGCAATACAACGTGCTGACCGAAGGTCCACTGCAACCGTAGGACATCGGCGGCATCGTCTTCGCCTTCGGCCGCGTCGGTGACCTCGAAGCGGTCGGCTTCAACCAGCATCGCCGCTGCGAGCGGGCCCGAGCCGGGGTTCTTGACCAGTTCCCTGGCTCCATCAAGGACCCTGGTCGGTATGTCCAGACCATCGTCGGGCGAGCCCTCGGTCACATAGCCGTTGCTGCCCGCCGACATGGCTGCGGCCAGCAACGAATCAGAGCTGACTTGCTCCGGCAGGGTCACGGCCAGATCGATTGTTCGGCTGCTCTCTCCGACGGCCAGCACGGTGCTTCGGACCACGTAGACGTGCAGTGTGCTCAGGGCCCGGATCAGCGTGGCCAACCCGCCCGGGCGGTCCACAATGTCGATGCGCAAACGCCACGGCTTTCGGGTCCATGACTCGGGTTCGGCCAGCAGGTCCACCGGTGCGATGGCGGCACCGATGCGGGCCATGAGCGCGTTCCAGTTGGCCTGGCTCGGCTGTTGGCTCACCAGCGGGTCGACGACCGCCATCCCCACCGACAGGGCTAGCGCGAAATACACGAAGGCGTCATCGTTGACGTCGGGGTCGATGCCGCCAACCCGCCTGGTGTGTTCGGTGACGGCCTTCATGTTCGCCCAGCGCTCCTGGAACCGGGCCGACTCCAGCGCTCGGACGTCGTCGTCTCGGTGCGCGCTAATGAGCGCCTCCAACTCCAGGGCATTCCAACTGCGCTCCGGCGCCGCGAAGATCTGCGCGACGGCCTCAAGCATGACGGCCAGCGGCGGCTCCGCGTGCGGGTCCGCCACTGCGGCGGCAACGAGGTCGGCCGCGTCCGAGGTCACTTTGGCGGCCATCACCTCCGCGAACAACTCGGATTTGCCGCTAGTCAGTCGCTTGACCGTGTGGACGGTGACCCCGGCTCGCTGGGCTACCAGGCGAACGTTCGTGCCCCCATAGCCGTTCTCTGCAAACAATTCCGCCGCGGCATCGATGATCCGCTGCCGCTGCTCATCGTCGTTCGTCATGCGACCATCCCGACTCCCTGCTCGGTGCCCCAATCGCTAAGGATCCCTCAGTATTCACCGAACAAGGGGAGTGCGCCAATCGAGGAGTCGCTGTGGCTGGACTGGGCCCTTGGCCCGGCTACCAGCCAGTCGTGTCGGTGCAGAAGTTGGTTGTTCCGATGACGGACGCACAGCCCGTCATGCTCCAGTTCTTGCGGGCAGTAATTGTGGTTCCAGTAAAGTCCGCGTTGCTCAGTGTCGCGGCCACTATGTCGAGGTGGTTGATGTAAGCGTTGAGAATCTTTGTGTTCGTCAGGGTGGCGCCGACCATCTCGACGCCGTTCTGGTCGTTGACATCGGCATCCAGGTACGAATACGACAAGTCCGTGCCATTGAGGTTGGCCTGGTAGAAACTGGGCTGCCATAGTCGGATGCCGCGCAGGCTGGTGCGCGTCATGTTGGCGTTTGTGAAGTTCACCGACGTGTTCCAGCGTCGGGTCGCTGCGCTCTGCTCGGTCGGGTCGGTGTGGTAGCCGATTGTTGGACGAGTGGTTGGCGTCTGCGAGTCGAACACCGCGTCGGTGAGGTTCGTGCTCTGGAAGATCGTGCTGAGCATGAGCGTCGTGTGGCCGTAGTCGGACAGTCCGGAGAAGATCGCGAGGGTGAGGTTGGCATTGCTGAAGTCGACTTGAGTCAGATCGGTGCCGCTGAACCACGTGCCGCCGATGATCGTTGCGTACTGCAGCTTCGTGTACATCAACGAGGATCCGTTGAGCTTCATCGATGACAGATTCGCGCCGGACCACGACGACCCGACGAGCTGAGCATTGGTCATGGTGGTGCCGCTTAGATCCATCGGTGGCGTCGACTGAGAGAGGTTGGCATTCGTGTTGCTCATATCGATGCCAGGTGCCATGGCGGAGCGCATCACCATTCCGGCGACCGTGGAGATGGACATGTCCGCGCTGGTCAGGTCAGCGTTTGTCAAGGTGGCGTTGGTGAACGTCGACTGGTTCATGTTCGTATGGCTCAGGATGTCACCGGTCATGTCGGCGCCGGTGAAGTCCGACTGATTGATCACCGCGCCATCGAGCGATGCTCCGGTCAGGTTGCAGCCGGCAAGGTGTGAGTATGTTCCGATCTTCACACCCGAGCACGTTCCGCGGCCAGCCGGTACGTAGCTCGTCCAAGCCTTACGCGGAGTCAACTCGACCGCGCGAGTTGAACGTGGCTTGAAGTGCCTAACCGTGACGTAGTTCGTCTCGTACTTGTGGTCCCGGTCTCGGGCGGAGTCAAACGATTGGGTCACGGTCACTGTGACCTCTTGCGCGGTGCGCAGCAACTCGGCGTTGCGTTTGCTCAATGATGCCCGGTAATGCGTGACGTTTCCCTGATCCGGCCGCAGGCTCCCGCGGTTGGCGACCAGGGTTCGCAGTCGTCCGTCCCTGCCGCGCACCAGCGCACGCAGGTCCAAGTCGTCTTTTCCTGGCTTGTCCAGTAGCGACTGGTGCCAGGCGATGGTCGCCTGCACCAGTCGGTCAGAGTGTGACAGCCGCACGTCGGTGAGCTTCACCTTTGGGCGGCTGCGCTTTGTTGTGGCAACGCTGCTCGCGCGGTCGTCGGCCATTGTGGCGGATGCGATGGGTGAGGCCGGTTGGTCTGCTGGGGCAGCAGTGCCAGTAGTGCCCGGCGAGTCTGGCGTCGCAGGCGAATCGGTGGCGGCCGCCGGCCCGGCCGATAGGGTGGCGGCCGCAAGCGCAGCAAGCCCAACGGCTGCAACGAAGGCTCGTGCTTTCATGCTTTCTCCAGGTCTCGGGGTGCGCATCAGCAGAAGGTGACGTGGTTCAGAACGGACGAGCACCCGACGGTCCCGACGAAGGTGCCGCCATTGACGGTCGCAGCGTTCAGATTGGGACTGACCAGGTGGGCGTAGTTCCACACAACCGAGTCGAGGTAAGAGCCCGTCATGTCCGTGTTCGTCAGGGTGGCGTAGCTTGCTGAGCCACTGCTCAGAAGGGTGGCGCCATTCGTCGGATCGGAATCCAGTCGCACATACCGAAGGCTCGTGCCGTTCAAGTTGGCTGAGCTGAAGTTGGCGCTGGTTACCCGGGCCCCGTCAAACCGAGCCCCCGTCAGGTTTGCGCGCGTGAAGTTCGGTTTCACCATCTGGTGGTAGTAGTAGGGCGCGACGACATTCGGGTTGGAATCGCGGAAATCCGTATTGGTGAGTGTGGCGCCGGTAAAATCTGTGGACGAGATCGTCGTGCTTATCGTGCTCAAGTTCGCGCTTGTGAAGTCGGCCGACGTCAGGTTTGCTCCGGTTAGGTCTGCACCCTTGAGGTTGGCGCTGTTGAAGAGCGCCGAATTCGCAACCACCAAGGCCATGTTTGCCGCCGCCAGAGTCGCGTTGTTCAGGTTGGCGCTCACCAGGGAAGTCCCGTACAGATTCGCTCCGGTCAGGTCGGAGTACGAGAAGTTGGACCCGGCGAGGAAAGCGTTGCTGAGGTCCGCGTTTCCGAGCTTCGCATAGCTCATCGTGGCGCCCTGGTAGCTGGAGTGTTTGCGGTCGTACACGGTTGCTCCCGACAGGGTGGCCCCGGTCAGATTGGCGCCGTTGAAGTCGACTCCCTTGATGATGGTTGAGCTGTCGTGGAAGTCTGCACCCGTCAGATCGGTGCCGCCGAAGTAGGCGCCAGTCAGGTCTGCGCCGTACCAGAATGTTCCGATGCCCGTTGCGCCGTTCAGGTATGCGGGGTAGGAGCCGTCGCTGATGAGTTTGGCGTTGGTGAACGTCGAGTAGCTGAAGTCGACCCCCATGAATCCGATGGCAGTCATGTTGGCGTTGTCGAACGTGCAGGACTCGAAGGACGTCGGGAAGCTCGGCTGGACCGTGTAGTTCACGGTGTCGGCGTTGGCGCGGGTCAGGTTCGCCGACGTGAAGTCCGCGCCGTCCGCGACCACGCCGTCAAGGTTGGTCCACGACAGGTTCGCCGACACAGCGTTAGCTGCTTCGAGGTCGACCATCGTGAGGTTGGAGTAGGACAGGTCGGCCCCGGTGAGGATCGCACTGGTGAGCGGTACCCCCTGCAAGTTGGCCCGTTCCAGCACCGCATGATCCAAGCTCGCGCCCGTCAGGTCGCACGACCTCAGGTCGGCGTAGCTCGCGATAGCGACGCTGCAGCCGCTGACAGTCACCGCTCGGGATTCAGGCCCGCTGCTGCGGCGGGTGGTGTCTTTGACAGTGATTGAGGAGACGAAGTTGGTCTCGTACTTGCGGTCCCGGTCCGCATTGGAGTCGAACGACTGAGTAGCCGTTACCACGATTTTGCGGGCGGATTTGATCTCCCGCACGACCTTGGTCTTCATCGGCAGGCGCAGCACCGTCACGTTGCCGTAGGTCGGCTTCAGGCTTCCGGGGTTGGCGGCGAGCGTGTGCCATTTGCCTTTGGAGTCGAGCAGCACGGCCCGCAGGTCGAGGTCGTCTTTGCCCACCTTGTCGAGGGTTCCCTGGTGCCAGGTGATCTTTCCCGTGACGTAGCGCTTCTTAGCCCACAGTCGCAGACCGGAGATCTTGATCGATTGGCCGCTTCGTTTCGCGGATCGGGGGCTCGCGTTGGATTCATCGGTTGGCAATATCGGCACGCTAGGTGCGACGTCCGCGGCCGGGGCGGGCGGTGTGGCGTTGGACAGCGACTGGCTCGCGTTGGCAGGTACCGCAACCAACGAGCCGGCCAGGACCATCGCTGCACCGGCGATTGCCACCGACGATCGAAGCACAGTGATTCCTCTCGGTTGGCGAGCACACGCGAAGGGTTCGGATGATCTCTTGACTTCGGGCCACAATCGCACGGCGCGGGGGGTTTCGCAAACGCAGGAATGACGGGCCCGCTGTGCCGCCCGGACTAGCAGACGCTCGGTCACCGAGGTTCACTCGCTTGTACCAATGCGACTGTCACGGAAGGTTGCCAGCAACGCGATCGGCCTAGCCTGTAGCCCCAGTTCGGCATCGATTTGGGTGTCGATGTGCTGACACTGACTCACCCGGCCGGACCACTTGTCGGGCAACGGTGGATTGTCGCGGCTAGGGTCCGCGCCATGTATGTCCGCAGAGATCACGGTCTGGCCTCAAGTCTGTTGGGTCGGTTTCGCCAATTGACCCCAGTTGTGGTGGCTTCGTTTGTGGCCGCCGCTCTTGCCGTGGTGCCTGCGCCGAGTGCGCGCGCCGGTGGCGAACTGACCGATGCAAACCCGCGCAACCCCGGGATCGTTCTGGACTGGTATGCCGGGGTCAGTGCCAGCTGCTCGAAGATCGCGTACTACATCAACAATCAGATGCTGTGTCTGGAGAACGGCACCGTGTGGGTCTATTCCACTCCCGCCGGCGGTGCCGATGTGCAGGCCACGAAGTCCGTGTTGCCCGGTTCGCAGAGCCTGCATGTCGGGGCGATTGCCACCAGGCCCGACGGCGGGGTCTATGCCTGGGAATCCAACACCCATCAGTTGTTCCTTGTTCTGAACGGCGGCGTCACCCATCTGGCCGGTGATGGTGGCTACCAATACACCCGAGCCTGGTCAGGGCCAGCGACCCAGGATTCACTGGGGAACGTCACTGCGATAACGCTGGGGATCAACGGTCAGGTCTACATGCTGGATGACGGCATCGACGCGGTTATGACGTACCGGGAGAGCACGACTTACGACAGCTCGGGGACCAGTACGTCCACCGGCTGGATCGAGCCGTTTGCACCAGGGGTAGGTGACCTGCTCAACACCGGCATCAGCAAGTCGTCGATGGACATTGACCAGTCCGGGATCGCTTGGATCGGTGGCTCCGGGAACAAACTCGTCAAGCTCAACCCGGGTGATACGAACGGGACCGTCGTGTCCGACGGGACCGGTTCGCTGTCACCGGGTAGCGGAAACGCAGTTGGGTCCGTGACGTTCCCCGGCGTCTTCGACGTGTCCGAGGGTGCCGGCCAGACGACCTATGTGGCGTCCGGCAGCGCGGTGTATGCGGTGGCTGCCGACGGCAAGACCTTGCGGGCTGCCGGTGGCGGGTCGACCGCGCTGAATCTGATCCGGCAGAACTCCCAGAGCCATCTGATCAACATGAGCCCGCGGGCGCTCACGTACTCCAACGATCGTGGTCTGGCGATCTATGACTCGAACAGCCAGCGGATCTGGCTGACCAACCCCGCGCCGACGCCGCAGTCCCAGACTCCGTGGTCCATCACTCCTTTGTTCCGTTCGTATTCGACCTCGAGCAACTTGTTCAAGGTCGAGAAGCAGAAATCCGGACCCGGCGGCTTCTCGGTGTTTTTGCCGGCGAAGTTCACGGTGGCTGAGACGAAACTGGTGAATCCCTCGGGTAATCGCAATGATCCGCCGCTGTGCACGTTCGCCAAACAGAACAACGTGCGCGTGCTGGTGCCTGATGTCAATGGGTTCCTGACGTGGTTCACCGGCAACAAGATCACCTGCAAGGTCTCGAACACCAGTGCGGCGCCCGGCACCTGGGTACTGACGCTGGCCTCGCTCGACCCGAACAATCCCGGGACCGAGGCCGACTTCGCCCCGGCGAATGCTTACGAGGGGCTGCGTTCGATCTCGGTTGCCAGTGGCGGCACGACCCTGGAAGACGATTGGGTCGCCACGCCGTTCAGCTGGAACCAGACCTTGAGCAATCCTGTGGCTGCTCCGTTCGTCTCGATTGACTCGAACATCCCAACGCACCTTGGGCCCGGCTCGGCCGTCAAGGCGTGCAACCCGAGCGACGGTACCTGCAGCGTGACGATCGCCAACTACGGCTCAGGTGCTACCGACGCCAACATGACGCTGACGAACATCATTCCGGATGGAATGATCAACGTCTCTATCGCTCCGGACAGCGCCTCTGCATCCACTTATGGCGTCACCTGCGATACCAGCAAGTGCACCATCGCCAATCCGTTGCCGGCTCTGACCCGCGACGCCACCAACGTCAACATCAACAAGCAACTCACCGTCGCACAGGTGAAGATCAACGTTGGTTTCGTTGTTCCGATTGACATAGTCGGGACCAAGGCCGGGCTGAGCGCGAGCGGGCTTCCGGCGGCCAACTGGTCGGTGAACTCGGTGCGAACGGTGACCGAGGTCCCGAGCAGCAGGTCCTGGCAGGACCCCAACCAGTGGAGTTTCGCCACGGCAAAGGGTCCCCTGCCTTTGATCAGCGCCGTCACTTCGCTCACCGACAATGGGCACCCGCAGGTTGTAGCCGATCATGCGTTCTCGGTCACGGTTCCTATCACTAACAGTGGTGGCGCCGACTTCGAGCCGCGCAGTCTGCCCGTCGGTGTCAACCCGACACTGTCAGTGGACCTGCCCGATGGGGCCAGCATGCTGATGAGCGGCAGTGTGGTTAATTCCAAGTCCGCGACCGTCGGCACCTGTGTGCAGTCCGGTGCCAAAGCTGTCTGCACGATCAGCAGTCCCTTCAATTTCAACAAGGGCGACACCGTCACCGCCAAGTTGCGGGTCAAGGTCACGAAGCAGACGACCCCGGGCTTTCAGAACACTCCGGCGGTGTTCAAGTTCGCCGCGTTCACTAGCGCCTTGGCCAGCGGCACCCTTGAGGTGCTGGACCCCACCAAGCCCTACATTCGGGTCGACGCCTACACCCAGCCGGACATTACGAAAGACGAGTGGGCGGTCGCGAACAAGATTGAGAGCTACGCCGGGCAAGTCAACCGGGTGATGCTGCGCGTGGACTCGGTCGGTGACGTTGTGCTGCCGCAGGGTTCAACGTTCACGGCGACGGCCACACTCCCAGCAGGTGCCCAGTATCGGGCGTTCAATCATGGTGTCGGCACCGGGACCTGGGCACTGCAAGGGTCGGCTCCCTCCTACCCCGACGGTGACGCTGCGCTCACGCATGTGTCCACCGTGACGTTCCTGGGTACCGTCACCGATCCCGACGGGTTGCAGACCGACGAGTCGTTCCCCGACCTGTTCGTCGACGTGATGCAGTTGGATAACCGAGACCAGGTCAAGCAGCCGGTGCTTGGAGTTGCGATGACGGCGAGCATGGTTGCGACTCCGGCCAACGTCCAAGTCAATGCACCCGCCCTTAGCGAACGCTGGAACGTCAACGCGCCTCAGGCCAAGGCGGTCTTGGTGCCGAATCTGGCGCCTGGCCACGGTCTGATCCGCGGTCAAGAAGGTTCGGTGACGTTCAGCATCCAGAACACGTCCGGCGACCGTATCGGCATCGACCCGACGGCTGTGCTGACGATTCCCAAGGGGATCACCGTGTTGTCGGCGGACTACCCGGGATCGACCTGGCTATCCGATGTCGCCCCACAGACTGATGGAACGACCAAGATCAGCCTGTCGACCACAAGTGATATTCCGGTCGGCGCCACGACCTCGACGGTCGAGGTCAAGCTCAAGGTCGACCCGGCGATGAGCCAAGGGTTTGCGGATGTGGGCTACAGCATCACAGACTATGCCGCCGCCGCCAACGAGATCATCGATGTCGGCGACCCGTTGGCTCCGTCAGCCGGTACCGACCAGGTTGTGCAGGCGATCAGCAACGTCTCGGCGTCAGACGGATCCTCCAAGCGGGCGCCCACGGTCGTGACCCTGGATGCCAGCACCTCCTCCGGTGGCTTCCGCGACCAACCGCTGAACTACCAGTGGGAGCAGTTGTGCATCGGCGCCCAAAACCCCGACGCCTCCGAACAGCAGGAGTGCTCCGGGCGCACAGACCCGGCCGTGGTGTGGAGCCCCAGCACGAGTCCGGCCCGCCCGGACGTCAAAACGATGGCGAAGCCGACGTTCACAGCCCCGACCGTGGTGCGGCCGAAGCAGCTCGCGTTCCGGGTCACCGTTTCAAGCATGGACGTGACAGCCAAGGCCATCACCCGTGTGATGGTCGATGTCGAGCCGCCGACCGAGTTCGCCGACGGGGTCACTTCGCCTGCGTGCGAGATCCTCACGGCCGGCCGGTTCCGGACCGCCGATGCGGCGATCGGCCCGGTCGGCGGTCGTTGGCAGTTGTCGACGGTGGGGGCGCAGGTCACGGTTACCGGCGACCACTGCACCGACGCCGGTGTCAAGATGGACTTCACCGGAGCGCAGGTTGTGCTCGATGGCGGAATCACCGTCGAGAACGCCAGTGGAACTGCCACCGCTGATCACATTGCGATCACCGGTGGAGGCGTTCACTGGGCAGCGCGCTCGGTCGGCGACCTACCGGTCGGCGATGCCGACAACCCGAGCATGCGGTTGGCCTACGACGGCTCGCTGACGGGGGGAACGGTCGATGGGGCATCGCCCCTTGACGTCGGCGGTGCGGTCCAAGGTGGCACCGCGCACATGGTCATCTCCGGAACGGGTGATCAGGTCGCTGATCTGACCATTACCGGGGCGACGATCGCCGCTGACCTGCGTGCTGATCTGCACAGCACCATCAAGCGGGACGGGTCGTATTCGTTCACGGTCAGCAACGGTGCGGGTGCGATTCCCGTGGTCGGCGGCGACGTCGCGTCCGTGACTGGCTCAGTGTCCGCCGTTGCCCCAGCGCTGACACCGGTTATCGACATCACAGCCTCTCGATCCGGCAACCTGGACCTGGTCAGTCAGACGGTCATCTCCGGCTTGAAGGCTGCCATCACCGGCTCCGGAATCGCCTTCAGCGGCACAGTGGAAACGTTTACCGGCCGCCCGAGCGTGCTGCGCTTCCCGGTCGCATCGGGTGTCGGGACGGACGTTTGGACCTTGTCTGCGGGCGATCCGGCGGCTGGGATGTCGTTCCGGATCGGCCCGGATGGGACACCTGCCGTGCCGGTGACTGGCGCGTCCGGAAGTGTCGGGCTGACTCGCCCACCGACGGGTTCGGCCGTGTGGTCAGTACCCAGCTTCCAGCTCGCACTGGATCCCTCCGATCAGACGATCAAGAAGCCCGCGAGTGAGGATCTGGCGTTCGGTGATTTGTCCGTGGTGGTTGGTGCGGACGGACCATCCCTCGGGGGTCACCTCAAGGACGCGCCGCTGGGCATGGGGAAGAGCTTGGAGCTGCAGTTGCTTTCTGCCGGCGACCAGACACTGGCCGTTGGCGGCGGTGTGGGTGCCAAGATTGCACCGGCGGGGCTGAGCGGGCAGCAGGTCGGGGTGACCTCGGTGGTCGGCACGGTGGCTCCGGCCGCGTGCCCGGGAACTGACTGCGGGAGCTGGCTTGCAGACTACCGAGTGGTGACCGACGGAAGCCTGAAATGGGGCGATGTCAGCGTCACGGGGATCTCGGCCGCCTTCGATGCGGCCGGCGGTCAGACGCACGCCACCGCAACGCTGCTGTTCCTGCCGGACCTGGTGTTGCCGACGTCCTACAACGGCTCGGCGTGGGTCATGGACGGTGCCGTCGACTGGACCAGCAGCGCCTTGATGCACGGAGCCGATCCCATGCAGTTCACCGGTGCGGCGGGAACCGGTGGCGCACTTGCGCTGACAGGAATCCGATCCGGTAGTGGATCACCAGGCAGGAACAAGCTCGACGTCAGGTCGATGAACGTGTCCATCAACCAGGGTCAGGTTCAGGCCATCTACTCCGGCCTGTTTGGAACGACCTTGCTGGGCGGTACGGTCAGCTTCACGGCTGTGGTCAGCTTCAAGGGTGCGTCGCCGACCATCGTGTCCACCGCTGGAGCCGGAACCCATGATGCCGCGTTGCGTTCGGCGCTGACCGCCGCGCTGACGGGTTCGACCTCAGCGGCATCGGACATCAAACCGATGCCCGATCAGCCGTCGCCGGCGCCGAGCGAGCCGACTGCTCCGCCCACGCCGGCCACCCCGCCGACTCCAGTTGCCCCAGCCACACCGTCGGCCCCGGCTTCGCCATCACCGCTCGAGCCCGGTTCGCCGAGTTCACCTGGCCCGAGTGGGACAGTGCTGGCGGCACCGAGCCTGAGCCCGGCCGCTTACTACAGGGCCGGCGGCGCCGGCGGGCCGACGATTCTGGCTGCCGCGGCGCCACTGGCAACCACCAGTGCGGCGAGCGCGACTGATGCCTTCTGTGTCGCCTGGCTGGCCGTCGGTGCGCAGACTGCGGTAGCCGGTTCAATCACGGTCGACAAGTACGTGATCCCGCTGAACTCGACGGTGTCGGCCAAGGGTTCTTCCTGCAACGCCGCCGATGCGGCCATCGCCGGCACGGCTGCCCAGATCACGGCCGGTGTGCTGAAGTTCTCTGGCGTGAACTTCTCGCTGACTCGTGAGCATCTGACCATATCGACGGCAACAATCGCGCTGCCGAGCAGTTGGAAGGTCAAACCGCTGACGGTGTCGAGCCCGGTTGTGATTCCGTTGGACAACCAACTCGTCTGCAACGCCGCGCGGTCCGGGACGGCTGGTGGCGACGACTT
>JBAXOQ010000073.1:0-15785 GCA_037133175.1 Actinomycetes bacterium
GAACGTCCGGCACGATCACTTGACGTGCGTCGGGCCTAGGCGAGTACGCCTGCCGGCCGAGTCGCACAGGGGTTTTGTATTGGGCCCCGCTGCGGAATCGAACCGCAGACCTTCTCACTACGAGTGAGAACTCAGGGTCGTTGGATCGGCGTATGGACCTCGGAAAGTCATTGTTTCCGGGGTTGAGTGGGAACCAGTGTGGATGAGAGTTGGGATCGTTTGGTGCACGTGCACCAAACGACCCCACGTACGTTCAGGCCGCGTCGGGTTTCCCCAGCACCGCGTGTTCGGTCACCGTTACATCCAGGGCTGTGGCCACATCACAGATCCGCGCGAGGCTGGCGGAGCGGTATCCAGTCGACTCATAACGCTGAACCTGTTGCTCGGCGACTCCGAGGGCGTCGGCCAGTTCGCGTTGCGTCCACCCTCGGGCGACCCGCACCTTGATCAGTAACGTTGCCAACTCGGCCAACGAACCCGCCTCGAAGGTGGACACCGCCCCTGACTGCAGCAACTCATACTCGGCGATTTCCGCTCGCAGATCGTCGGCCTGTGACCGGACCGCTGCCAACTCCAGTCGAGCGAGTTTGGAAATCGGCGCCTGGTTCAGCTTCGCTTCCAAGTTGATGGCCGCTTCATCGAACTTCGCCAAATGCGACTTAGTCGCCCGATATTGCACCTCGTTCGTGATCATGATGACTCTCCAATCTTCAATACCACGATGCCTTTTCGGCCCGTGTCCCGTTGGTTGCGAAAGAACTCCGCGAACACCAACCCCGATCCCGCCTCAATGACATTCGGCAGCAACTCGCCGCCAAACCGTGCCTTCTGTGCTGCACGGCCGTCCGAAACGTCCAACAGCACCGGGTCGAGGGCGTCGAGATCGACGCCCACCGGATCCCAGCACGCATCGAAGTCCCCTGGCTCGTCCTTCGCAGTAACGAAGCTGCCGTTCAGCCACAGACGCCCACACCCAGCCACCGCAAGCAAGTCGATCGCTTCTGCCAGCCCATCAAGCAACTGTCGCCGACGAAGGTTCCACCCGAATCGCTCCACGACTTCCTCCCAGCTCACCTCATACTCGCCATCTGGCAGGCAGCCAGACACAGGATCAAAGGGTGGAAGCACAACACAACATTATCATTGTGGCAACGTGGACGCTTGGCCGAATCATCACCAGCGGCCGGAAGCGGCCGCGTTCGACAATCAGGCGACGGGCTGCGCGAGCAGCACATGGCCCTCGCCAACGAACGTCCGAGCGCACTGTCAGCCAGTGGCAGGAACGCCACGACGTCGTTCTCCTGGGACACCCGGCGCGCAGCGCACGTCTTCATCAAGTCGCAGAAGACGCCAGGGTGGTGAGGCTCATGTCGTTCCTTCAGTCCGAGCCGCACTTTGCGACCAGCAGTCACCACTCAAGTGCCGCTACGACGCGCAGGGTTTGGGCCGTTCAGTTTGGCCCACACCTGGGCGAGGACCGCGATCTCCTCGTCGCTCAACCGGGAATGGAACCGCTCCCGGACGAACGTAATGTGTCGGTCCCGGATTCGGTCGAAGGTTTCGCGGCCCGCGTCCGTGAGGACGGCGTACTGGACCCGCCCGTCTCGGGGGTCCGGCTCGCGAGATAGCAAACCGACCCTGTCGAGCCGGTCGACTAATCGACTGGTGCCCGATCGGGTGAGGAGGCTCACTTGGGCGAGTTCCTGGATCCGCAGCCGCTGCTCCGGGGTCATGCGCAGTCGCAACAGGACCTCGAATTCCGAATGCCGCAGTCCATCATGTTCCCGAAGGTCTGCGTCGATGGCTTGGTCGAGGGTCGCGAACGCTCGCAGGAAGCCACCCCACGCGGCGCGTTCAACTTCGGTCCAGCCGTCCACGGGCCCACCTCTCACCTTGCAGAAGCGTGCGCAGTCACCTATATTGGTGCTCAGTCACCTACTTGACGGTACCGCGTCTCCCTGGATTTGCAAGTCCGCCCGCATCGCCGAGACCTCAACGGAGCATCCGTGTCCGACACACCGCCCGTCGCAGTTATCACCGGCGCCACCGACGGCATCGGTCAGGCGACGGCCCGTGCCCTCACGGGGCAAGGGTGGCGAGTTGGCGTCCTTGGCCGTAACCAGGAACGGACCGAAACGACAGTAGCCAGCATCAATGCGGCTCGTCCGCAAGCAGCGTTTCCAGTGGTCGCAGATCTCTCCTCGCTGGCCGCTACCTGTGACGCCGTCGCGGCGATCCGGGCGGCTACTGACCGCCTCGACGTTCTGGCGCTCAACGCCAACCACATCACCCAGGAGCACCAGGTCACCGCGGAGGGCTTCGAGGCTAACCTCGCGATCGGCTGGCTCTCGCGGGTCGTGATGATGAGGGGCCTTGAGTCGCTTATCGTGGCAACCGGCGGCCAGATCCTGTCGGTAGTGGGAATGAACCTCGGCCGGATCGACAGTGACGACTTATCCCTGCCGGGTTCATCCGGCGGCATGGCGACCCTCGGGCAATGGCAGTGGGCGATCCAGGCTTACCTGCGAGCCTGGAATACGCGTAGCGCCGTCCCGGCCAACACCTATATGCCGGGGCTCGTCAAGACGAAGATCCTCGATGACGAGCCGGGCCGAATGACGCGCCTCGCAATCAAAGTCGGCACGCTCGTCATGGCATCCTCACCAGAGGAGTCCGCCGCCAAGCTCGTCGCCACCATCGAGCGGGCCAGTAGTGGCGACATTCGCGACCACTACTACTCCGGGGCGAAGGACAAGGGCATCCGGAACCTCAAGGCTTCCACGCAGGACATCCTCCGAATCTGGGACCTCAGTACGACAACCACAGATCCCTGGCTAGCCTGATCTGCCGCAAGCAGGCGATCCGGGAAGTCGGGCGCGAAATTGCTCGGATTCCGCCTTGGCATTCGTACGGTAAGAATGTTCGGGGCGACTTGCGTACGGCTGCATCAGCAGATGCGGCAGCGGATGGCCGCTCCCGCGGCTCCAACGCGATAGGTGACGAAACGCTTGAAGGTGCCCACGTCTACACCCGCAAACCCCGACCGGGCATTTCTCATTTCGAGTGAGATCCCAGGGTCATTTTCGTAGTGCCATTGCCCCGATAGGCGAGTACTTCCGGGGGTTGAGTAGGAACCAGCATGGATGATTTGGGATGGTTTGGTGCACGTGCACCAAAAGGTCATGGTCGTTCAGGCTGCAGCGGTTTGCCGAGTACCGCGGGTTCGATCACCGCCAAGGTGTGCCTAGTAGTGATCTGATCGAAGCGATGGCTAACCCGGGTGCGGGACCCGCCAGCATCGGCCACGACACGGGACGTAGGTTCCCGCCGAGGTATCAGTCCTGGCGCCTGGAAACCATGTACTGAGCCCAAGCATCTACGGCTTGCTCGGTGGTCATACCCTCCACTTCCGAGGCTGACAGCCCGGCGGTGTGGACCAGTCGCTCAACCAACCATGGTTCAGGACGCGACGGGGGTTGGCGTGGCGGGTGAGCTTGAACTCTCATTTGTGCCCCGACGGCTTCAATGATCTGTGCCAACGGCTGGTTGTCTGGGTGATCGCCCAGTTGTTCTAATCGTCGTCTCATTTCGGAGTAGACATCGGAGTCGGAACGAGCGCCCACTGCCCAGACCTCTGCGATTTCGACGGTGACCGCGCCTCGTTCGTCGGTGATGGCACGCCAAACGATCCGCCAGTCGCGATTGCCGACCACGAGTTTTCGCCAACCCACCAGGGAGCCAACCAGCGCTTCCCCCGCCAGCGGGTTCCGTTCCAGAAGCAGCATCTTGCGCAACGCCAGGATGACGACCGATGGGTCAAGGGCCTCCAGGTCCGCACACGCCGGCGCAGTCAACCAAACCTCAGCGGTAACGAGGTTTGGGTCATTGCGGGTCGGCCCAGATGACTTGGGGTCTGCCACGTCAGCTCTACGTGTCGATCTCTTCAGCTTCGTTCAATGCTTCTAGTTCGGCCCGTGTGTACCCATATCCGACGATGACATCATCGAGAGAGGTGCGTTTCCCGTCATCGGTGGCAAACCTGGTCAAGACCAAAGCGAGATCAATCAGGTCGCGTTCCAGCGTGGCGAGACGTTGGGATTCATCGAAGCTGACAACCGCGGCAATCGGTATGTTTCGTCGCACCAGCACCGTGGTCTTACCCGCCTGCGCATCGGCGGCCAACCGAGACACGCCCCGAGCTGAGGCATCTTGAATTGGGAGCGTCGCCGCCGGAGTCATCGTCATAGCAGCATCGTAGCACTTCTACATAGGAACCTGTGTAGTCTGCCTGATAAACGATAAGTCAAACGAGGGCTTGCCACTTCAGAACCGAACAGTTTCTGCGCGGAATTGCGGTCTTCGTCAGGGCCCCGCTGCGGAATCGAACCGCAGACCTTCTCATTACGAGTGAGAACTCAGGGTCGTTTTCGTAGTCTTGTTGCCCCAAAGACCAGTCTCTCCGCTGGTTGAGTAGGAACCACTGGGAATGAGTTGGGATCATTTGGTGCACGTGCACCAGATGGCGCGCATAGCACCGTCTGCATCTCGGAGTCTCCGAACTGCACTTACCAAGTGGGTTCTCCTACTCCTCAGAGAATGAGGAGATCTTGAGGAGTTCAAACCCATCTCCTACTCCTCAGAGAATAGGGAGATCTTGAGGAGTTCGATATACGCTTCTCCTATTCCCGAAGATTCCAGAAGTAGGAGATACGAGTGAAGACACCTGCGCCGCCGCCAGATCTAAGCAACCTAGAGCGGGACCTCATGAAAGATCCTGAGAAGTTCGTTCGTGTATTGACGGTGGGCGAAGGCACCAGGCCTTCAGATCAGTACTGGGCATGGGACAAACTCCGGCACAGGCGGCCTCCTGAAGGGCTTTCGCTTGAGGAATGGTGGTTCGCGATCAAGACTCAGCGCGCTGGGATGCTTCGCCAACTCGAATTCCTCGACACAAGCGGCGAACACTTCCGGTTCGCGCTCCCTGATTCCATCCTTCGTGCTGTCGACCGCATTAGCCAAGAGGCAAGCGGGCACCTCGGGATTTCCGAACAAGTCACCAATCCAAGTACTCGCGACCGGTACATCGTCAATTCGCTGATAGAAGAAGCAATAACGTCGAGCCAGCTCGAGGGTGCGAGTACAACCAGACGAGTCGCGAAAGAAATGCTTCGATCAGGGCGTCACCCACGTGACAAGAGTGAACGAATGATCTTGAACAACTATCTAGCCATGCGGAAGATCGGTCAACTGCGGAACGACGAACTAACGCCAGAATTGGTCTGCGAGATCCATCGAATCGTCACCGAGGGCACCTTGAACGACCCCGAAGCGGCTGGAAGAATCCAGAGCAATCCGGATCCGGCTGATCGAGTGGCCGTTCTGGATACGGATGACGGTAGGGATCGTCTTCTCCATCAACCCCCGCCGGTCGCGGAACTCGAGGAGCGACTACAACGTCTGTGCGATTTCGCAAATGCACACGATGAGGGCACAGGGCCATGGATTCCACCCGTACTGCGTGCTTTGACCATTCATTTCATGATGGGTTACGACCACTACTTCGAAGACGGGAATGGCCGCACAGCGCGCGCTCTCTTCTACTGGAGCATGCTCAAGCAAGGATTCTGGGTCACTGAGTACTTGACCATCTCACGCATCCTCAAGGATGCACCATCCCAATACGCGAGCTCGTTCCTGCTAACAGAGCAAGACGATAGTGACCTCACATACTTCTTTGACTACCACTTGAAAGTCGTGCAGAGAGCAATCGATGACCTCAACAGGTACATCGCTCGCAAAGTCGATGAGGTTCGCGAGGTTCAGGGCTTGCTCGCGGCGGCCCCCGGTGTCTACAACCACCGCCAGATCGCGTTACTTGAGCACGCAATCAAGAAACCCGACGCGGTCTTCACAGTCGAATCCCACGGCAACAGCCACAGAATTGCGCCCGAAACATCTCGACGAGACTTGTTAGAACTCGAAGAACGCGGATTCCTGCGACATGTCACCATCAAGCGGCGGCATGTCTGGTCACCAGTGCCGAATCTGGTGGAGACCATGAAGAATTCCAACTAAATGCGTTCAACTCATTCAGCAATTGCGGCGTCATCGTTGGCTGGCGCTCGACACCCTGAACAGCGATACCGCGATCGATCGCGGTACACCCGTCGCTCGACCGGTGCAGCAGCCAGCAGGTTTGCCGAGTACCCCGTGATCGGTCACAGTGCCGTCATGAGGGACATCAAAAACCGGCTCCCCGCGACGTTCCCACAGGTCAGTACCATGTTGACGAAGGGCCCCGCTGCGGAATCGAACCGCAGACCTTCTCATTACGAGCTAGCAGAAGCATGTCCACTGGGGTGCCTGAAAGTGTTACGGAGAATACAAAATAGGAATCAGGCATTCTTCGTGTCCACCCTTGTTTTCGGGTGTTTCTGGGTGTCCTTTTAGCAAACCGTTAGCAAGTTGATCACGGCGGGCGCCACCGTGGTCGGCCTGAATCATCGTCAGGACAGGGGTCCGAAGACCCTCCACATCATGAGGGCAGATCCCGATCAGACCGCCCCGTGGCCGAATCCGGCTCGTCGGAGCCTGCTTGCATGAGTGCGGAAAGGATCGGATTCTCCTTGGCCCACATCATGTCTTGGATCCTTTGGTACTCATCTTTGTCGGGAAGGATTCCCTGCTCGGGAGTCGGACCGTCGTATCCATCCTTGGGATCCAGACCAGAGAACGTACCTTCATCGGCTGCCTGGAGCTTGCGAAGCAGAGACACGGCAGTTTCGTTGTCGTCGACGTAGCACTCGTTCCACCACAGGTAGATTGGGTAACGCTCCAGCAAGGTGTCGCACCATTCGTCCCAATCCGGCTGACGCCTGGCGGCCATCGCACGCATCCCGATGTCTTGGGCATCGAACTCGCCGGGAAGATAGGCGAACTCGACGTTGCTCGCCCACACCCCGCGAAGTTCCCTAGGTTCACGGGCGTCATGGATCAGAAATCGTTTCATCGGTCTCTCACTCCTTCCTGTCCAGTGCTGTCCTGGCCGTTGCCGTCGGCTACAGCGGCTCGAATGACGGCGACGAACTCAGCAGCGAACTCCTCAGCGGTCTGATCGTTCGATGGCCGCATCTGCGGCAGTGGGACCTTCGCCATCGTCGTCATCTCCTTCGGGGACGGGTTCCAAGGGAATTCCGGGTCACCACGACTGCCTGCACTGGCCCGGTGCCTGGATCTACCGGCGCAAACCGCTTCCGGCTGTCAGGGCTGATGTCCCGACCGAAGCCGCCAGGATCCACCGGACTAGCGGAACGACCAGGATGATCAAAATCAGGTCCAGCGTGACGACCGCGATCCAGAATGTGAACCGGCAACCGAGTCAAATAGATGGAACCCTTGGTCGAAGAATGAATTACAGAATATCTCATCGTCATCCCCCTATGCCAGCTATTCATTTGTCCAGCTTCACTGGATGACGAACCACCGCGAATTCTTCTGATTCGGAAGTGGACTCATCGAAATCTATAAAGTTCGCGGGCAGCTGCACACCGGATATTTCGAGCCAGCCGTGCAGTCACGGTAGCCGGGCCATCTGACATCTCGGCCCATGCGAAGGCGCAGGCCAATCGATACGGTGCGTCGCCCGTTGACCTCGTGGACGGTGCCGAACTGTGCGACCTTTTGGTGAATCATGAAATTGGGGTCAAGGTCACCGAACGGACGGTGTTGGAGGTGCAGGTCGATGCCGAGTCGAATGCCGAAATCTAGCCCGACGACCCGATCCCATAGAGGGCATTTTGGCGGCCAAGGGCCGCAGCCTACCCGAGGTTATCAACAGGCAGTAAAGCCCCTCAGAACGGCCCACAGGGCTTTCTAGCGGCATCTCGTGACCCACAGACCGATTCTGCCAGCGGTTCCGAGCGCGCAATCAGTGCCTACGTCACCCCGGCTCGATGATCTCCAACTCGGGCAGGCTGTCCACAATTTTCATGGTCTCCAAGCTGACAGTGACGATCCGTCCCATGCTAGCGATCCAACCTGCTAGACCGAGTGGGATCGTGTCCTGATCACCCGTACGCATTGGGGACTTCGTGAATCGCGTGTCAGGCCGAGGCTTGTTAGGCTCCGAGCCGTGAGCGCGGTCGAGTTTGCCAGTCAGGCTCAGGCAGTCGTGGATCTTCGCACAATCGAAATCAATGAGTGTGTCGCAGCAGGAAACGTCGTAGCGGCCAAACGCACAATCGCGGACGCAGTTCGCGAACTCCGTGACATCAAACGCGCAGCCACTGATGAGGAGCGTGCTATCCGTTCCGATTTTGCAGATGCTCGACTCAAGGCGAGTGAGCAGGGCCAGACAATTGGAATGTTCGTCAACAGCAAGACCCGTGCATCGATGGCGCGCATGCGTGCGGCGAACAAGAGGACTCTAGCCCGAAAGCAACAGGCCGCGCTCGACCCCTATCGAAATGTCAAGAGCCTCATCGACCAGACGATAGCCCAACTGAATGCCTTCAAGGCGGAGATCATCAGAGAGGGAGGAAGCGAGCGTCGGACGAGCAGAACCGAAGTTGATGAGATTGCGGAGACCCCAGTTAGAGCGATTCCAACGAAAACGGCTCCGCCCCCGCCGATGCCCCCAATGTGGGCAACGGACCCTTACGGACGGCACGAACACCGCTACTGGGACGGAAGCTCCTGGACCGAGCACGTATCGAACGCAGGGGCGGTCAGCACGGACGCACCTGAGTAGATCGCGGTGAAGCCCACACACACACGGGAATCATTGTGGGCCGCTGCCGTCAATTCGCGTTCATACTTCTCGCGCCCGCAAGTTCTCGGGAACCGCCCTGGTCAATTACGCTGCTCTGCCGATTGAAGTCAGGACTGCCTTGACGGTGCTGGCGTGCCACTGTCCGCCGCGTGCGGTGGGTATTCCATCGGCGCTTAGGCCCGCTGCAATGGCCCTCAAACTTGATCCGGCCTGATGCTCGGTGGCGATCCGCTCCCGAATGTGGTCGGACAGGATCGGTTGCGGTCCCTGGTCCACGCCCCAGGTGACCCCACGCTCACGGCGAGCTTCGTGCTGCCGCCGGACCCGCTTGGAGATCATTGCCCGTTCGTACTGTGCAGCAGCGGCGAGAGTGTGAGCGACCAGTTGTCCTTCCGGTGTTGTCGTGTCAATGCCACCCATTCCGACGACAACAAGCTGCCACCCCTTGCGCTGCGCCCTGCTGAGCATCATCGCTAGATCGGAGACGGAGCGGCTGAGCCGGTCCAGATCCAGAGCGAACAGAGCCTGCGCCTGTCCCTTGTCGAGTCGGTCCATGGCTCCGCGCAATGCGGGCCGGTTGGTGACCTTGCCCGCTGACTTTCCGAGTTCCTGGACAACCTCAGTCCGATAGCCGCGTTTCGCGGCCTCGACCTCCAGGGCTGCGGTCTGGGATTCGATGGAGTGGCCTTCGGAGACCTGCTTGCCGGTGCTCACCCGCACATAGATCATCGCCAACGGAGGCTCAGCAGCGGCGTGCTTCACATGCCAAGTGTACATAGTTGCACACAGCTATGTACATAGATACATACAGCAATTCAAACATGCCGCCTTCGTCACAGGGTGACCCTGCGGAAATGGCGATGAAGTGGCCGATGGGAACACGAGGTCCTAGTCATCGCCTGCCTCCGGTGACCTCAACTGGTTGATCTCGACGGTGATCCTCGCCCTGGTCCGCCGGTCGGTCTGGGATCTGAGGGCTGGCAGAACGTCCAGCACACGCTCAAGGTCGTCAGCCAGGGTCCGTCGCTCAACCGGCGTCAGGTCTTCTGACTGGACCACTGCAACTCACCTGATTTCTGCACGACGCGAAAGTCTGGTTTCCCGCTGGAACCACGCTACCCGTCGCACGGTGGTTGGGTATCCGCGCTCGCACACTCGCTCGTTCGCTTCGCGATCCATGACTGCCGTCGGTCCTGCAATCTATTCTGGGATCAACACATGGACGAAGGGGTGGTGATGGTCCATGTCAATCCCAATCCAGGGCGTCGAGAGAGGCGAGTCGCCGCAGCCTCCGGTCGAGGAGATTCGCAGGATGTTCAAGGAAACGATTGCAAGAGACCCCAAGTCGGACGACGAATCCGTATTCCCTACCAGATGGGCCATCTGTAGAGACGGCCATTTTATGCAAGAAATGCAGACGGAAACGAGGTCCCGATGACTGAGGACAGGCAGCCGTTCCAGATCCCTCCGAGCCAGAGGAGGAGCGAATTGCCCGAACCTCCGGTAGAAGTGCTCAGACAGCTTTACAAGGGAGCGCGTGGGGTTGAGCCGGAGGACGACGAGGACGCACGATTGGCGTACTGGCTCGGCCTACTGTGACGACCAAGACGGATCGGCGGGCTAGTCAGGTCGGTCTTGCTCCGCGACCTGTTCGGCCACGGCGAGCAGACCTGCGGGGGTGATCTCAAGCGCATCTGCAATCAGCCAAAGTCGATCAACGCCGATGGCATGCTGACCTCGTTCCAACCGTGAAATATCCGTTTGGTCGAACCCGACGAGATCACCAAGAGCCGTTTGCGAGATGCCCAGTGTGGTGCGCCGGTTCCTAATTGCTTGCCCCAGTGCGTGCAGCCGCTGGTCTCGAAGTTCATCCTGTACGGCCACACGGGTAGCTCACCGCGACATTGTCAGAGCAATATGACAAATTTGTTCTGCTCAGAGTAGCCAGCAGGTCGCGTGGTGGACGCGGCCTCCAGACGGGAGAGTGCATCGTGACGGACCAACCGGATGACCCAAACCTAAAGTGGGACATGGCCAGCAGGAAGTGGCTGCGATGGAACGGCACCGAATGGACCGATGCGACCACAGGGGTGGCCACTGGTCAGTCCGCAGCCCCTCAAGTACCCGTGTACGGCCCTGGGTACATCCCGCCAAGGACGCCCAAGCAGAAGCACACGGCCCGCAACGTCATTTTGATCATTCTCCTAGTCTTCGTCCTGCTGATCGGAGGGTGCTCGGTCCTGCTGTTCGCAGGAACCAAGGGCGCTGTGGACAGTGCGAATAAGGCACAGGCGAGCAGCAGCGCCGCAGCCACCGCATCCTGTGCGGGCAAGACCTATCTCGATGCACAGCCCGGCAACGACAACTGCGCGGATGCAGCCAACACGGTGAACTATGAAGGGATGTCGATCACCGCGACCCCACTCGCGCCAGTCAAGGAGAAATACTCAGGACTAGCGTTGTGCAGCACGATCACGCTCAAGAATACGAGCAACAAGAGCCAGGACTACAACGTTTTCGATTACAAGATCCAGACACCAAGCGGCGATGTGGCAACGACCTCAGCGATGGGAACGGGTCAGAGTCTCAACTCTGGAGTGCTCGTCAGCGGCGGCACGAAGACGGGGCAAATATGCTCGACGTACAGCGGCGCAAAAGGCCAGTACGTTTTGATCTACGATCCCAGCCCGTTCACAGACTTCCGTGGGATTTGGCTCACTAAGGTCAAGTAGCCAATTGGTGGAGCAGGAGCCAGCCGATTGGCGGGGTTCGTGCACGCTCCTAGCTCCACCAGTTGGCTCGGGTTGGGACTCGCTTCGTCCCGAGCAGCTTCTGAAACGCCAGCTACTCGGCCCGCAGCCGCTCCACAATCTCGTCTGCCACGGCAAGCAGTCCCGCCGGGGTGATCTCCAGCGCGTCGCAGATCATCCACGGCCTGTCGATCCTGAGGGCGTGCCTGCCAATCTCGATCCTGGAAACGTCCGCCTGCGCAATGCCGACGAGTCCACCGACTGCGGCCTGAGTAATGCCCAACGACGCACGTCGACTGCGGATTGCCTGGCCCAGGGCGCGCAGTCGCTGACCGCGCAGTTCCTCAGTGTGGGCCACAGGCGTGGCCTACCGAGACAACCTCTGACCGATATGACAAATTTGTGCTATTGGCCCGCCGGGCCGAGGGGATTCTGGGGCAACAGGGGAACGGGGACCTAGATGTCGACTACGAACGAACCACCGTCGGGTCCGCAGTCGATTCCGGCGGGTTGGTATTTGGATTCCAGTGGTCCCGAGGGCCAGCGACGGTACTTCGACGGCCAGCGTTGGACTGACCACGTCGCACCGGCGCTTGCTGACAGTCCAGTGGTGCAACCCTCGCCGGAACCTGCGATTGCGGAGGCACCACCCAGTCGACCACAGGTGAACCCAAACGGCCCATCGGTTTCAGGCGGTGCGGCTTCGAGTCGTCCCAGTGTCGGCTGGCGTTTACTTCATTCGCTGTGGCTGCTGCCGACCATCTTGAGCGTCGGTTTGTTCGCCTTCGTCAGCTTTCTGTATGTCGGCATTCGCGCTCGCAAGGTGACTTGGATTGTTGTGGGCGGCGTGTGCTTCATCTTGACGGTCTACATGTTGTACCTCTCGGATCAGTCGACGAAGGCCAAAGTGCCCCTGTCTGCTTGGGGTGGAACTCTCATCGTCGTCGTCTGGATTGGAGGGACCGTCTACGGACTGACCATCAATGGGCAGTGGCAGAGGTGGCTTGCGAATCGCCAGTGGGAACGTCGCAATGCGGCGCAGAACCAACAGAATGTGACCGTATCCGCCCTGCCGATCCCGTCAGTTGCGCACGCGCCAGCGTTGCCGATCACCAGCCCGCAGCCGACTAGTGAGTCTGGAAATACCCTCGCAGCGGTTCCACCACCAGTGGTCCTGCCGCCTCCGACGCCGTCGCACCCTGCCTCGCCATCGCCGACCTACGATGTGCTGCCAACCAACCAGACAGCCAAGGCGTATCCGAACGCAGACCCAGGTTGGTACCCCGATGAGGAACAAGGTGGTCGTCTGCGCTACTGGGATGGCATCAGTTGGACGGGCCACTACGCGCCCGACGCTCCGGTCGTGCCTACTGCGACTCCAATAGCCGAACCAACATCTGAACCTGCGGCGATCTCGGTGCCCGAACCGGAGCTTGAGCCGGTGCCCGAACGAATGCCCGAATCTCTTGCCAGGCCGGTTTCAGAACCGGGGCCGGAGCCACTGCTTGAGCCGGAGCCGGAATCGCAGCCAATGCCCGAGCCGGAGCCACCTCTGGTCCCCACGGCAGCGAGGAAGGCTGGTTGGTACCCAGACCCCCACGTTCCTGGAGAGCGTCGCTACTGGGACGGGCAGGGGTGGACGGACAAGACGGCTCCCGCAACTGCTGCACTCGGTGCGGCGGCGGCAGTGCCGAAACTGACCGCAGTGACCCCTGCCAAGAAACCCGCACCACCCAAACCTGTCCGCCAGACCCCGGCACGCACCCCGCCGAAACCGTCAGCGAAGAAGGAGGGGATGAAATGGTATTGGCAGGCTCTGGCAGCCCTGGCGATGTGTTTCCTATGGTTCATTGTGCGCCCAGCCGTATTCAATGACCATTCCGCGACCGCACCCAAGATGCCCGCCGTGGCTGGCCAGCGCCTCGACGTGGCACAAAGCGACCTGAAAGCCGCCGGGGTGAACCTCACAGATGTGGAGGTGGTGGGCGGTGGCACATTCGGTGTCGTCGATGAGTCGAATTGGATGGTGTGTTCGCAACGACCTGCCGCCGGAGCGCCGATAGCGCAAGTCCGTCTCGTCGTGGACCGCACCTGCCCGTCTGGCGCGAATTCCTCTCAGGCACCAGCCCCTGCACCGGCTGGCACGATCAGCGTGCCGAATGCTGTCGGAATGAACTACCAGGCCGCCCAGGACCTGTGGCGAGGGGTCGGGTTGGTCGTGATGCCAGCAACCGACGCCACTGGCGCTGGCCGCCTGCCGGTCATCGACTCAAACTGGGTTGTGCTGAGCCAAAACCCCAAGGCTGGCACGAAAGTAAAGGCCGGTTCGGACATCACTGCCACCGTCAAGAAACTCACCGACCCCTGATGAGGACAGCCTCGGCAGCAGCCTCGGAGAGGACACGACGAACATGACCGGGGCGGCCCCTGGGTGGTATCCAGACCCAAGAGATCCCAGACATGTTCTGTATTTCGATGGCCATGCCTGGGCGATGGAGACGGAGCCAGAGGCGTCCAGCAACCAGGCGGGGAACGTAACCGCACCGCCTGATGAACAATCGCCACTCGGTCAGCCAACACCTGGCACCCCGGCAGGTTGGCACCCCGATCCTGCCGATCCCGGCCACGTTGCTTTCTTCGACGGTCAACATTGGTCGAGGGACGAACCGCCAGGTCATCCGGCACCAACTCCGACTCCCCAACCCAAACCGGCACCACCGCTGCAACCGACAGCATCGATCAGCGGTAGACCCCTAGCCGAACCACACTGTCGGCGATGTGGGGCGGATGTCTGGGTGGGTCAAGAATACTGCTCAGCATGCCGAGCGGGCGTGACCGTCGGCCCCAGCCCAGCCGTTGGGAGTGAAGATCCGCAGGGGGTCGAAGGTGAGGCACTCCATGGGTTGCACATCGACTGGCCAGGAGCAGCGCAACGCTTCGGCAGCGCCCGATTCGGATGCTCGATGGGCTGCCTCGGCGCGGTAATCGCCCTACCACTGGCCCTGATCGCGGCCTGGATCTGGGAACCGCTCGCGGCACCCGTGGTCATCATCGTGATCTTCTCAGTCTGGATACTCGGGGTCCTCTTCTCCAACAACGGCCCGCTGAAATGCCCCTACTGCGGGAAACGGGTCAAGATCGGGGCTGACGCATGCCACCACTGCGGACGAATCGTCACAGCAGCAGAACCTGGGTGACAGGTGAACGCGGCCTTGCCGCGGGCCTCATCGCATTCTGCGTGGTAACTGGTGCTTCCCCTGCCAGCATTATCGATAATCGATCTTCATTCGGGCTGAGTTGGAATTGAAGATTTTGCACGAGCATTCGGCTGAGCCGCTGACCCATCGCCACCTTGAACTTTATGATTTCGCGGTCGAGGATGGACTGATCCGTCGCTCGCATGATCTCGACCGGCAGGTCGTCGGGGGCGCTGCCTCGGTAGTTCATGATGCAAGCTCCCGTCGCCGATCAACGATGCTCGCGACTGCTCTAGCCAGGGCCGCCTGTCCCAATTTTTCAAATTCCCCTTTGAACTCTTGAGCAATCTCTGGGTGTCGGGGCAACACCGACCTCATCGCCGTAACGACGGCGACGGCTTCGTCGTGGGTGGCGACCAATTCCTCGGCCAGTCCTAAACGTGAGCCGACCTCGATCAGCATGCGACCCTCGGCAGAGGCGGCTTTGATGAGGAGCGCGCCGTTGCCAGTCAACTTGGCATTAGACCTAACCGATGCCAAATCGGTCAGGATCGAGTCCAAATGGGCCAGTAGACCAGCGGCCAACCCGCCCCGTTCGTCGGCGGCCTCAGCGAGTTCAACTCTTAGATGCTGCTCCGTGTGCCTTCTTATTGATGACCCTGTTAGCCCGTACTGATTGGCGATCGATTCGACGCTGACCTGCCCGGCCACTAGCTCCCGATTGATCACATCGAGATCATGGTGCCTGCAAACCGTGCAAATCTGCGCCACAAAGTAACTATCGGCTCGTCCTTGTCGTCTGCCCGATCTGGTACTGCGAACGCCCGACCATCTTCGCGCAGGGTGTCCAACTCGCGGCGGGAGAACCCGAGTGCTACCCACTCAGCCCGGCAACGAGATTGACGGTAATTCCCAGGATCGCGGCGGCAAACAGGAACGACACAAGCGAGTGGAAAAGGACAGACTTCCTGACATCCGGACTGCTCAGGTTGGTGTCCGATACCTGGAAGGCGGTGCCGACCCCGAACGCGACATACGCGAAATCGCTGTAGCAAGGATCGTATTTCC
>JBAXOQ010000074.1:0-15552 GCA_037133175.1 Actinomycetes bacterium
GAAGACGGCGAGCTGGTCACCGACGACGTTGCGATTGTGGTCGATTCGGACGGCAACGTGCTTGCCGCTGACGAACTCATCACAATCGAAGAGCCCGATGGCAGCGCCGGGTTTGATGAGATCCTTTCCGTAGCTGACGAAGACGGCAACATGGTCGTGGTCGAAGAGATCGCCGGCATCATCGACGCAGACGGCAACTCCGTGGTCGTCGAAGCCGACCTTGAGGATATCGACGAAGAGGACTAGCCGACAAATAGCCGTTGGGGTTCGCATCGGCAGGGCCAGGGAACCACAATTGCTGTGTGATCGAGGTCAAGGGAATCTGCGTCGGCGGAAACGTCGTGTTCGACCAGGCCCAGCACAAGGCTGATGCACCCGCTGGCGCGGTCGCGCACCGACACTCTGCG
Source organism: Actinomycetes bacterium (assembly GCA_037133175.1). GTDB lineage: Bacteria > Actinomycetota > Actinomycetes > S36-B12 > UBA10799 > ELA509. The sequence goes on from JBAXOQ010000074.1 coordinate 408, forward strand.
GACCGGGAGGCGCTGCTTCGCGCCACCGCCCAGGCAGGGACGGATTCTGGATCCTTTGTCTGGATCGCGGCCACCGATCCAACAGTCGCGGAACTAGCTGAGGTTGCCCAGTTGTTCAACCTGCCGCATCTGCAGGTTGACGATGCCGCCAACCAGCGCCAGCGGCCGAAGATCGAATCCGCTGGCGACGGCTGGTTCATCGTGTTCAAGACTCTGGAATACCTCGACGCCACCAGCGACATCGAAACCAAACAGATGTCGGTCTTCGTCGGACACGGCTACGCGATCACGGTCGCCACCGGTTCGAACGCCGATTTGGACTGGCTGCTGCCACGGTTGGCTGCCGGCAGCGAGTTGCTGCAGTTCGGCTCAGCAGCGATCCTGCATGCAGTGCTGGACAAGGCTGCGGACGACTACCTGCGGGTCGCGGACGAGGTGTCCAAGGACATCGAAGAGATTGAGGTCCAGGTGTTCTCCCCCGGACGTCACGACAGTACCGAGGCGATCTACGAACTCAAGCGCGAGAACCTGGAGATCCGCCGGGCGATCACCCCGCTGCTGACCAGCGCGACGAACCTCGCCCACGAGCGCCTGCCGGACCTGCCCGTCGAACTGCGGCCGTACTTCCGCGACATAGCCGACCATGTGCTGCGTACCGGCGACATCGTCGATGCCAACGACAGCCTGCTGCTGACAATGCTGATGGCGGCCACCGCCCGAGTGGATCTGCAACAGAACGCCGACATGCGCAAGATCTCGGCGTGGGTCTCCATCGGCGTCGTACCGACCATGATCGCCGGCATCTTCGGCATGAACTTCGACTACATGCCGCAGCTGCACTACCAGTGGGGCTACCCCGCCGTGCTCGCGATGATGGTCCTGGTTGCGGGCTTCATGTTCACCCGCTTCAAGAAGTCCGGCTGGCTGTAGGGCCTGCCCCGTCCCTGTCCCGCAAACCCCCCTCAAACGCGGGTTTTTCGGCCCAAAAACCCTCGTTTGAGGGGGGTTTGCGGGGAGTCGCAGGGTCACCTGTTGATCGTTTATGCGGGGTTGGTCGGATTTGGTGCATGGTCGGTGGGTGAGTCCCATCAATCCAGTCTTTCGGGTGAGCCAGGTGCTGGCCTCGCAGTTCACGACAGGCATCTTCAGCGTTGACGACGCCCGCGCAATCGGGGTCTCGCCCGATCAACTTGCCCGAGCTGTGGATCACGGCTACGTCCTGCGTGCCAGGCACGGCCAGTACCTGGTGGCAGCCGACTTCGGCATCGCGTGCGGCGAACGCGATCGGCACCTGGCGCTGTGCGAGGGCGTGGCGCGTGCCATTCGGGGCGCAGTGATCAGCCACGAATCGGCGGCGGCGATTCACGGACTCCAGTGTGGCCGCGAACGCCTCGGCACCGATCCGAGCACTCCGGTCAAGATCACACTGAGCGGCTCGCACCACAAGCCCGGAGCTGGAGTCCTGGTCTCGGGGAGCGCACTGCCCGCCAAGGACCTCGTCGTGGTCGACGGCCTCGCGGTTACATCGTTGGCCCGCACAGCCGTGGACCTGGCGCGCAAGCATCACATGCCGGACGGGCTCATCGTGGCGGACTCGGCCCTGCGGCGGATGGTCGCCGACTCGCTCCCGATCGGGTGGGGCAGCAGCGACCTGCGCACGGCCGTCCATGAACCCGATCATGTTCTTCCCGCCACCGCTGAGCTACGCCGCGTTGTGGCCGGGATGCGGGGATGGAAGGGCGTCGAGTACGCCCGCGAGGCCATCTCGCTGGCAGATCCAGCCGCTGAGTCGGCGCTCGAATCGGTGTCACGGTACTTCGCGTACCTGGCGGGGATCCCGGCAGCCCTCATCGGATGGCCGGTGCTGGGCGAGAGCGGCAGGCGCTACTGGGCCGACTTCTTGTGGCGGGATCAGAAGGTCATCGGCGAGGCTGACGGCAAGTCGAAGTACGGATCTGATCCCGGAGTGCTGTTCGCCGAGAAGGAACGTGAGGACGACCTGCGCCGCGCTGGCTACACCGTCGTCCGCTGGACCTGGAACGACGCCGTGAGCCACCCCTCGCAGATGGTCCGCCGCCTCGAATCAGCCCTCCGATGATCTTCGATCCTCCTGCAAACCCGCTCCAAACGCTGGTTTTTGGGCCGCCCAGAAAGCCGCGTTTGGAGGGGGTTTGCGGGGGAGGCCGCGCCGGGGACGGGCGCTGTGCTTAACCCAGTCTTGAGGTTGGCTTGCCGTGACGATGAAGGCGGTCCCGAAGAATCCCCACCATGAATGCATTGGCGAAGCGTGTTATCGCAGTCCTAGGCGTCGTGGGACTCATCTTGGGAATCACTGTGATGAGCACTGCTGGCATGTCCTCAGCGGCGACACCGGCAGGCAGCAGCAGGTCCGCAACGAGCACTTCAGCGGTCATCATGACGGTCGGCGACATCGCCTGCGACCCGACCGCACCCGCCTTCAACAACGGCAAGGGAACGCCCGCCGGCTGCCAGCAGCAGGCCGTGGCGAACGCGATTCGGGCGCAGCACCCGGACGCCTTCCTGCCGCTGGGCGACATCCAGTACTTTGACGGCCGGCTGGACGCCTTTCAGCAGTCCTACGACCCGGCCTTCGGTGACCTGAAGTCGATCAGTTACCCGATCCCGGGCAACCACGAGTACAAGACCGCGAACGCGGCCGGCTACTACACCTACTTCGGCGCAGCTGCCCACCAGGACACCAAGGGCACCTACAGCTTCGACATCGGCGGCTGGCATGTGCTGGCCATCAACTCCACCGTGTGCACCCCGTCGATCTCGTGCGGCCCGGGCAGCGCGATGGCCAAATGGATTGCGGCTGACATCGCCACCCACCCGAGCCAGTGCGTCATGGCAATGTGGCACCACCCGCTGTGGTCGGCCGGTGCCCACGGTGGCTACACCCCATTCTTGCCGGTGTGGAACCAGTTGAACTCCTACGGCGTAGACCTCGTACTGAACGGCCATGATCACCTCTACCAGCGGTTCAAGCCAGCCGGGGATGCCCAACTCGATGCCAGCGGCAACCTGCTACCTCCGACAGTGGTCAAGGATGGGATGGTCGAAATCGTCGCCGGCATGGGCGGCGAGGACAACTACCAGGCATGGGGCCTGGCCAATCCAGGTATGGCCGATTCGCTGGCTGCTGTCGGCACCAACCCGAACCCGGGCGTGTTCGGTGCGCTACGCATGGACACGAATCCAACCGGCATGGACTTCTCGTACATCCCTGCCGCCAACAGCAGCAAGTTCAGCGACTCCGGTTCACTGAACTGCCGCACCAAGACCCCACCGACCGGTGTGCCCACCAAGCCGACAGCAGTGCAGCTGGCCCGCGCCGGCGACGGCACCGTGACGGTTAGCTGGGACGCGCCGCAAGCCCCCGCGACCCCGGAGGTCACCTACACCGCCAGCGTTGTCGGAACCGGTCGCAAGTGCGTGACCACAGCCAACTCCTGCACCATCACCGGCATGACCAACGGCCAGCAGTACAGCTTCGCGGTCAATGCGACTAACTCGGTCGCCTCACTCGATTCGGCGACGACCAGCCCGTTCATCGCGGCAAACAAGCCCGGTCGACCCAGCACTCCCACGGTGACGCTAGGCCAGTCGAACGCCACAGTCACCTGGACGGTGCCGGCCACCAACGGCGGGCTGCCCATCACCGGATACACCGTAACCTCCAGCCCTGGAGGCAAGACCTGCACCACCACCGGGGCGCTGTCCTGCACCGTTCCCGGACTGGTTTCCGGAACCGCGTACGGCTTCTCCGTGACCGCCACCAACGATGCTGGTACTTCAGTGCCCAGCGCTGGCTCAACACCTGTGGTGGCAACGAATGCCAGCCCCCCGCAAGCTCCGTCAGTTGCCGCCTTGGCCCGGGCTGGCGACGGCGCGATCACCGTCACCATGGCACCACCGGCCAGCGATGGCGGCTCACCGATCACCGGCTACAGCGTGGTCTCGTCTCCCGCCGCCAAGGTCTGCACCGTGGCATCACCAGGCACCTCCTGCACGGTGTCCGGTCTGACCAACGGCACCAGCTACCGGTTCACCGCAGTCGCCGCGAACATCGCCGGCAAGTCCCCGGCCTCGGCACCATCGGCGGCGGTGATCGCGGCCCGCCAGCCAACGCGGCCGCTGAACGTCACCGCGGTGGCCTCCAGCAATGGCGCGGCCGACGTGTCGTGGACTGCTCCTGACTGGGACGGCGGCATGCCGGTCACCAAGTACACGGTGACCGCGAATGTCGGCGGCAACTCCTGTGTCACCACCGGGGCGCTGACCTGCACCGTGGCTGGAATGCCAACTGGCGCAACCCGCACCTTCACGGTGACGGCCACGAATGAGGCAGCCACCAGCATCTCCAGCGTCGGCTCCAACGCCGTGGTCATCAAGGGCTCAACTGCTCCGGGCGCACCGAAGATCGCCTCAACCACCCGCGCTGGAGACGGCATGATCACAGTCGCCATCACGCCACCGACATCCGACGGCGGGTCAGCGATCACCAGCTACACGGTGACCTCGACACCGGCGACCAAGAAGTGCACTGTGACAGCACCCGCGACGTCCTGCACGGTGTCCGGCCTGACGAACGGCACCGCCTACAAGTTCACTGCAAATGCGATCAACGCGGCCGGGACCTCGCCGGCATCGGCGGCCTCGGCCGACCTGATCGCAGCGCGGATGTCCACCCGGCCCAACGCGGTGGTAGGCAAGGTCGCCAAGGGCGGTGCCATCGCAGTGTCCTGGACCCCACCGGACTGGGACGGCGGCATGCCGATCACTCAGTACGTCGTCACCAGCAACATCGGCGCCAAGACCTGCACCATCAGCGGAGCACTGACCTGCACCGTCAGCGGTCTGGTCCCAGGCATCAGCTACTCCTTCACCGTTGCGGCGATCAACGCGGCCGGATCGAGCCTGCAGAGCGTCGGCTCAACGCCGGTCAAGGCACTGGCAGCTCCGTCGGCACCGTCCGTCGGGTCGCTCGCTCGGGCCGGAGACGGAATGGTGCTGGTAAATGTGAACGCGCCGACCACTGATGGAGGCTCACCCGTCACCAGCTACACGGTGACATCCTCACCGGCGTTGAAGAAGTGCACGGTCACTGTTCCGGCCACCTCCTGCACGGTGTCGGGGCTAACCAACGGAACCGCCTACACGTTCACGGCGACGGCAACAACCGCAGTGGACACCTCGTTGGCCTCAGCACCGTCACAGGCGCTGATCGCAGCACGTCAATCAACCCGCCCACTGAACGTGGTGGCCACTGCGACAACCGGCGGGGTCGCGGTCGTGTCCTGGACTGCACCGGACTGGGACGGCGGCATGCCCATCGCCAACTACACCGCGCAGTCGAATGTCGGCTCCAAGGTCTGCCACACATTCGTTCCCTTCATCGCACCGCTCTCCTGCACTGTGACCGGCCTGACGGCGGGTACGAGCTATAGCTTCACGGTGACCGCGACGAATGACGCCGGAAACAGCCTGCCGAGCGTCGGTTCGGCGCCAATCAAGGGCCTGGCATGATCGTCCGGCATCGGGTTGCGGGGCGGTTGACCAAGGCGGTTGGGGCGATGGTGGTATGTGCAGTAGCCACCATCGGCCTGGCCGCCGGCCCGGCGTTGGCGGAGACGCCGAACGGGACCAAAACCCTTCCCTTCCCGTTGCCGGTCTCCACGCCGGGCGATTTCACCGGATCCAACGCTGACGCCATCAGCGGTTCCGACGGCTCGGCCAACACCACCTTCTGGTCCTTCACACCGGCAACCAGCGAAAGGGTCAGTATCTGCACTTACGCCTCCCCTTTCACCTTCGCCTCGGCAGGCGACACCACGCTGGAGGTCTGGACGGGCGAGGCGGCAACTCAACCCGTTGCCAGCAACGACGACGCCTTCGGTAGCTTCGGGTCGCCCTATGGCTTCAACGCCGGAGTCACGCTAGACGTCAGCGCCGGGTCACAGTACGTTCTCGGACTCGGCGGGGCCGGGTCGGCCACCGGATCGGTAATGGTCCGACTAGTGCCCGGAGACGGCACCAACGCCTGCTCGCCGGCGACCTCCATCAGCGGTGCGATCAGGGATGTGAACGGCAATGCCCTGGACGCGCAGGCCAACTCGACCCTGATAGCAAGCATCACCGACGGCACCAGCGTGTCCGTCCCGGTGTCCGTCAGTGCGGCCGGTGACGTCGCGGTGCCGAGCCTGCCGACGGGCAGTTACACGATCAACGTGACGGACCCGAGCGGCGTATTCCGGGCCTTCCACAGCGCGCCGATCCCGGTCGTAGCAGGGGTTGCGGCAGCGCCACAGACGATCACCCTGCTATCGGACAGCTCGATCACCGGGACACTGCGCGGAGTCGACGGGACAGCACTGACCGGAGACCAGATCGCCAGCCTGCACGTCGTCGCGATCAACTCCGCAGGCAACCGGACCAACGGTTCGATCCAACCCAATGGCGACTTCAGCATGACCCTGAACCCCGCTGCCGGCTCGACGTTCACCATCTTCGTCACCGACGACTCCGGCTCGTTCCAAGACTTCCTCAGTGCGCCGATCACGGTGGCCGACGGCCACACGTCCGGGGGCCACGTCATCACCCTGGCAGCGGCCAGGTACCTGAATGGGACGCTGCGCGGACCCGGCGGGGCGACGCTAACCGCGGGTCAGGTCTCCAACCTGTACGTGTCTGCGGTCAACGGCAACGGTGATCGCGCAAACGGCTCGATCGCCTCGAATGGGGACTTCACTGTGGGGCTGAACTCGATCACTGGCTCGTCGTTCCGGATTCGAGTCGTGGACGATAGTGACCTGTTCGCCGCGTTCCGCAGCGACCTGATCACCGTGGCCGACGGCGAAACATCATCCGGACACATCGTGACGCTGGCACTGACGGCGACGGCTCCGATCAACCCGCCGACATCTCCGGCACCCCCGGCCAAAACCGTGCGGGACCAACACATCGTCGGCCAGATCCCCGCCAAAGCCAAGGCCAAGAAGGGCAAGCGGGTCGCCCTACCGGTCCGCACCGATGCCGGCGTTGCGCTGACGTGGACCAGTTCGACCCCCAAGGTCTGCACCGCCGCTGCCGGAAAACTCATCCCCACCGGCCGCAAGGGCCAGTGCCGGGTGAGCGCGGCGGCAGGAGCCGTGTCCGGGTTCAACCTGCTGCGAGCGTCGTTCGTCGTCCGCCTGGTCTGATCACCCTGGGACCAAGGGGTAGCGGAACGACCAGAGATGCAGCAGGATCTGCTGGAGAAGGCACGCGCGAGGCAGACGGACTGTGCCGCCTAGGCGTTCAACGAGAGGAATTGTCCCTTGACGAACGGCGATGGAAAGGTAGCGCGGGTTGCACAGCTATTCGACGCACTCTCGGACACGTATGACGACGTCGGTGTCGAATTCTTCGGCCCGATTGCCGCGAGCCTGGCGGACGCCATGCCGCCGCGATCCGGTGAGTCCTGGCTGGACATCGGGTGTGGTCGAGGCGCCGTCATCGACCGAATCGTCGACCGAGTGGGCTCCGCTGGCCGCGTCGTAGGAACCGACATCTCTGCGCAGATGGTCGCCCAAGCGCGAGCTGGCCTTGACGCAGCCAGCGCTCGCCACGTCCAATTACTCGTGGACGACGCCATGGATCCGAGTGCGGCTCTCGGGCAGTTCGACACGATCTCAAGTTGCCTCGTCCTGTTCTTCCTCCCAGATCCTGAACTCGCGCTAGAACGTTGGCGTTCGCACTTGGTGCCCGGCGGACGGATCGGCGTGACCACCTTCGGACCCGTCGACCCTGGGTTGGAGTATGTCGAGGAGGTCCTGACAGACAACCTGCCGCCCACCCTGCGCGACGCTCGCACCAGCGGCAAGCAGGGTCCCTTCAGCAGCGACACCGCAATGGAGGAACTGCTCCTGCGCGCAGGCTACGTCGACGCACAAACCGTGACCGACAAGATCGAGTTCGGGTTCTCCAGCGAGCAGCAGTGGTACGAGTTCTCATGGTCGACCGGACAACGCGCGATGTGGCTCGCGATGTCCGACGAGCAGCGCCGAACGGCCCGCTCCGAGGCCCAGCGGCGCCTGGCCCTGTGCGCACAGACCGACGGCACTTTCAGGTTCACCCAGAGGGTTCGGCACACGTTGGCGTCGCTTCCGGGGGCCTAGGTGGGTCTGGTTGTAGCTGTTCAGGGTGCAAGTCGCGAAACCCTGAAGACATCGGGACTTCTGGCCCAGTATGCAAACATGGTCCGCGTGAGACGTCACCAGGCAGGGCCAACGCATGGCTGATCCTGCACCCCTCGGTGAAACTGAAGTCGATTTCGTCAATTCCTCGCTGAGGGTCTTCGCGACGATTTGGGTGAGCTTCGGATTGACGTCGTTGGCGTTTCTTGAGCTGACCGATCCGAGCCCGGCCGATGTGTCATTTCCCGAGGCCCACTTGCTGATCCTCGCCGGGCTGGCGGCGTGCGCCGTGGCCATGGTTCTTGCGCTGATGGTGCGACGCCTGCGGGTCGAGTACTTCGTCGCGACCATGACCGCTACGGCCATGCTGTCAATCTTCATAAGCGCCCCGGTTTCGGGCGCTGGTCAAGCCATGCCGTTGGCTGTCGCCTGGACAACGCTCGCGGCTTTCTCCGCCGCGCTCCTGTTGCGATTCCGATTCGCCTGGAGGGCAATCATCTTCATCGCGCTGGCATCGAACGCGCTGATCGTATGCCGGCTTTCGCTTGCTGGAATGAATGCCAACCTTGTTGGTGATCTGGTAGTTGCTCCCGCGCCACTCAAAGCCGTGACGGTCGAACCCCTACGGGCTGCGGTGGACATCATCGGTATCGCGATGGGCGTGGCATTCGCCTTGAAAACGTGGCGAGAAATGGCTGCAGATCGTGACGCGGCAGCCCTTGAAGCAACCATCGCCAGCGCGAACGCAGAGATCGTCGAGGAAAGATCGCGCCACCTGAAGTACCTGATCTACGGTCTGCACGACACGGTCATCAACACGTTGGGAGCAGTCAGCGCGGGGGTCTCCCCAGATCAGGTTGATACGGTCGCCCGCCGGGCCCAGCATGACTTGGAACAAATGGAAGCCCGCATCACCGGGTACGACCCGGATGCCCACGAATTGTCAATCGATGGGCTGTTCAAGCAGGCCCAAGGACAAGCAGAGAGACTTCAAGTTGCTATCGAGATCTCCTCGGTCTCGGGGCATGGCGACAGTGGTGAAGCGGCGATCCCTCAGCGAGTACTGAGGGGGATGAAGGAATGCATCAGCGAGGCGATCCTCAACATCAGCAAACATGCCCCCAAAGAGACTGCGACGCTATCGATAGAGCGCGCACAGAACCAACTGACGGTCATCGTCGGTGACAGCGGCCCGGGCCTGCCTGGCGGAACGCCGCCCCCCTCGCTGGTTCGGCGGGCAACCGCCGACGGCATCCGCGTCACGGCCGCATCGGACAGCGGCCCAGGCGCGCACCTTGCCTTCATCTGGGAACCAAACCGCGGCGCGACCGGACTTCCAGAGCGTCCAGGAGACACCGCCGCCCCCGGGCTATCCGGGCAGGAACGCATTGCGCGTTCCCTTCAGGTGATTGCCTGCAGCATCGGAGCATGGGTAGGAGGGGCCTACCTCATCGATTCTTTGATCGCCACTGCGGGCGGCTCACCGGTCGGCGCAACGATTCCGGTGATCCTAGGAGCGGTCCTGGTGGCGTTGGCCTGCTTGTCGTGCATTAGGTGGTTCCCGTTGCCCGGGCCGCTGTTGTTGGTGTTGATCGCCGGCATTCCGTGCATCCTGCTGCTTTCCTACCTTTCTGCTGTGCAATACGGGGTGAATTGGACGGCCCTGGCAGCGTTGCTGACTTTCATCGTCGTCCTGCTGAGCGCACAACCGTGGCAGGGCGTGTCTGCGGCAATCATCTACACGCTGACAAATGGTGCGCTGGTATCGGTCGCTCTGGTGAACAACCTCGCCTACGGGCTAGCCGGCATCGCTAGTTTCATCACCGACCTCGCGGGGCTGCTGGCAATCATGCTGCTGCGCAGAAGGATCGAGAAGTACTTCTCGGAGGCGGCCATCACAGCTCGACAGACCGAGCAGGCACGCAGCAGCGTCGCCGCCCTTCAGAAGTTCACAGCTGCGTCCGTCACCAAGAACAACGCAATGCTGGCCCGCAGCCGTGAGCTTCTCACCAGACTGGCGAGCCGGGAAGCTAGTCCACTGGACCCGTCCGTCCGCCTTGAAGCTAAGGCTGAGGAGTCCTACCTACGGTCAATGCTGGCAGTTGATCCCAACCTTGGGCCGCTTGCCGACGAACTGTTTGCCATCATCGACGCTGCCCACCAAAACCAGGTCATGTTGAGAATGACCATCCTGTCCACCCGCTGGAAGCACGGTGTCGCACCACCGGTGGAAACTGTGGTGAGTTTTGGTCAAGCGACTCAATTGGCGGTCAAGTGGGTCGCCCCGGCAACGAAGATGGCGATCACCGTTGATGCGTCGAATGACCATTGGCTGAGCATGGTGATCCCGAGCGATCAGATAACCGCTGACAGAGCGAGGGCAGGGATATCACGCATCGGCCTCAACGCCGAAGTCACCGATCTGGGGGATCAAACGTTGATTGAGTACTTGGAGGAAGAAGCTGTTCAACAGGAGTCGGTCTGACGGGCGACTCGATCCGGCCAGCAGGCACGGCCTGTGGTGCCCGTCCCCTTGCTGGTTCGTTTCTTTCACTTGCAACTGACGCCACCGATCAACTGTCATGACGGAACCGTCGCTCGGTCACTGGGCCGCCCACGTGGATGAGCCGACGGAGTCGATGCGTCATACGGTGAGTCCGATACCCTGATCCTCGTGTTAGGAGGGCTGTCCGAGCGGCCTAAGGAGACGGTCTTGAAAACCGTTGTTGGGTAACCAACCCGGGGTTCGAATCCCCGGCCCTCCGCCAGTTTCTCGGGCCTGCTCGTTGAGTGGGGAGTTGTCGTCGTTTCCGATCAAGAAAACCCGACGATAACTCCCCACTCAACGAGCAGGCCCGAAGAACGGTCGGGGAGGGGCCGGACTCGGGCAACGGCTACGGTTGGGGAATGGCTGACATTGAGGTGGGCGACGGAGCGGTCGAGGTCAAACTGACGTTTAGCGAGAAGGCTGGCGGAGTTCACGGAGACTTCACTTTCCCAATCGCCTCGATCGTCAACGTGACGGCTGACGCTGACCCGATTACCGCGGTGCGCGGGCTGAAGGCACCGGGAACGGGTCTTCCCAACCGCAAGATTGGCACCTGGCGCGCCGACGGCAAGAAGGACTACGTCAATGTCAAGCGCGGCGAGGCCGGTTTGGTCATCGCACTGACCGGACAGGACTTCGACCGCATCATCCTCACCCTGCCCGACCCCGACGGCGCGTTGGCCCAACTAATCGCGGCTGGTGCGGCCCATGCCGCGAAAACCGCTCGGCCCACTGAGGGGACCGAGACTACGGACCCGACCGGATCACCGGATTCCGACGGCGCGACCCCCCAACTGTCGTAGATCGAAGTAACACGACGATGTCCGCGCCTCGGTTCCGTTGGTGGCCGACGTCGTTCCTCGGGTGGGTGGTCGCCGCGCCCGTTGCGATTCTCGGAATCTTCACGACCATCCGGCTGCTGGGAATCGACAAGGGTCCGCTGGTGATGGCGGTGGCACTGACCCCCCTGGTCGCCGCTGCCTCCCTGCTGGTGCTGGTGCTGGCGGTGCTGTCGCGATCGTGGGTCCTGATGGCCACAGTCGGGTTGTGCGTGGTCCTGCAGGCGACCTGGTTGGCACCGAGTTTCACCGGTGATGGCTCAACTAGCACCGGGCCGGCGGTCATGACGGTGATGACGTCCAACGTGCTGCACGGCGAAGCGGACGCCACCGACCTTGTCGCACAGGTCCAATCCCACAAGGTCGATCTGCTCTCGGTACAGGAGTTAACCCCCGATTTCGCCGCGGAGTTGGCCGCAGCCGGGCTAGCGAACACACTGCCGTACAGCTACACCCGACCCACCGCCGACTTCAAAGGGATCGGTTTGTGGTCCCGCTACCCGCTGTCCGACGACCGGTACTACCGGATCCAATGGTCCGTGCCCACTCTGGTCACCGACGTCGCGGTTCCAGGACTTCCCCTGACCTTCGTTGCCGCCCATCCCATGGCGCCTGCACCGATTCACGACGCGACCTGGGTCACCGAGCAGGAGTTCCTACGCTTCATATTGGGTCAGCTCAGCGGTCCAGTGATCGTCGCCGGGGACTTCAACGCCAGCCTTGATCACCGGACGGTGCGGGCGCTGACCGACGACGGATTCGTCGACGCGGCCCGTCAGGCCGGCACCGGTTGGCAACCAACGTTCCCGGTCAACTACAACGTCCCGCCGCTCTTCACGCCCGACCACATCATGGCAAGGGACACCGGTTTGGTTGCCACCGACGTCGTGGCGGTGCCGATCGCCAAGTCGGACCACAAGGCCCTGGTTGTCACCTACCGGCGTGCCGGTCCCCCGTCGGGCTAGCTGTCCTCGGTCGGGATCTCTGAGCCCCGGGGAATGACGACCACAGGCACCGTCGCGGCGCGCAGCAGCTTGTAGGTCATGTCCCCCAGCAGCACCCGTCGAATCGCTCCTCGATCCGTCGAACCCATCACGAAGATGTCATCGCTAAACCAGTCGAACTTGGACAGTGCCGCCAATACGCTGTCGCCCTCCACCACCGTTGCCGACGCACGAATCCCAGCAGCCGACACTTTGGCGCAGGCAATCGCATGGGCTGCTCGCGCCTGCTCATGCAACACGGCCAGCACCTGGCTCTCAGCATTGGACCCGAGCCGGGAGCGAGCAAAACGCGTCACCCGCTCAACAACCGTCAGCAAGTGCACCTCAACCGCCGAAGGCAGTCCACGTTTGGCGAACGAAGCGATCGTGACGTCAAGGCAGTGTTCGCTCTCGGGAGTCCACTGGTACGCCAACACCGCCCGCCCAATGGAGTCGCGGGCAGATCGACGGTAATCCTGCGGGGCGATTGCAACTGGCACCGGCGAGCCGTGAAGCAGCTGGTCTGAGGTGCTGCCGCCGTTGATGCGTCCGCTGCTACCACCAGGGGCAGAGCCGATCACAATCATGGACGAGTTGCGACTCTCGGCCACCTGGATCAGTCCGACTCCACTGGAACGATGTCCGTGGATGGCGAAGTCCACACCCTCCAGATCTGAATAGTCATCTCTGAGGGCCTCTCGGAACTCGTCGAGCGTCTCGTTCGCCTGCTCCTTGAGGAACTTGTGCCACTCAGCGTCAACATTGGCGATGCTGGCGTAGTTGTAGGCGACCGGGTAGACATTGACCAGCACCAGCGTGTCCCGCAGGGTCCTGGCGAGCGCCGCCCCGAGCGCCAGCGCGTCGTGGCTCTGCGGGTCAGGAGTAACACCAACAACGATCTCCACGTGTCTTCGCCCCTTCGATCGAACAAGAAGTACCTTGAAAAAGGTGTCCAATGCCGTCTGCGCAGCCAACGACAACGGGCCCGTGCGCGCTACGGTATCGGTGATAGCGAGATCAAGTAAGACCGACATGGACAGTCTCACTACAGTTCCTCACCGACAACGGGATGCCCCGAAGCTTGAAACCATAAGGGGAGTCATGAGTACCGAAACCCGCCTGCCACTGAAGACGCGGCTATTTGCCACGCAATCAGTGGACCGAATCATCGCCGAGACCGCAGCTGGCGGTGACGACGGTCTCAAGCGAACCATGGGTCTGACCGCCTTGACGATGTTCTCCGTCGGTTCGATCGTCGGCACAGGAATCTTCGTCATCCTCGGTGTGGCGGTGCCCCTTGCCGGTCCCGCCGTCGTGCTGTCCTTCGTGCTGGCCGGCATCACCTGCTTGTTCTCAGCCCTGTCCTACGCCGAAATGGCCGGCACGATTCCGATCTCCGGCTCCTCCTACAGCTACACCTACGCAACGATGGGCGAGATCATCGCCTGGACCTGCGGCTGGTGTTTGATGCTCGAGTACGGCGTCTCGGTGGCGGCGGTCGCGGTCGGCTGGAGCCAATACATGAACGCGCTGTTCGAGCTGTTCGGCTTCCAGATCCCGGCCGTGCTGTGCAACGGTCCGACTGCAGGCGGCATCGTCAACCTGCCCGCTATCATCGTTGTCGCCCTCGCCGGATTCCTGCTGCTGCGCGGTGCCAGCGAGTCAGCCACCGTCAACACGATCATGGTCTTCACGAAGATCGCTATCCTGGCATTCTTCTGCGTGCTGGCGTTCACGGCTTTCAATGCGGGCAACTTCAAGCCGTTCATGCCGATGGGCATTGCCGGCGTCAGCGGTGCCGCCGGGCTGGTGTTCTTCTCGTTCATCGGCTTTGACACCGCCTCGACTGCCGGCGAGGAAGCGAAGAACCCCAAGCGTGACCTGCCTCGAGCCATCCTGTTCTCACTCGCGATCGTGACCTTGATCTACGTAGTGGTCGCTATTGCCGCCATCGGCGCCTACCCGTGGGAAAGCTTCGAGGGCACCGGCGGCGAGGCGGTGCTGTCCACCATCCTGCAACAGGTCACCGGCCAAACCTGGCCGTCGGTGATCCTTTCCATCGGCGCAGTCATCTCGATCTTCTCGGTGGTGCTGGCGGTGATGTATGGGCAGACCCGCATCCTGTTCGCTATGGGTCGCGACGGACTGCTGCCCAAAATGTTCACCAAGGTCAATCCTCGGACTCAGACCCCGGTGGCTAACACCATCATCGTCATGGTGATCATCATGATCCTGGGCGGTTTCCTGCCCTTGGACGCCCTAGCCGACGCAACCAGTATCGGCACGCTTGCGGCGTTCACGCTGGTCAACCTCGGTGTGATGATCCTCCGCCGCTCCCGGCCTGACTTGAACCGGACGTTCAAGGTCCCGCTGTTCCCGGTGATTCCGATCCTGGGAATGATCTTCTGCTTGTACCTGATGGCCACCCGACCGCTGACTACCTGGATCGTTTTCCTCAGTTGGATGATCTTCGGTTTCATCGTCTACTTCAGCTACGGCTTCCGCCACTCCCACCTGATCGTCGACGAGCTCGCCCACGCCGAGGCAAAGGCGAAAGCAGCCTCCGAGGAGTGACCC
>JBAXOQ010000075.1:0-15459 GCA_037133175.1 Actinomycetes bacterium
CAGACGACAAGGATAACCATCGGCAGCAACGCGGCCGAGAGCATCGCGCTGACCGGCGCCGGGGCCTCGCTGTGCGCGTCCGGCAACCAATGGTGAACCGGGGCCCAGCCAATCTTGGCTGCGAAACCGACTGTGATGAAGATGATCGCAACAACGGCGGCGTCGTGCGGAACCCCGGTAGCGGAGGTCGACATCGCCGACCAGTTCAAGGCGGCCAGTGAGTCCCCCGGGCGTTCTGCCGAGCTGTACAGGATCAGGATTCCCATCAGAGCGACGACGAGCCCCAGGGTGGTCAGGATCAGGTACTTCCAGCCGGCCTCTAGCGCCCGCCCCGTCCCCGAATAGGCGACCAGCAGGCACGTGACGCCGGTCGAGACCCCCACCAGCACCCACGCAATTCCGAGGTTCTGCACTGTCGGGATGGCCAGCAGCATCGCCCAGAGCAAGTAGAAGGCGAAGTAGTACCAGCGTGGTCCGCTGCCGAAGAATCCGCGGGTTCGGTGACGTAGGTAGGTCGGGGCCAGCACCGCACTGGCGGCACCGACGACCACACCAACCGCCAGGAACACTGCACCCACCACATCGAGTTCGTGGGCCTGCCCGCTGCCCGTGGTGGCAGCGATGGAACTTCCGACTACAACGGCTCCCACGGCCGCGATGATCGCCGCAGCCACCCAGTTGGCGACTGCCATCTGTCTTTCGCGGATCGCCGGAACCACCAACGCGGCAACGACCGCCGCTGCTGGGGCGGCCCACCCGATGGCATCAGTCACGGAGTTCTCGCATTACGGCGCTGTCGCCGGAGCCCAGCACAGCGAAGATCCGCTGGTGAAACGCCAGCCCGACAGACAAGAAGACAATCACATCCGCGGCGGCGCCGAGCTCGATGATGACCGGTATCCCTCCCGGCGCACAGACGGCTGCCAGGGCCACGGCGTTCTCGCACATCAGGATCCCCATCAGCTGCAACAGGGTGGCCCGGCGGGTCAGCACCATTGCGAAGCCGAGGCCGAGCAGCGCGATCGTGCCGCGCTGTTGCTCACCGGTCAAGAACGGCAGCGGCGGCAGCAGAAGCTCAAATGCGACCACCCCGACCAGGGTCAGGGCCAGGCGCTGCAGCGGATCCAGATCGGCCTGAATGCGGGTGCGTTCGTGGGTTCGCCTAACTGCCAGGGCCAGGAAGAATGTGATGCCGACAGCCTTGACGAGAAGGATGACCGCGGCAGCTGCGAAGGCACTGGAGCGGGCGGGCGTGATTGCCAGGGCAGCCAATCCGATCAGCAACGACTGGACCGCCACCAGCACGATGCACACCGACCGCCGTCGGGCGACCAGCATGAGTAGTCCGGTGGCAACAATGCTCCCCAGCACGACGGCACTCATGACGAGGCACTCACGACGCGGGCACCAAGAACCAGGTCGCCAGGCCGATCAGTGCAACCAAAGCACTGGTCCCGAGAAATACTGGAACCCGCAGCAACCGCATCTTCGCCAGCAGAGTCTCCACGAACGCCAGCCCCACCAGAACCGCCGCAAACCCCAGAGCCGCGACAACCAATTGCACGGCGACCGTATCCACGTGCGGCAGGAAGATCCCGACCATGATCGAGATGAGCACCACATGTCGTGCCGAGGCCGCCCACTGCAGGAAGGCCAAGTCCCGGCCGGCGTACTCCAGCAGCGGACCCTCGTGGATCATCGTCAATTCCAGGTGGGTGTCCGGATTGTCGATCGGCTGCCTGCCCAGCTCAGCGATGGTCACAATCGCGAACACCAGAAGCGCGCACCAATGCGTCGGAGTCGTCCACACGGAAGCTCCGGCCGAAGCGTCCGCCATGACGCGCAGGTCTGTGCTTGAGGCGGGCAGCGCAGCGAGGGTCAGGGCCAACAGCATGACCGCCTCCCCGGAGATCGCAATCATCAGATCCCGGGCAACCGCCATCAGACCGAAGCCGCTACCGGTGTCCCAAGCCGAGACCGCCAGCGCGAACCTCGCGAGCACAAACAATCCAAGCAACAGCAGGAAGTCCGTGCCCAGTGGCGAGGTGAACGGCACCCGACCCGGCACGATAGCTGCGCCAACCACTACCAGGGCGCAGCCGAGGGCGGCCGCTACCACCGCTGGCGCTGTTCGGTAGATGATCGATGACCCATCGGGGTCGACCGTGCTCTTGCCCCACAATTTGCGGAGCTCCCGATACGGCTGCCCAACCGACGGGCCGCGACGGCCCTGCAAGCGCGCCTTGGTCGTTTGAATCAGACCGGTGCAGGCCGGAGCGAGAACGGCTCCGGCAACGGCGGCCAAAGCGCAGACGAACAAACCCAGTGAACTCACACGCCCACCCCCAGCCGCGCGAGTAACAGCAGCGCTGCGAGAAGCAGCAGCAGATAGATCGCGTAGTTGCGCAGTCGTCCCGACTGCAGCCGCCGCGCTCGGCTGAAACTCTCGGTCAGGACCGCTTCAACCGGTGAGTACACCTTGGTATCGAAGAGATTCGGCACGTCGCCCTGGTACTGGGCAGAAGTGACGACGCCGACACCGCCGTCGACCCTCACCCGTCGATCCGAGCGCAGGAATGCGGCCCAGCTCAGTCGCAACGGTTTGGTGAAAGCGCTGGACGTCCAGGCCAGCGTCGAGTCCTGGACCTGTCCGCAATTCCAGGTCGCCGCAGTCACCGCGGTCGGTCGCCGACCGCGCAGGTATATCAGCACCGCCACCGCTGCGCACAGTGCCAGCGCGATGGCAGGCATCGGCAGTCCCCCGGTCTGCGGCAGGGCCAGGCTCAGCCCGGTCGGCAGCTCCACCGGTACCCCGCGCAGGTTCGCCAGCACCGGCAACAACAGTGCAGCGAAAAGACCCAGACCCACGCACATCAGTGCCAGCAGACCCTGTCCGACCCTCATCGGCCAGGACACTTCACGAGCTTCCTCGGCCTGCGCGGACCGCGCCCTGCCTAGGAACACCAAGCCGACGACCTTGACGAAACACAGCACCGCCATCGCGGCTGTGGCCGCCAGCGCGGCGGCGGCCAGCGGGCCGGACCACGGCACTGAGCTACCGTCCAACGACATATGGATCAGCGACTGCAGTGTCAGCCATTCCGACACGAAACCGTTGAGCCCAGGAATGCCGGCGATCGCCGCCGCCCCCAGAATGAAGAAGCCCGCGGTCCAAGGCATCCGCCGAAGCAGGCCACCTAGGTGATCGATGTCCAACAGTCGGGTGGCGCGCTGCACCGCGCCGGACCCCAGGAACAACAGGCTCTTGAATACTGCATGGTTCAGCGTGTGCAGCAGTGCCGCTGCGAACGCGATGGACGCCCACACCTCTTGATGAGCGTGAGCCAACAGCAAAGCGGCGGCCAAACCCACGGTGATGATCCCGACGTTCTCTATTGAAGAGAACGCCAGCAGCCGCTTGATCTCCTGAGCGAAGATCGCGTACAGAATGCCACCGAGCGCGGACAGCGCACCGAGCACCAAAACGATGACAGCGATGGCAACCGGCACCGGGCCCGTCCAGAAGAACAACACTCGGATCAGCCCGTAGATGGCGATCTTGAGCATCACGCCAGACATCAGCGCAGACAGGTGCGACGGGGCAACTGGGTGGGCTCGGGGCAACCAGGTGTGCATGGGCATCAGACCGGCCTTGACCCCAAAACCGATGATGGCCCCGATCCAGATGGTCCACTGCAGCGCGGCCCCCTGTTGGCCGAAGATGGCCGGATCGGCCAGCGCTCCGACGGCCGACAACAGGATCAGCGCCAACCACACTCCCACCCCGCCGAGGTGGGTGATCGACAGGTACACGAACACGGCCCGGCGCACCTCAGGATTACGGCGGTACACCAGAATCGCAACCGCCGGGATGAGGGTCATCAATTCCCAGCCGGCCAGGAAGGTGCTGATGTCGCGCGCAACCACCACCAGGCACATGGCCATCAGGAACGCGCCCGTCAGCGCGCCTAGAGCGCCCCGACGCGGTTCGGCGATCAGGTAGGACGTGGCGTACACCAGCACCGGCACGGCGGTGACGGCAATTACCAGCAGGAAGAAGGCACTCAGCGGGTCTATCCCCAGACTGGGGTGGATCCCGTTCACGAACGACGAACCGATGGAAGCCGAATCCGCCAACAACGCTGCTGCCACAGCGGCCACCACGAGCAGAGCCGCGATCTGGATCCACAACCCTAGCCGGAGCGTTCCCCGAAGGCCGGCGACGAGGATGCCGACCAAGCCGCAGCCGGCGGCCGACCAGATGAGACCGATCACGCGGCCTCAGTCATCTGAGGCGTCAACCGCGTTGTCGGCCGATTCTTGCAGCGCGGTCAGCGTGGTACGGGTGCGGGACAAAGCGTCAATCAGAAACTCGCGGGCCGCGGCCAGCAGCGAGTCCACCGAAGAATGCGCTGTCCGGTAGTAGACGGCGTTGCCCTCCCGCCGCGACGCCACCACTCCGGCCCGCCGAAGCACCGCCAAATGCTGTGACAGGTGCGAGGCCTCCATACCGGTATCTGCCAACAGATCTCGAACCGGCACCTCGCCGGCCGCCAGCAATTCCAGAATCCGGATTCGCGCTGGGTGGCCGAGCGCCTTGAACAACTCGGCCTTGATCTCGTACAACGGCCGATCGATGCCCAGCGAGCCCAGTGTCACAGTCGTACCCGCTCCTATCAGGTCTGATACAACGCAGAGATACACGGTGGATTTATGAAATCATACAAATCATAAGTCATGGACGCCAGTCGTCCCCGTCCGGGTCGTTGCTCGGTCAGTAGTCCGCCAACACGTTCAGCGCGTCGGCCAGGTCGGCCGGATACGGCGACTCGAAGGTCACCCTGGCACCGGTCGCCGGGTGATCGAACGCCAACAGCACTGCGTGCAACCACTGGCGTTTCAATCCCAGCTTCTCGGCAAGTTTGGGGTCAGCGCCGTACGTCAAGTCCCCGCAGCACGGATGATGCAAAGCCGCCATATGAACCCGGATCTGATGAGTTCGGCCAGTCTCCAAACCGATTCCCAGCAGCGAGGCATAGCTGAACGCTTCCAGCGTCTCGTAGTGTGTCACGCTCTTCTTGCCGCCGGCGACGACGGCGAATTTGTAGTCATGGGTCGGGTGACGGCCGATCGGGGCGTCGATGGTGCCGCGGCTCGGGTCGGGATGGCCCTGCACCAACGCGTGGTAGGTCTTGGACACGGTGCGGTCCCGGAACTGCCGTTTGAGCTCGACGTAGGCCAGTTCAGATTTCGCCACCACCATCAGCCCGCTGGTGCCGACGTCGAGGCGGTGCACGATTCCCTCGCGTTCAGCGGCACCGCGAGTACTGGCCTGCACGCCGAGGGCCCGCAATCCAGAGGTGACTGTGGGCCCAGTCCAGCCGGGGCTGGAGTGGGCGGCGACTCCGACCGGTTTGTCGATCACCACGACGTCGGCGTCCTGGTAGACCACAGTCAGTCCATCGACCGGCTCAGCCTGTTCACGCACGGATGGCCGCACGTCCGGCAACTCGATCTCAAGCCAGGTGTCAGGCACCAACCGGTCCGAGCGGGCGCAGATACTGCCATCCACCCGCACCCTGCCATCGACGATCAGTTCCGCGGCCTTGGTCCGGGACAACCCCGTCAACCTGGCCAGTCCCGAATCCAGCCGCTCGCCGGCAAGTCCGTCCGGAACCTGCAGGCGTCGCAGCTCGCTCATGCGACATTGCCTCCAGTCGATTCGGACGTACCAGTGGACCGCGCGCCGGACAAGCCGACCCCGCGGAGGGTCAGGTAGCCCATCAGAATGGCCGAACCGACAATCGCCATGTCGGCAACGTTGAACACCGGCCAGTTGGGAAGCTGCAAGTAATCCACGACGTGGCCGCGAAACAAACCGGGCTCCCGCACCATCCGGTCGGTCAGATTCCCGAGGGCTCCACCCAACAGACCGCCGAGAGCGACCGCCCAACCGAGCGAGCCAAGAGTTCGGGCGGTCCTGATGATCACCACTGCCACCCCGACAGCAAGCAAGGACAGAATCACCGTGAAGCTCGTCCCCATCGAGAACGCAGCTCCGGGATTGCGCACCAAGTTGAGCCGCAAGACCGGGCCAAGCACCTCGACCGGGCGGCCCTCAACCAAATAGGCCACTGCCAGCACCTTGGTGATCTGGTCAATGACGACCACCACGGCCGCCACGCACAAGGTCACCCACAGCAGCCGCTGATTGCGAGCCCGCTGCGGAGCTAACGATCCTGACGACACTCGATGAGGGTACGCCATCACCGAGACCCGGCTTGGGCCTGCGCCGTGCTCAGTTGTGACGTTCCTGCTCCTGCTTGCATGCCATGCACAGGGTTGCGCGCGGGAAGGCTTGCAGCCGTGCCTTCCCAACGGGTCCGCCGCACACCTCGCAGATGCCGTAGGTGCCACCATCAAGGCGAGACAGCGCGCGGTCGGTCTGAAGCAGCAGTTCGCGATGGTTCTCGGCTAGCTGCATCTCATGCTCGCGCTCGAAGGTCTTGAAACCGGCGTCCGCAGCATCGTCGCCGGCGCCTTCGCCCGAGTCATTGACCAAGCCTGCGATGTCGGTCTCGGCAGTCTTGATCTCTGCCACCAGCTGCCTACGGTCGTCTTGCAAACCCGCGCGGACCGACTCCAGTTCCTCCGGGGTCCACGGGGACTCATCCGGACGTACCCCACGTTTGCTTGGCATAGCAACTCCTGTTGTCAGGGCCTGCCGATAGTCACGAAGCCGGCGGTGCCGTCGATCGCGCGAAGTCCGACGAATCCGACGACTGCCCATGACTCGCGCATAGGATGATTTCTCAACCCGAGGAAGATTATAGGCGACAGTGCCTCGGTACAGTTACCCCGTGTATCGCGCCGTGCCGCCCCAAATTGACCTTCCAGCGATGGAACATGAAGTCCTCGCGTTCTGGCAGGACCACGAGATCTTTCATCGCAGCCTGGAACGCACATCTGGCGGGCCGCAGTGGGTGTTCTACGAGGGTCCACCAACCGCCAACGGAAAGCCCGGCACCCACCATGTGGAGGCCCGGGTTTTCAAGGATGTGTTCCCACGGTTCAAGACCATGCAGGGGTACCACGTGCCACGGCGGGCCGGTTGGGACTGCCACGGCCTTCCGGTGGAGTTGGCGGTCGAGAAGGAACTGGGCTTCACCGGGAAGAAGGACATCGAATCGTTCGGAATCGCCGAGTTCAACGCGATCTGCCGGGAGTCGGTGCTGCGTCACGTCGATCAGTTCGCCGAACTCACCCAGAGGATGGGCTACTGGGTCGACCTAGACCAGGCGTACTGGACGATGGACGCGGCCTATGTGCAAAGCGTCTGGTGGTCTCTCAAACGCATCTTCGATGCCGGGCTGCTGACCCAGGACTACCGCGTTGCACCGTACTGCCCGCGTTGTGGCACTGGTCTGTCGGACCACGAACTCGCCCAAGGCTACGAGACGATCGTCGACCAATCGGTCTACGTACGGTTCGTTGTCACCGGAGGGTTCCTGTTCGAGCAGTTCCCCGGCATCGAGATGCTGGTGTGGACGACGACACCCTGGACGCTGGTATCCAACACTGCGGTCGCGGTCAACCCCGACGCCGACTACGTGGTGGCCCGCGTTCCAGACGGGCATACCTACCTGGTCGGGCAGTCGCTGGCGGCTGCTGTGCTGGGGGATGATCACGAAGTCCTGGAGATCATCGACGGCCGTTCGCTGGAAATGACCCCGTACGAGCGTCCGTTCAACCTGGTCGACATCCCCGATTCGCACTTCGTCATCCTGGGTGACTACGTGACCACCGACGACGGCACCGGCCTGGTGCACCAGGCCCCGGCATTCGGTGCCGATGACCTTGCTGTCTGCCGCAATTACGACCTTCCTGTCGTCAACCCCATCCGCCCGGATGGCACGTTCGAGCTCAGCGTGCCGTTGGTTGGCGGTCAATTCTTCAAGTCAGCGGACGCGAACCTGGTCAAGGACTTGCAAGACCGCGGGTTGATGTATGCCCGCCGCGACTACGAACACTCCTACCCGCACTGCTGGCGATGCCACACACCGCTGATGTACTACGCGCAGCCTTCGTGGTACATCCGCACCACCGAAATCAAGAGCCAGTTACTGGCAGCGAACGCCAAAACCAACTGGTTCCCCGAGACGATCAAGGAAGGCCGGTTCGGGGACTGGCTGCGCAACAACATCGACTGGGCGCTGTCCCGCAACCGTTACTGGGGTACTCCGCTGCCCATCTGGCGCTGCGCCAACAACCACACAATCGCGGTCGAATCACTAGCCGAACTCGGCTCCCTGGCTGGCAGGGACCTGTCTGACCTCGACCCTCACCGACCCTTCGTCGATGACGTCACCGTCGCCTGTCAGGACTGCTCGCAGACCATGTACCGCGTTCCCGAGGTGATCGACTGCTGGTACGACTCCGGCGCAATGCCCTTCGCACAGTGGGGCTATCCGCACGCGAACGCCGAGCAGTTCGAACAGCAATACCCAGCTGATTTCATCTGCGAGGCAATCGATCAGACCCGCGGCTGGTTCTACACACTGATGGCGGTGGGGGAACTCGTATTCGACGAGTCACCCTACCGAGACGTGCTGTGCCTGGGTCACATCCTGGACGCCGACGGCCGCAAGATGAGCAAGCATTTGGGCAATGTGCTGGATCCGATATCGCTGATGAACGAGTACGGCGCCGATGCAGTGCGCTGGTTCATGCTTGCGTCGGGCTCGGCCTGGCAACCGCGCCGAGTTGGCCATGAGGCGATCGCCGAAGGTGTTCGCAAGACCCTGCTCACCTACTGGAACACCGCATCGTTTCTGTCTCTCTACGGTCGCATCGCCGACTTCGACCCAGCCAACCCGGCGATCCCGCCGATCGCCGATCGCTGCACCATGGACCGTTGGGTGCTTTCCGCGGCTCACCAGCTCATCGACTCGGTGACCACAGCGCTTGCGGGCTACGACACCCAGGGCGCCGGCCGAGCGCTGGCCACCTTCATCGATGACCTATCGAACTGGTACGTCCGCCGCTCCAGAAGGCGGTTCTGGGACGGCGACTTGGCGGCACTGGCCACTTTGCACGAAGCACTTCAGTACGTCACTTTGCTGCTGGCACCGATGACACCATTCATCACCGAGCGGGTGTGGTCCGACTTGTTCGCCGCCACCGACCCCGATGTGGCCGAATCCGTTCACCTGGCCAACTGGCCGACCATGTCAGCGGCGGTCGTGGCGCCGGAACTGCGCGAGCAGGTCGCGGTGGTCCGTCGCCTGGTGGAGCTCGGCCGGGCGGCCCGGTCGAGCTCCAAGATCAAAACACGCCAACCGTTACGTCGCGCCCTCGTCGCCGCACCACTGTGGGCCGGACTGCCGGCAGACCTGCAGCAAGAGGTGCTAGACGAGATCAACGTGTTGTCCATCGAGAAGCTGGACTCCGATCAGGACGACCTGGTCGACGTGTCCGCGAAAGCGAACTTCCGCGAACTCGGCAAGCGTTTCGGCAAGACCACCCCGATGGTCGCCAAGGCGATCGCCGCCGCCGACGCTCGCGAACTACATGGCGCCTTCCGCCGGGGCGAGCAACCAACCGTACTAGTCGCCGGCGAGGTGACACCGGTGCTGATCGGTGACGTCATCATCACCGAAGTCCCTCGCCAGGGCTGGGCGGTGACGGCCGATGCCGGCGAGATGCTGGCGCTGGACCTGACCCTGGACGACGAGTTGCGTTCGCTCGGTCTTGCCCGAGACATCGTGCGTGAGATCCAGGAAGCCCGAAAGCAGGCGGGGCTTGAGGTGACGGACCGGATCACCGTGCAGTGGGCGGCACAGGGTGCGACTGCGGAGGCGCTGACGACCCACGGGCCAGCAATCGCCGCCGAGGTGTTGGCCGTCGAGTTCACCCCGGTGGACACCCTGGCTGGAAGCGATGTGCACACCAGCGACGACCTTGGACTGACGTACACGTTGGCCAAGGCCTAAGGCGGCCACAGCGCAACACTTCACTACCAGTACGAGGCCGCGCCCTCGGCAATGTCGCTGAACGCACACCCATACGGCGTCGGCGGACGAATCGCTGACACCGGGGCCGAGTCCAGAACATGGTCGGGCACAGGTGGCGGCAATGCGTACGCCGGTCCGCTGGGGGGCGGGGGTTCGGCCGGCGGCGGTTCGTCAGCCCTCACAGCAGCGTCGCCGAGAGTTGTATCGCTATCTGCAGCAAGATGATCAGCACCAGAAACGACAGGTCCAGACTCACTTGCCCGATCTTCAGCGGCGGAATCAACCGGCCCAGCAGCTTGAGGGGCGGATCGGTCAGCGTGTAGACGAATTCGCATAGCAGAAGCACGACTCCCTTCGGTTCCCATTCCCGCGACAGCATCTGCACGAGATCGATGACGAAGCGCGCCAGCAGCACCATGAAGTACAGCCACAGGACGGTCGTCACAATCTGACCGACCGCACTCACCGCTGGACCCCCGCCATCGCAACCGTGATCAACTGGCCATGAGCAAGCATCAGCGCTTGCTCATGTATCCATCCTGCTCCAACTGTGCACGGGCCTGGTCAGCACCCACCTGCACATTCGCTGGTGACAGCATGAACACTTTGTTTGTGACCCGCTCGATCGACCCACGCAGACCGAACACCAGGCCAGCAGCGAAGTCAACGATCCGCTTGGCGTCAGTGTCGTCCAGTTCGGTGAGGTTCATGATCACAGGCGTTCCCTCTCGGAACTCCTCGCCGATTCGCCGGGCATCGTTGTAGCTGCGTGGATGCAGTGTCGTGATCTTGTAGCCCTCGGCACCCGGTCGGGCGGCGCTGCGGGATCTTGCCCTGCTGCCCGCCGGATGGGTCCCAACCGGCTCGTTAGCCACGGTATCGGTCCGCCAGGCCTGACTTGGGCGATCGGTCCCGAGCCGGTCGACACTGGAACGCTCGGTTCCCTGTCGACGTCGCGCGACTTCATCCTCGTCACGCTCTGAGACCCGCAGCGTGTCTGCACGCTTGGCCTCAGTCCGCGGCTCGCCGTAGCGGCTAGAGCGACTCACCGAAGACTCCGTCGCCTGATCGCGCGGGTCGCTGGTGGGATCGGTGTGCATCGACTCATCTTCGTACTGGTCATCCTCGACGAGACCGAGGTAGACCGCCATCTTGCGCATTGCGCCGGCCATGCTTCACTCCTAAATTGCGTTCGCATCGGACCGACCGCGTGGGGATCCGCCGTCGGTGTCTGACGTTACTCCATAAGGTGCACGGTGCCCGAGAACCGCCGCGCCTATCCGGACATGTGTCGCACCTGCGCTGATCGCAGCTGCGTAATCCCCGCTCATTCCAGCGGAAAAGATCGTGGCGGACGGGTAAACGCCCGCCAGTTCGTCACTGACTTCTCGCAGTCGCCCGAAGGCTTCTGTCGGATCGCCCGCCAGCGGTGCAACCCCCATGACTCCAGCGAGCACAAGGTGCTCGTTGGCCCTGATGACATCGGCCAGCGCCATAGCCTCACGCGGCGCCACTCCGCCTCGTTGCGACGACTCCGACGCATGAGCCGAACCTTCTGGCCCGTTTGGATCAAGGTTGACCTGTACAAGCACCGGCAGTGGTTCGCGTTCGGCCAATCGCACCCCGCGAGCCAGGGCCGCCACCAGTTTCGGTCGGTCCACTGAGTGGACCAGGTCCGCGTAGCGCACCACGGACGCGCACTTGTTGGTCTGCAGTCTGCCTATGAAGTGCCAGCGCACGGGCAGGTCCGAGCATTGATCGTGCTTGGGCGACGCTTCCTGGTCACGGTTCTCACCAACGTCGCGGACTCCAAGCTCCGCCAGAATCCGCACGTCGCTGGCCGGCCAGGTCTTGGTGACCACTACCAGGGTCACCTCATCCGGGTCGCGGCCACAGGCATGTGCGGCGGCGGCGATCCGACCCCTGACGTCGGTGAGTCGCTGCTGCAACTCGTCGCGTCGCGGACTGACACCTTCTACCACCGCATCACTGCCACCGGTCATTGTGCGTACCTCAGTACAATCGCCGCACCGAGCCTGCCGGTGCTCCCGTCGCGCCGATAGGAATACAGATCCAGATCCTCGAACGTGCAGCCCCCCACTGTCGTGGCGCTGACGCGACGAGCCGACAGTTGTGCCAACACGCCGATTCGCCCATCGATGCCCGGACCACCGTTGCGGGCCTGCACAACAGCAGTCGGAACGAACTGCCGAACCTGCTCGGCACGCTCGTCGGGGACTCCGTAACACTGACCGCAGATCGCCGGACCGACGACCGCGACCATGTTCCGGGGCTTCGCCCCGAGAGCAAGCATCTGATCGACCACCGCGTCGACGATCCCGACCGTCAAACCCACCCAGCCGCAATGGGCCGCACCAACAACCCCCGCAGTCACATCCGCAAGAACCATCGGCACGCAGTCCGCCGCTGTTGCCACAACGGCCAGTCCGGTCGATGTGGTGACAATGCCGTCTGCCCCACTATTGGACTGCGTCGCGTTGGAGTCGACGACGATCACATCAGCGCCATGGACTCCTTGCAGGACAGCCAGTTTCGGGGCAGGTTGCGCGACACCTACTTGCGCTATCCGTTCGGCCAGCAGTTCGCGGTTGCGGTGGACGGAAGCCGGTTCGTCGCCCACGTGGACGCCGACGTTCCATGAACTGAACTCCCCCGCACTGACGCCGCCCAGGCGGTCGGTGAACGCATACTGCGCCCACCAGCCCGCCTGGATCGGCATCTGCACATCAGCAGGTATGACACCGGTCCACATTCGCGGTCCGTTCGCCGTGGAGTGGTTTGATCTACTTCAGGAAATCCGGGATGTCCAAATCGACACTGGCCGGCTCGTCGAAGTCGATATTGCGACCCGCGGGGGCGGCAGGTCGAGAAGCTGTCACACTGCGGTCCCTTTCAAGAGCGGACAGATCGACGGTCTCGTACGGATCTGCGGCCGACTGCGAACGGTGAGCTGGAGCGGTGCGACCCGCCATCGGATCCCCGGCAAGTGACCTACCGCCCGCTGTCTTGCGCTTGGGCAGCGGCTGGCCACCGTCGAAGCCTGCGGCGATGACCGTGACCCTAACCTCGTCACCGAGGGTGTCGTCGATGACGGCACCGAAGATGATGTTGGCTTCGGGGTGGGCCGCCTCTGACACCATCCGAGCAGCCTCGTTGATCTCGAACAGACCCAGGTCGCTTCCGCCGGCGATCGACAGCAACACGCCGTGCGCACCCTCGATGCTGGCCTCAAGCAGCGGGCTGGAGATCGCCATCTCGGCGGCCCCCATCGCACGCTCTTCACCTCGAGCCGAACCGATGCCCATGAGCGCCGAGCCGGCACCTGACATCACGCTCTTGACGTCAGCGAAATCGAGGTTGATCAGGCCCGGAGTCGTGATCAGGTCGGTGATGCCCGAAACGCCCTGCAGCAACACCTGGTCCGCTTGCTTGAAGGCATCGACAACACTGATCGAGCGATCGGCCAGGGACAGCAGTCGGTCGTTCGGGATCACGATGAGGGTGTCGACCTCATTGCGAAGAGCGTCGATACCGCTCTCGGCTTGTGTCGCGCGACGACGGCCCTCGAATCCGAAGGGTCGGGTGACGACGCCGATGGTCAGCGCTCCAAGCGTGCGGGCAATCTTCGCCACGACGGGGGCACCACCGGTTCCGGTACCGCCACCCTCGCCTGCGGTCACGAACACCATGTCGGCGCCGCGCAGGACCTCTTCGATCTCGTCTTGGTGATCCTCTGCAGCCTTGCGGCCAACTTCGGGATCGGCGCCGGCTCCCAGACCGCGCGTCAGGTCGCGTCCAACATCGAGTTTGACGTCGGCATCGCTCATCAGCAGTGCTTGCGCATCTGTGTTGATCGCGATGAACTCGACGCCCTTTAGGCCGAGGTCGATCATGCGGTTGACGGCATTCACGCCGCCGCCGCCGATGCCAACGACCTTGATAACGGCTAGATAGTTCTGCGGGGCTGCCACAACGTGGTCCTCTCGTCTTGAATTGATTACCGGCGTTCCAGGAGGAGACGTCGGAGCTGATGTGGGCACGCAGCACCGACCCGCAAAAGGGCGTGACGGCATTGCGCGCAGTGCTCGGGGAAGAGCGTCAGGGGCTCGGGGAAGAGCTACAATTTCCCGGAGGATAAACCTCAACTTGAGGCTTATCTGAAGGGTTTACCCTTGGCTGGCTCGAACATTAGGTGGCACGCCAGACCCGCGCAAGGAACTCCACCAAGAAACACCGGCAATCTTTCGGCGTGTCGCAAACAACGGCCCTGGAATCGGTCAAATGGGTCGAACCCTCAGGGTTCCGTTGAGCTTGAGGTGGACCCCCTGGCAAGCCGAAACCGCCTCTGCCACTGGGGAATCGGTTGCTTGCGCGCTTTGGTTTCGCGATCTTCATCGTCTCACGGCGCTCTGGGATCGAGTCCGAGGCAAGGGCAGCCTGGAGCTGCTGTTCGCCCTGGACCCGGTCGGCGTCAGTGTCTCTTCAGGCGGCGGCTGGCCAGCGGGGTTTGGTGATCACTGGTCGTTGGCCGGGTTCGATGGTGATGGTGTGCTCGGACTCGTGGATCACGTGGTGATGCCGGGCACAAGCCAAGATCAAATTGTCGAGGGTGGTGGAACCTCCGCGAGCCCATTCTTTGACGTGATGGGCTTCGCACCAGCCCGGTGGTCGCTCGCACCCGGGATAGCAGCATCCCTGATCGCGCTGGTTCAGCGCGATCCGGATCTGTTTGGGGATCGCCCGGGTGGAGCGGCCGACGTCCAGCGGCAGCCCGGCCGGGTCCAGCACCAGCCGGTGGATCGTGCAATCGCACGCCAGCCGCGCCGCGGTGCGGGCCGAGACCAGGAACTGTCCGGGCCCGTTGGACACCGCCACGAACGCCGAACGGTTCTCGAACAGGTCCGCCTGATCACCCGACCCGTGCCCGCTGTCGCTGTGCCCGCGGTCGCCGCCCAGACCGTGGTTCGCCCTGGTGGGGGTCGCCCCGGTGGCGGGGGTGGTGCAGTCCGCCTCGAGTCGGGCCAGCGGCACCGTGACGATCACGGTGGGGGCCAGCCCACCGCATTCGGGCAGGTCCCCCGCTGCCGCTGCCAGCCGGGCCAGGTCCACCAGCGCGTCCGCGCGGGCCTGGCCCGGGTCCAGTGGCCAGTCCGTGATCGGGGTCAAGGACGGGGCGACGTCAACAATCTCGAACTGTCCCGCCGCAGCCCCCGGATCAGACGCACCACCATCACCAGAGCCGGCACCGCCGGGGACGGCGAGGTCGACGACGTCAAGGACGAGAACACCGGCATCGGGAACACCGGCATCGGGAACATCGGCGTCGGGAACATCGGCGTCGGGGTCGTGGATTTTGGCGTTGGCCTGCCTGCGGGTGCGGGTGATCACCGCGTTCACCGCCGCCGCGAGCGCCGCTCCCTGCTCC
>JBAXOQ010000076.1:0-15399 GCA_037133175.1 Actinomycetes bacterium
CGGTGCCGGCGACCGGACTTGATGAGGCAGCCGCCGCACTGGGGGAACTTGGGGGCAAGCCCGTCGAGGAGCAACTCGCGGTGCTGGAGCAGGTCCACACGCAACTCAAAGAGAGTCTGGACGAGGCAAAGCACACCTAAGATGCAGACTGCCCCGCAGGGTCTGCATACCAGGGTGAGGGTCGGGTGAGGTCGGCACATGGTTCGACGACGGCTCGACTCTGAGCTGGTGCGCCGCGGACTTGCCCGCTCCCGGGATGCCGCTCGGGACATGGTGCTCTCCGGGGTCGTCGAGTTGCACGGCATCGTGCTCACCAAGCCCGACCGACAGGTCGGCGACGACGAGCCGCTGGTGGTGCGCGAACATCCCGCGAACGACTGGGTATCGCGTGGTTCCGGAAAACTGATCGGCGCCCTCGACGCGTTCACCGGTGTCGTGGTCAGTGACCGGGTCGCTTTGGACGCGGGCGCGTCGACTGGCGGGTTCACCGCGGTGCTGCTGGAACGGGGAGCGCGACGGGTCTACTCGGTCGATGTCGGCTACGGCCAGCTCGCCTGGCGGTTGCAGACCGACAAGCGCGTCGTGGTGATGGATCGGGTGAACATTCGGTTCCTCGAGCCGGCGGCCTTGCCGGTGCCGCCGGACCTAGTGGTCGCCGACCTGAGCTTCATCTCGCTGCGGACCGTGCTTCCCGCGCTTCAGGCCGCGGCAACACGCGATGCGGATTTCGTGCTCATGGTCAAGCCACAGTTCGAGGTCGGCAAGTCGAAGGTCGGCAAGAAGGGTGTGGTGAAGGATCCGGTGCTGCGCGCCTCGGCTGTCGCCGGGGTCGTCGCCGACGCCGCCGGGCTCGGTCTCGGCTGCGTCGGAATCGTGGCCAGCCCGCTGCCCGGACCCAACGGAAACGTCGAGTACTTCCTGTGGCTGCGCCGCGGGGCCTTCGGCATAGGCGATACTGACATCATACGCGCGATCGATGAGGGGCCACAGTGACTGATACGAGGGAACCGCTTGCCGAGGTTCGTCGTGTCTTCATCGTCCCGCACTTCTTCCGGGACGACGCGCGCGAGATCACCCGTGGCGCGGTGCGCGGACTGTTGCAGGCCGGCATTGAGGTTCACATGCTGGCCGAGGACGCCGAGCGCGTCGGGCTGGCGGACGTTGTGGGGGTGGATCCGAGCGATGCCGTCACTGACTGCGAACTGGTGATGGTGTTCGGGGGAGACGGCACGATTCTGCGGGCCGCCGAACTGGCCCGGGGCAAGAACGTCCCGCTGTTCGGGGTCAACTTCGGGCACATCGGATTCCTGGCCGAAGCCGAACCCGAGGACCTGCCGTCGGTGCTGGCCGCGGTGATCACCCGCAGCTACGTGGTCGAGGAACGCTCCACGGTGCAGGTCGAGGTCTTCTGGCCGACCGGCGAACGGATCACCGGCTGGGCGTTGAACGACGTGTGCTTGGAGAAGGCGGCCCGTGAACGCATGATCGAAGTCGTGCTGGCGGTCGATGACAAACCGGTATCGCAGTGGGGTTGCGACGGCGTTGTCTGTGCAACCCCGACCGGATCCACCGCGTATGCCTGGTCCGGCGGCGGACCGGTCGTGTGGCCGGATGTAGATGCTCTGCTGATCGTGCCGATCAGTGCCCACTCGCTGTTCAGCAAGCCGCTGGTCATCGGACCAAAGAGCGAGATCGACATCGAGGTGATGGCACAGTCAGACGCCGCGGTGATCTGGTGCGACGGCCGACGCCTGATCGAAGCCCCACCCCGATCACGGGTCGAGATCCGCCAGAGCAGCGAGCCGGTGAAGCTCGCCCGGGTTCATGCCGCCCCGTTCTCGGGTCGGCTGGTCCGCAAGTTCGCCTTACCCGTCAGCGGCTGGCGCGGCCGTGACTCCGACCCTGAGTTGGATGAGTCCGCGAGCTGAATCTGCCGGTCAAGGCCAGCGGGCTGTCAGTGCCCGCGGAGTCCAGGTCGGCCAGGATGGTTCGCCGATGGGCAGGCCATCGGCGAACAGTGCGGCCAGTTGCGGCCCGTCGAAGTGCGAGTTGTCCCAGATGCTGGCGGTGTCACTTCTGGCGATGGCGTCAGCGACGAGGGGCCACAGTCGCGTGTAGCGGCTGCGGATCTTGTCTTCCGGCACCGAGTGACCGCCAGCGGCGACCCGTGCGGCGACACGCTGAACAGTGAGATCGACCGGGACCAGCAGGGCGTGCACAGCCACGAAGTAGCCAGCGACATGAGCTGCATCGATCAACTCGAGTTCGGACGGGTGCGAGAACACGGTCTCTGCGATCAGCGTCCGGCGCTCAGCGATGAGTCGTGCCCTAGTGGCAGCGGCGATCCGTGCCGCTTCATACCCATGGGCAGCCGGGTAGTCTGGCCACCGCTGCGCCGCGATGATGTCGGCGTTGACGAACAATGACAGCGGCGCGGCCCCGGCCAGGATCAAACGCACGAACGTGGACTTTCCGGCCTCGTTCGGACCGACCACCAGATCCAGGCGGCTCACGTAGTCTGGATCTGTCCGTCAGTCAACGCGGAGACCGTGCCGTCGGGGTGGTGGCGCATGAGATTGCCGTTGTCGTCCAAGGCCACTGTGGTCACACCCTCGGCGGCTAGTCGTTCCCCAAACGAGATCGCCCGGGCACGCTCCTGGATGGCTGCGTCGATCTCGGCATTGACGACCACGGCCTCACCCTCAGACAGGGAGGTCATCGGCAGCGCGCCAGCGATTGCGTCCGCGACACGGCGCACGGCCACGCTGTGGTGCATCTCGACGGCGCGACCGACCCGTGCCCAATGGTCCAGTTGCTGCTTGGTCGAGCGAGACGCTCGTGCCCCTTCCACCGCGGCAGAGTCGAGCAGGTCAGCGGCGAACCGGGTGGGACGGTCGGGGGCGGCTGCCATTGAGGACCTCCTGGGTGGCGTTGTAGCAGTATGCGACAAGTGTATCATACTGCTACACCAAGGCTCGACTGTGACAAACTGGATCACCCGCGAGCCTCGTCGCGGATGGTCGGTACCGTAGTTAGGATGAGGGATGCGCCCGAACCGGCCGACATGATCGCGCTTCGACGGCAGGAAGCAGCGCCATGATCGAGTATCTGCAGTTGCACAACCTGGGTTTGATCCGGGACGCCCACGTCGATTTGGGTCCTGGCCTGACCGTGCTGACCGGCGAGACGGGCGCTGGCAAGACCATGGTGCTGACCGCGCTGAACCTGCTGCTCGGCGGCAAATCCGAGTCCGGACTCGCGGTCGCCGATGACACCCGAGTGCACGGCAGCTGGACTCTCCCTGAGGATCACCCAATCATCGAACGTGTCAAAGACGCCGGGGGAGTCGTTGATGACGGCGTACTCGTCCTCACTCGTACCCTGCCAGTCAACGGCCGCAGCCGCTGCTCTGCCGGTGGGGTGGGTGTCCCGCAGTCGCTGCTGGCCGAGTGGGGAGAGCAGCTTGTCGCCGTGCACGGTCAGTCCGACCAACTGTCGCTTCGACGCGAGTCTGCTCAGCGGGCGGTGCTCGATCGCTACGCCGGACCGAAGTTGGCCGCGGCCATGGAGGACTACTCCGCGGCGTATCACCGGGTGCTGGGATTGGACGAATCCGTCGCGACGGCCGCCGCCGGCCGCGAAGCAATGTTGGACGAGCGCTCCCGCCTGCTGCGCGGCCTGGAGGACATCGAAGCCGTCGCCCCCGTCTCCGGCGAGGATGAACAACTCGCTGAGCGCGCCACTCGACTAGGCAACCTGGAGGAGCTCAGCACGGCGGCCCAGGGCGCCCTGGGCGCCGTGCTCGGTGACGGCGACGGTGATACCGACAGCATTTGCGGACTCGCCGCCCGCGCCAAGCGGGCGTTGACCAGCGCTGCTGGCTTGGACCCGGGGCTGGCCGAACTCGCGACTCGGCTCGACGAAGTGATGATCCTGGCCAACGAGGTCGGGATGGACCTGTCCCGTTACCTGAGCGACCTCGATCCGAGCCCCGGGGAGCTTGAGGTCGTGCAGAGCCGCCGTGCTGAACTCACCGGACTCGCGCGCCTGTACGGTCCGAGCCTGGCTGACGTCCTAGCCTGGTCTGCCCGGGCCGCATCCCGAGTCTTCGAGATCGACAAGGTGTGCGATATCGAGGCCCTGGAGGCGCAGCGTGCAGCCGCCCGTACGGAGCTGGCCGCTGCTGCCGTCGCCGTCACCTCGCTGCGCCGACTTGCCGCGGAGTTCTTCGCCGAGCAGGTTGGCGACGAGTTACGCGGCCTTTCGATGCCGGACTCCGCGTTGGTCATCAGCGTCACCTACAGGCCCCACCGCGGACCGGGCGACCCGCTGATCCTTCCGGACCTTGCCGAGCCGGTCGGGTTCGGACCTGATGGTGTGGACGAGGTGACTTTCCGGCTGTCGGCCCACCGCGGCGGCGAACCGGCGTTGCTGACCAAGGCCGCGTCCGGCGGGGAACTGTCCCGGGTCATGCTGGCCATCGAAGTGGTCCTCGCAGGCTCGGCCACCGCCCCCACCTTCGTGTTCGATGAAGTCGACGCCGGTGTTGGGGGCAAAGCCGCGGTCGAGATCGGACGGCGATTGGCTCGACTCAGCCACAAGTCACAGGTGCTCGTCGTCACGCACCTACCGCAAGTGGCTGCGTTCGCCGATCATCATCTCGTCGTGAGCAAGAGCCACGACGGACAAGTGACGACTTCCGACGTGCGCAATCTGAGCACCGAGGAGCGGGTGCGCGAGCTGGCCCGGATGCTCGCTGGTCAAGACGACTCCGCCCACGCGGCCGCCCATGCGTGCGAATTGCTCGACTTGGCCGCCCTGGAACGCGCCCGCGTTGTGACGTACTGAACTCGGCGACGGCGGGGCACGTCACCGGCACTGTGACCTCGTATATCCTCGAACCCCGTGGGCACAACCAAGCACGTATTCGTGACCGGGGGAGTCGCCTCCTCGCTGGGCAAGGGCCTGACCGCGTCGTCGCTGGGCAATCTGCTGGTAGCGCGCGGCCTGAAGGTCACCATGCAGAAACTCGACCCGTATCTGAACGTCGACCCGGGCACCATGAACCCTTTTCAACACGGAGAAGTCTTCGTCACTGACGACGGGGCCGAGACCGACCTGGATGTGGGGCACTACGAGCGGTTCCTTGACTACAACCTGGCCGCCATGGCCAACGTCACTACCGGCCAGGTGTACTCGGAGGTCATCTCGAAGGAACGCCGGGGCGAATACCTCGGCGACACGGTGCAAGTCATCCCGCACATCACCAACGAGATCAAGCGCCGCATCCTGGCGATGGCAACCCCGGACATCGACATCGTCATCACCGAGGTCGGTGGCACCGTCGGGGACATCGAGTCGCTGCCATTCCTGGAAGCCGTACGCCAGGTGCGCCAAGAAGTCGGCCGTGAGAACGTGTTCTTCTTGCACGTGTCGTTGCTGCCCTACATCGGGCCGGCGGGCGAGCTCAAGACCAAACCCACCCAGCACTCCGTCGCGGCGTTGCGCAGCATCGGTATCGCCCCGGACGCACTCGTTCTGCGCGCCGACCGAGAGGTGCCGCAGAGCATCAAGCGCAAGATCTCATTGATGTGCGACGTCGAAGAAGACGCAGTGGTTGCCGCGGTGGACTGCCCGAGCATCTACGACATCCCGAAGGTGCTGCACTCCGAGGGACTGGACGCCTACGTGGTCCGCCGCCTCGGGGTGCCGTTCCGCGATGTCGACTGGACGCGCTGGAACGACCTGCTGCGCCGGGTCCATCACCCGGCCCACCGAATTACCGTCGGACTGGTCGGCAAGTACATCGACCTGCCCGACGCCTACTTGTCTGTCACCGAGGCAATCCGGGCTGGCGGATTCGCCAACGACTGTGGCGTCAAGATCGTCTGGATCGCCTCTGACAACTGCGTGACCGACGCGGGCGCCGAAGCCGCGCTATCGGACGTCGATGCCATCTGCGTACCGGGCGGTTTCGGAGTGCGCGGGATTGACGGCAAGCTGGGCGCGCTCAAATACGCCCGTGAGCAGGGCATCCCCACCCTCGGTCTCTGCCTCGGTTTGCAGTGCATGGTCATCGAGTACGCCCGAAACATCCTGGGCAAGGTCGAGGCCAACTCCACCGAGTTCGACCCGCAGACCGCTTCGCCGGTCATCGCCACTATGGCCGAGCAGCAGCAGGTCATTGCGGGAGAGGCGGATATGGGCGGCACCATGCGCCTTGGCTTGTGGTCGGCCAATCTTGTGCCCGGAACCGTCACCGCACAGGCCTACGGCGAATTGGTGGCACATGAGCGCCATCGCCACCGGTACGAAGTCAATAACAACTGGCGCGATGAGCTCACCGCGGCCGGTCTGGTGATCTCGGGAACCTCCACGGACGGCGAGCTCGTAGAGTTCGTCGAGTTGCCCGCCGACGTGCACCCGTTCTACGTTGCGACCCAAGCGCACCCGGAGTTTCGATCCAGACCTGCCCGCGCGCACCCGCTTTTCGCGGCTCTGATCAAGGCGGGCCTGGCCTACCACGAGAGCCATCAGCAGTGACCGGCTCGCACGTCGCCGATGCATCTGATCATCATGTGTGGTCGGGCGCCGTCGAGGACGAGCCGGTGGCCTACCCGGTGACAGCCACGTTGGACCAATGGGTCGGCAACATCTGGTCTGTGCGCACGGACACCGTCGTCATCGGTGACGACGTGGTCGATCGTGACGTGATTATCCATACCGGCGCCGTCGCGGTGATCGCGCTGGATCCCGCAGATCGGGTCTACCTGCTACGACAGTATCGTCACCCAGTCGGGATGCAGTTGTTCGAGCCGCCGGCAGGGTTGATGGATGTGATCGGTGAGGATCCGCTGGCGACCGCGCAGCGCGAATTCGCCGAAGAAGCCGGACTCGTTGCGAGCCAATGGGATGTGCTGGTCGATTTCTTCAACTCCCCGGGGGGGTCCACTGAGGCGATCAGGGTGTTCCTGGCCCGCGACGTGCAGCCACGAGATGGCGGAAGAATCCTGACAGGGGAGGCGGAGGAGCGTTCGCTACCCGGGGTCTGGGTGCCGCTTGATGATGCCGTGGAA
Source organism: Actinomycetes bacterium (assembly GCA_037133175.1). Taxonomy (GTDB): domain Bacteria; phylum Actinomycetota; class Actinomycetes; order S36-B12; family UBA10799; genus ELA509. Next base: position 7,077 of record JBAXOQ010000076.1, read on the forward strand.
CTCGTGTTGACGAGCAAGCTCGGCAACCCGGCGGCGGTGATCGGAATCCTGGCCGCCGCACAATCGCGAGCTTTGGGGTGGAAGACGCTGCGCCCCGCCAGCACCCCGTGGACCGTGCGTCAGCAACTGATCGACACCGGGCGAATTCGGACACGCCGACTCAGCGGCGGTTGAGCGTCCGCCGTGCCACCATCGGACGGGGATCGGGTCATCGACCAACAAATCAGCGACTACCTCGACCACTTGCGGATCGAGCGGTCGCTGTCGGTCAACACGCTGTCGGCATACCGGCGCGACCTGCGTCGGTACATCTCGTTCTGCACCGATTCCGGAATCAACGATGCCGCCTTGATAGATCAGCGCATCGTGTCGGCATTCCTGCAGCAGCTGTTGCGTGGGGATGATTCCCAAGCGCCACTGTCGGCGGCCTCTGCAGCGCGGACGATCAGCGCGGTCCGCGGACTGCACCGATTCCTCGTCAAGGAAGCGGTGGCGACATCAGACCCGGCGGCTGACATCCCACCCGCCGCAACGACTCGGCGTCTGCCGAAGGCCCTGCCAGTTGATTCGGTACTTGCCATGTTGGCATCTCCGCCCGCAGACACCGACGAAGGGCTGCGAGACCGTGCCCTGTTGGAGATTCTCTACGCAACTGGAGCCCGGATCAGTGAGGCGGTGGGCGTCGATATCGACGATCTCGATAGCGAGGATCGGACGGTGCTGTTGCGTGGCAAGGGCGGTCGCTCCCGAATCGTGCCGGTCGGTTCGCACGCAGTCAACGCGGTCGACGCATACCTGGTGCGGGCACGTGCGCTACTGGCAAGCAAGGGGGTCGGAACCCCGGCGCTGTTCCTGAACCGACGTGGAGGCCGGCTGTCGCGCCAGAGCGGTTGGGCGGTGCTGCAGCGAGCGGCCGAAGCGGCCCACCTGAGTGCCCACGTTTCCCCGCATATGTTGCGTCACTCGTTCGCCACTCATCTACTCGACGGTGGCGCCGATGTGCGGGTGGTGCAGGAGTTGCTGGGCCACGCTTCGGTCACCACGACGCAGATCTACACGCTAGTCACCGTGGATCGACTCAGGGAAGTCTATGTTTCATCCCACCCGCGTGCCCTTGGCTGATCATCGTCGGTCGATCGCTTACTGTTGCGCCTGTGACAGCGCAGGTCGGACTCAGCGATGCGGCAGTTTCGACGACTGAACCTGCTGCATTTGCTGTGCACTTGGACGAGTTCGACGGTCCGTTCGATCTACTGCTATCGCTGATCTCCAAACACAAACTGGAGGTCACCGAGCTGGCGCTCCATCAGGTCACCGACGAGTTCTGCTCGTACATTCGATCGCAGGGACAAGCCTGGAAGCTGGATGAGGCAAGCTCGTTTCTAGTGATCGCGGCAACCCTGCTGGACCTGAAGGCGGCCCGCCTGCTGCCTAGCGGCGAGGTTGAGAACACCGAGGACTTGGCATTACTGGAAGCGCGTGACCTGCTCTTCGCCCGGTTGCTGCAGTACCGCGCTTTCAAAGAAGTGTCGACCCTGTTTGAGCAACAACTGGTCGCGCAGGCGAGCCGATTACCGCGGCCCGGCGGGCTCGACCCGCGGTTCGCCCGGCTGCTGCCTGACGTCGTACTGTCCTTGGGTTCCGAACGGTTCGCTGCGCTGGCCTCCGCTGCGCTCATGCCCCGGATACCGCCTGAGGTCGGCCTGGCGCACATTCATTCGCCGGCGGTCAGTGTGGCCGAGCAGTTGCTGATTGTGGCTGACCTGCTGCAGCGGCAGCAGAAGGCATCATTTCGTGCGCTGGTCGCCGACACGACTGAGATCAACGTCATCGTTGCTCGGTTCCTGGCTCTGCTGGAGCTCTACCGACAGGGCCGAATCGCCTTCGATCAAGTTGCCTCGCTGGCAACCCTGCATGTGCACTGGCTCCACGGCGACGGCTTCACGGACATTGACATCAGCACCGAGTTCGACGAGCAGGACGCGCTCTTCACAAACCCGAACGATCAAGGCCCGCACGACGAGGGATCGGATACCTGAGTATGAGTGACACCGATAGCAACTCGGTCATCGATCTGACTGAATCCGTGACCGACACTGGATCCACGACCGACACTGGATCCACGACCGACGAGGATGGCAGTTCCACGGTCTTGAATATTCCGCGGCCGGCCCAGTTGGAAGCGTTGTTGATGGTCGCTGACCAACCCGTGTCGGCGGTCGACCTCGCGACCGTCACCGGGATTCCGATGGCGTCGGTAGAAGAGACGCTGCGGCAGTTGGCGCGGGACTACTGGCAGCAGGGTCGGGGCTTTGAGTTGCGCAACATAGGCGGCGGATGGCGGTTCTACTCGGCCGAGCATTGCGCGGATCTGATCGTCCGTTACGCCACCGACGGGCGGTCTGCGAAGCTGTCCCAGGCCGCGCTTGAGACGCTGGCGGTGGTTGCCTACAAGCAACCGGTGAGCCGGGCGAGGGTCGGGGCGATCCGCGGTGTCAGCGTGGACGGAGTCATGCGAACCCTGCTCAATCGCGGGCTGGTCTGCGAGGCCGGCTCCGACCCGACGACCGCCGCTGTGCTGTACCAGACAACGCCCTACTTCCTCGAACGTATGGGCTTTCATTCTCTCGAGGAGCTCCCGCCGATCGAGGATCACCTGCCCGACATGTCGGTCCTCGACGAGCTCGTGGAACCGTTCTGATCCCGGGTGAACCCTTCCGGGCGTCCCGACACGCCGTCCGCGCTACCTGAGGGTGTTCGGCTGCAGAAGGTACTGGCTGCGGCCGGCTTCGGCAGCCGCCGTCGGTGCGAGGCACTGATCTCCGATGGCCGGGTCAGCGTTGACGGTCGGATGGTGATGGAGCAGGGCTGCCGCGTCGACCCCGCTACCGCGGTGGTCCGTGTAGACGGCGAGCGGATCAGCGTCCCGACCGGCATGCAGATTCTGGCCTTGAACAAACCCCGTGGTGTGCTGACCGCGATGTCCGACGACCGCGGCAGAGCGTGCGTGGGCGATCTGGTCAGGGGCAGTAGCAGACTGTTCCACGTAGGTCGGCTCGACGCTGACACTGATGGGTTGCTGTTGTTGACCAACGATGGCGATCTAGCCCACCGGCTGACTCATCCGTCCTTCGGAGTGGACAAGACCTACGTCGCTCAGGTCAAGGGTGTATTTGGGCCGGGCGATATCAAGAAGTTGCGCCGCGGGGTGGTGTTGGACGACCGACCGGTCGCCGTCAGTTCCGCCCGTATCAGGGATGTCAACAACGGCCGTACGATTGTCGAATTGACCATCCACGAGGGCCGCAACCATGTGGTGCGCCGGGTGCTGGCGGAGTTGGGGTTTGAGGTCCAGACCCTCACACGGACCAAGTTCGGTCCGATCGAACTGCGGTCCCTACGCCCCGGCGCCGTGCGCACGCTGAGCCCTGATGAGACCACGGCCCTCTATGACGCGGTCGATGCCGGTGAGGCTCGATGACCCTGTGGGCCCCGGATTTTCCTGCCGCTGTTCGTGTCAACCAGCGAGGTGCCTAAAATGCAGTCAGGGACCGGGTGAGTTTTCGATCGGTGCTGACAGACCAGCGACCCAAGGAGATGTCCGTGGCGGTTCGGGCGGTGCGCGGAGCGACCTGTTTGCGCTCTGACGACGCGACCGAGATGGCCGAGGCGGTGCGCGAGCTGCTCGTCGAGATGCTCTCGCGAAACAGCATCACCGAGGCCGACATCATCAGCGTCTTGTTCACCTCCACACCGGATCTAGTGTGTGGATTCCCCGCCACGGCGGCCCGAGCCATCGGGTTTCGAGAGGTTCCGCTCATGTGCGCCCAGGAGATCCCGGTCGCCGGTGCGTTGGCCCGAGTCGTCCGGGTAATGGCTCATATCGAGACCAGCACCCCACGCTCTGGCATTGAGCATGTCTTCTTGCGTGGAGCACAAGTGCTCCGTGAAGATCTGGTTCGATGACTTCGGCTCCGGTGATCGTCGACCGTGAGGTCCTGATCGTCGGTGCGGGGCTCATCGGCGCCTCAATCGGGATGGCGCTGACCAATGCCGGCGTGCGCGTTTTCCTTTCTGATGTCGATCCTGATGCGCTTCGGGTTGCGGAGTCCAGAGGTGCCGGCTGGCCGCTGCGCGCCTCCGACGAACCCGACATCGTCGTCGTCGCGGTGCCGCCCCGGCTTGTCGCGACGGTCGCTGCGGACGCATTGTCCCGCTTTCGGAATGCCACCGTGACCGACGTCGCCAGCGTCAAAGTGGCGCCACTGCGACAGTTGCGAACCCTGGATGTTGATCTGTCCCGGTTCGTCGGCGGGCATCCGATGGCAGGCCTCGAGAGTTCAGGGCCAGCTTCGGCCCGCAGCGACCTGTTTCGTGATCGGCTGTGGGTGGTGGCCAGCGAGCCCGATAGTCCCCCCGAACGGGTGGCCGACGTTCGTTGGCTGGCGCACAAGTGTGGCTCGATGGTGGTCGAGCTGGCACCTGATGCCCACGACCGCGCGGTCGCGCTTACCTCCCATACCCCTCACTTGGTGGCGGCCGTGCTGGCCGCGCAATTCGCGGACGCCGACCCCGCCGACGTCGCGGTGTCAGGCCAGGGAGTGCGCGACACGACCCGACTGGCGGCTTCGGATCCGGAGTTGTGGCTGGACATCCTGTCCGGCAACGCTGCTGAGGTCGCCACTGTGGTGCGCAACATCCAGGCCGAGTTGGGCAGGGTCGCCGACGCGCTCTCCGAGGCAGCCGAACACAACTGTGTCGACTCCGACGCCATGATGGCGTACATGGATCCGGTTCGCCTCATGCTGACCCGGGGCAACCACGGCAAGAAGGTGCTGCCCGACAAACACGGCGGCGCGCCTCTGTTGTATGAGACGGTTCCGGTGGTCATCGACGACAAGCCCGGCGAGATGGCCAGGCTGTTCAACGCGGCCGGTCGAGCAGACGTCAACCTGGAGGATGTGCGGATTCTGCACACCCTCGGGCGACGGACGGCGATCGTCGAGCTTGAGGTGACACCGGAGGTGGCCGAGGCACTTCGCGCCGCCCTGACCTCAGAGGGCTGGGCCGTGCGCGGCTGAGCGACCGATCAACGCACCAACCACTGTCGATAGGGTAAGGGTATGACCGACGGTTCTACGAGTTCCCTGGCTCCGGGGTCGCCGATGGTCATCGCAGTCGATGGCCCGTCCGGTTCGGGAAAGTCCAGCGTATCTAGAGGAGTCGCCAGCAAGTTGGGGTTGTGCTACCTCGATACCGGCGCCATGTACCGTGCCGCGGCGTGGTGGATGCTGCAACAGGGGATCGACCTGCGTGATCCCGATGCGATCGCCTCCCGTGCTCGCGACCTGGCAATTGCTAGCGGCACAGATCCGCAGGGCCCGACCATCGCGGTGAACGGGGTAGACGTTGGCGAGCCGATCCGCGACTCCGCTGTAACTGCGGCAGTCAGCACCGTCAGCGCTGTTCCAGCGATCCGGGCACGCTTGGTCGAGCTACAGCGCCAACACGTCGCGGCAGCCTGCCAGCAAAGCGGCGGCATCGTGGTCGAGGGCCGTGACATAGGCACGGTGGTGCTGCCCGAGGCCGACCTCAAAATCTTCCTGACAGCAGACCAGGGGGTTCGTGCCCAACGGCGTGCGGAGCAGGATCGACTTGAAGGGCGAGGGGCGGATGTGAGCACCACCGCCTCGTCACTGGCCGCCCGAGACGCAGCGGACTCGAGCAGGGCGGCTTCTCCGCTGACCCAGGCGCCCGACGCACACCTGCTCGACGCAACCGACCTGACCCTGGCGCAGGTCATCGAGGCGGTCATTGCGCTAGCGACCGATTCTTGTTCTGACTCGATGAGGAGACCTGCCGATGCGTGAGGAACAAACCGCGTTGCCGAGCGCCTTGGGCGCAGCCAATGCTCGCAATATCGGCAGAATGCTCTTCCGCGGCGCCTACAACCTTGAGGTGTACGGGGCAGATCTGATGCCGCGCCACGGCAGGCTGATCGTGGCGGCCAATCATCTTGGATTCTTGGACGGTGCGCTGCTGTGCAGCAGCTCACCGCGCCCCATCCACCTGCTCGCCAAGAGCGAGATGTTCGTGCCACCGATGGACAAGTTGATGATCGGCACCGGGCAAATCCCAGTCGACTACGAATCGCCGGACCGCGACGCGATCGATCGGGCCATGGCAGTGCTGTCAGCTGAGCGGGCTCTGGGAATCTTTCCTGAGGCGCACAGAGGAGTGGGCGACGTTTCAAGGATCCGCCATGGTGTCGCCTACCTGGCAACGCGGTCGCGGGCACCTATCGTGCCGGTGGCACTACTGGGCACCCGCCTGACTGGCATGACCAAGAATTCGTTGCCACCGCTGCGGTCACGCATGGTGGTCGTATTCGGCGCCCCTTTCACTCCCGACGCCCCCGGCGATCTAGACACCAGGTCGGCGCTGGCGTCGGTCGGCGAGGGCATCCGCCAGCGACTCTCGGACCATGTGCGTGACGCCCTGGCCAGCACCGGCATGCAGTTACCTGATGACGACACATCACTAGAGACCATTGCGAACTTGCAGTCAGGAGTACGGCCATGACCGACGCTGATGCGCAAGACGGCAGCGAGTCTGACTTCGCCACCTTCAATGTGGACGAGTCACTCGACGACGTGTCTGCGGCCGCCGCCGCTGCCGCAGAGGAATTCGGCGATGATCTTGACGCCCTCGCATCAGAGCAAGCCGTGGCGGCCACCCTGCCGGTGGTGGCTATCGTAGGCCGACCCAACGTCGGCAAATCCACGCTGGTGAATCGCATCATCGGTCGGCGGGAAGCCGTCGTTGAGGACGTCCCAGGGGTCACTCGTGACCGAGTTCGCTACGAAGCGGAGTGGAACTCCCGCAGTTTCTGGGTGGTCGACACCGGAGGGTGGGATCTGCGTCGGCGCGGTCTTGCTGCTCGTGTCAGCGCGCAGGCCGAATTGGCAGCCGCAGAGGCGGACTTGGTGTTGTTAGTAGTGGATACGACCGTGGGAGTCACCGACGCAGACGAGGAAGCCGTACGGATGCTGCGACGAACCAAGGTGCCGGTACTACTGGTAGCGAACAAGGTGGACACCGCTGCACTTGAGGCCGAGGCCTCGTCGCTGTGGTCGCTCGGCCTGGCGGAGCCGTTCGCAGTGTCAGCCCTGCACGGGCGCAACAGCGGGGACTTGATGGACCAGATCGTGAATCTGCTTCCGGATGTCGGCAAAGCTCCAGCAGAACTCGCCGGTCCGCACCGCGTCGCGTTGGTTGGTCGCCCGAACGTCGGCAAGTCGAGCCTGCTGAACAAACTGGCCGGAAGAGAGCGATCCGTCGTCGATGACGTGGCGGGCACCACGGTCGACCCGGTGGACGAACTGGTCACCATCGGTGGCCAGGATTGGCGCTTTGTCGACACAGCCGGCATCCGCAAGAAGGTCAAGGGCGCCTCCGGGCATGAGTGGTACGCCAGCCTGCGGACCCAGACTGCCCTCGAGCGGGCCGAGGCAGCGATGATCCTCATCGACGCCAGTGAGCCGGTCACCGAGCAGGATGTGAGGATCCTTCGGATGGCCATCGACGCAGGACGGGCCATCGTGCTGGCGATGAACAAGTGGGACCTGGTCGATGAGGAACGCAGGTACATGCTCGACCGCGAGTATGACCGGGACCTGGCACACGTCGCTTGGGCACCGAGGGTGAACATCTCGGCCACCACCGGACGCCATGTGGACCGAATCGCCGGGGCGCTGGACACGGCTCTTGCTGGATGGAGCCAGCGCGTCTCGACTGGACGGTTGAACCAGTTCTTCGCCGAGGTGGTTGCTGCGCACCCGCATCCGATCCGCGGTGGCAAGCAGCCGCGCATCCTGTTCGCGACCCAGCCGGTCACCTCACCACCGACGTTCGTGCTGTTCACAACCGGCTTCCTGGAGCCCAACTACCGCCGCTTCATCGAGCGAAGACTCCGTGAGGACTTCGGCTTCGCCGGAACGCCCATTCGAATCGACATGCGAATCCGGGCTAAGCGCGGACGCGGGTAGTCACTGCGATAACGTACGTCCTGCACGACCGCGGGCTGTAGCGCAGCTTGGTAGCGCACTTGACTGGGGGTCAAGGGGTCGCGAGTTCGAATCTCGCCAGCCCGACAGATACGTCAGAGGGAGTCCAGATGCTTTTCCTGGGCTCCCTTTGACGTATCTGTCCTGAGTAGCACAGGGAGGTTCGGGAGGAGCGTTTTGCGAGCGGTAGCGAGCGCGACGGATCTCGCCAGCCCGACAGATACGTCAGAGGGAGTCCAGATGCTTTTCCTGGGCTC
>JBAXOQ010000077.1:0-15173 GCA_037133175.1 Actinomycetes bacterium
ATCCTGAACCCGTCGTACGTCAGCTCCGTCGCAACCGGCGGCGACGGAGTCAGCAACTGCATCGACTTCGCGCGGATGTCGCGAGCGAAGAAGACAGACGGTACCGAGGCCTCCCTGACGTACTACGCCTTCGCCCGGGACGCGGTTACTTGGTCGGTGATCGGCAGCAGTTACGCGCCGACGAAACTGACCACGGCGCAGATCAAGGACATCTTCGAGTGCACGAAGACGGACTGGAGTCAAGTGGGCGGCCAGAAGGGGGCCATCCATGTGTACGTGAACCCGACCAGCGCAGCGACTTACACGTTCTTCCTGCAGACCATCGGCTCGTCTCTGGCAGCCGTTCAAGCTGGTTGTGGAGCTGCCTACATCAGCGCTCACACCATCCAGCAGAACGACGGCACTCGGTTGGCTGGAGACCCGCAGGGTATCGCCCCCTACGGGGTCACCAAGTGGGCCGCCGAGCAGAATCAGCCGACCGGAATCTCGGATCTGCGGGGAGGATCGGTCCTGGGAGCGGTGAACAACACCGTCGCGCCGACCATCACCCAGGTCGTCGGCCCTAACACGTACGCCGTGCTCAACCCCGCGTTCGCCACCGGTGCCGGCACCACTCAGGGCCGATTGCTGTTCAACGCAGTGCGCAACACGGCTCCCGATGCAATAAAGAACATCTTCAAGCCTGGTGGCTATTTGTGCACCAACCAGAACTCGTTGCTGATCCCGTTCGGAGCCACTCCCCTAGGCACCGACACCTCGGCGACAAACTACTGCGGACAGGCCTCATAGCGAACCTTTCCGCGGTCCTGGGAGGTTTCAAAGGTGGCAACCGTCTCCCAGGGCCACCCTCCTGATGGACTCCCGAGCTCAGGCTTGGGAGTCCATCAGGGACATCCCGCACGAGAGTTGCCAGCAGGGCAGGGAGGGTAAGTCGTGACAGCCAAAGGACGCCAACTGGCGGCACTGGTCGCTGGCTCGGGGCTGGCCGTGTCGATGACGATTCTTGGACCTGTCTGGGCCGAGACGGGCGTGACGTTCGATGCTCCGGGGGCCGGATCTCACGCCAGCATCACTGTGACGAAGACGACCGGACTGGGCAACGAGACGGTCGGGGTCAGCTGGCGCGGGTTCGAACCGAGCTCGGCCGATCAGCTACAGAACGGCGGCGGGTCCTTCGACACCAACACGACCAACCCGGTCCGGGTCTACCAGTGTCGGGGGGCGGGACCGAGCAACCCTCGCGATGCTCGCGACTGCTACGGGTCCAGCGGATTCCGCGGCATCCCGGCGACGGACGGAAGCGCCGAGGTGTCGGCGGTCCCCGGGTACACCTATGACGGGCAAGTCGATCGCTATCAGAACTTGCCGGACGGCCCGGCCAACTTCCAGGACACGGTCACGACCGACAACGGTTCGGGCCAGGTGACCATTCAGATCTTCACCAAGCGCGAGAGCCCTTCGCTGGGATGCGACCAGAACACGCCATGCTCGCTGGTAGTCGTCCCTAACTACGGGCGGCCGAACGGTGCCACCGAAGACCAACTGGACGCGCCCTGGGCATGGGAACGCCGCACCGTAATCCCGCTTTCCTTTGCTGGCGCGGACCCGCCTTGCTCAGGCAATGCCGTGACCGCGACGGTCGAGGGCAGTCCGTTGTCAGCGCGGGCACTTGCCAGTTGGCGGGCCGCCTCCTGCGTGCAGCCGAGCAACCCGGTCGGCATCAACTACACGATGCTGGATGAGACACAAGCCCGCGGCGACGCTGGGTCCGGGGCCACCGACATCGGCCTGAGCATCCGGCCGATCCCCGCGAAGACAAAGACCGACCACCCGATCACCTACGCACCAGTGGCCGTTGGCGCGATCGCGCTCGCCTTCCAGATCGATGACGGCAAGGGACAGCCCGTCCCGTCCATGCGGCTGAACCAGCGGCTCGTCGCTAAACTGATCACCGCCTCCTATCGCATCGCCGACGATCCCAACGTCGCGGGGAACCCGAAGAACCTGTTCCGGGATCCGGAATTCCTGGCGCTCAACCCGGGAGTCGATTGGCCATCGGGCGCCCCGGGCAATCACCCCTTGCTGCTCGCTGAACTGTCCGACATGACATGGACGCTGACCCGGTGGATCACGGCCGATCCGCAAGCCCGGGCGTTTCTCAACGGCCAACCGGATCCCTACGGAATGCACGTCAACAAGGCCTACCAAGGCCTGGAAATGCCGGTCGAACGTTTCCCGGTCCTCGATCAGGCACAGAGCAACGACTTCGAGCCGATTCAGGGCCTCGACCATGTTGCCCAGTCGCTATCGCTGGCACAGTTCCCCGGCGCTATCAGCAGCGTTGAGGACGGTCTGACGATCGTGACCAAGCCTCCGCGCCAGAACCCTGGTCGGCGCGAGGTCATCGGGATCGTCGACGCGGCGGAGGCTGCCGCTTTCCGGCTTCAGACCGCAGACCTGACCAACAGTGCGGGGGAATTCGTCGGCCCCACCCCGACCGGGCTCGCCGCCGGGGTGAAGAGCATGACGGCGAATCCCGACAAGATCACCAGGGACGTTGATCTGACCGCCAAGGACCCGCAGATCTACCCGCTGACGGTAGTGGTGAACGCGCTAGTGCCGCTGGACGCGAAGGGTTCGAACAAGCAGGCCATCGTGCGGTTCCTGGACTACACCGCGGCCGAAGGGCAGATCAGCGGCTCGGCGCCCGGTGACCTGCCGCCTGGCTATCAGCCGCTGCCCAAGGTACTGCTCGACCTCAATCGGGTGGCGCGGGCCGCAGTCGTCAAGGGCGTGACCGCGCCGTCGGCAGCCACCTCGAAGCCGGGCGCTAGTTCCACTGGTTCGAGTGCTTCCGGAGCAACTTCCGCCGATGGCAGGACCGCTGCCGCGGCCCAACCGGCCGCGGCAGCGCCCGCGACCGCGGTCGCTGCGACCGAGGTCGCGGGCGGTGAGCGAGGTCGGCTGGGTCCCCTCGACGACCCAGCCGTGCTCGCCTGGCTACTGCCCGCACTAGTCGTGCTGACGCTGCTGGCCCTGGTGGCCGGACCGGTTCTGCTCTTTCTAAGTGGCCGAGGAGGAATCCGATCATGGCGACGACGCTGAGTCCGCCCCAGGTGGGCACACCCGCCGCTGCAGTGTCGCCGGGTTCCGAATTGGGGTCCCCGCCAGTCTCGGTGGCGGCCTCAGCCGGGACACACCAGGCGCTCCGGGTAACCACGGGGCAAGCCAGGCGCGCTGCGAGCCCGGCGGTCTTGTTCGCCGGCGTCGCGGTCACCCTCATCGGTTTGCTGTTGATCAGCTTCGTCGGTTTCCTGTTCGTTGGGTCCGACGTGCTTGAGCAGCGCACCCAGGTGATCCTGTACGACCAGCTCCGTGGCGAACTCAAGACGGCCACGGCACCAGTTGACCGGCCCCTTACCCCGGGGGAACCGTTGGCGGTGCTGACCATCAGCCGGATCGGAGTGGACGCCGTGGTCGTCGCTGGCACAACCGGCGGTGATTTGGCCAAGGGTCCCGGCCTGCGGTCGGACTCGGTGCTGCCGGGCCAGCAGGGTTCGGCCGTCATCCAAGGGCGGCGGCTGGCTTACGGCGGGCCGTTCGCGGACCTCGACCAGTTGGCCGTCGGGGATACGATCTCGGTGGTCACTGGTCAGGGCGAATTCCAATACACGGTCGACCTGGCCAGGCGCAGCGATGAGTCGGTGCTGGCTCCGCCGGCGTCCTCGGCGCGGCTGACCCTCGTTACGGCTGACCCGTTCCTGGCGCCGTCGCGCAGCCTGATCGTCAGCGCCGCGCTGACGCGGGGCACGGGCCAGCCAGCAACAGCCGTTGCGCCGGCAATCCCGGCCGAGGCCCCGCTGGCCGGTAATCCCGGTGCTGCGCTTTCTTTGGCTCTGTGGGCGCAAGCCCTCGTCCTCGCCGTCCTCGCCATTGCTTGGCTGTGGCGGCGGGTGCCGAACACGGTCTTGTGGGTCGGCGCGGCCCCAGTCGTGCTGGCCCTGCTGTGGAGCCTGTGCAACTCCCTCGCCGAATTGCTGCCCAACACCCTTTAGGAGACCACCAACCATGACGACCCTCGACCTCGAGCAGCTCGACGTGAGCGGTTTGCAGGTGACGTCCACCCTGGGCCCCGGCGAGCTAGAAGCCCGTGAAGTCAGTGCCTGGTTCGGCGATCACCAAGTCTTGCAGGACGTCTCGCTCACGGTCCGGCCCCGATCTGTGACGGCCTTGATCGGTCCTTCCGGCTGTGGCAAGTCCACTTTCATCCGGGTGCTCAATCGCATGCACGAGCTGGTTCCGGGGGCCTCGCTGGCGGGAGAGGTCCTGTTGGACGGACAGGATATTTACGATCCGTCACAGCGATCCACCGAGACACGTAAGCGGATCGGGATGGTCTTTCAGAAGGCCAACCCGTTCCCGGCCATGACTATCGCCGAGAACGTTACCGCTGGTTTGAAACTGACGGCTCGCAAGCGAGAAGCCTCCTCCGAACTTGTGGAGCGCAGCCTGCAGCGCGCCGGTCTGTGGAACGAGGTCAAGGACCGCCTGTTCATGCCCGGCGGATCACTGTCCGGCGGCCAGCAGCAGCGCTTGTGCATCGCCCGGGCGCTGGCAGTCTCGCCGACGGTACTGCTGATGGATGAGCCCTGCTCGGCACTTGATCCCACCTCGACCAGGCGGGTCGAGGAGACCATCGCCGAAGTCTCCGCATCGGTCACCGTCGTCATCGTCACCCACAACATGCAGCAGGCCAGGCGCGTCTCGGACCACAGTGCCTTCTTCCTGGCCTCGTACGGGCAGCCGGGCTACATCGTCGAGCAGGGCCCAACCAGCAGGGTCTTCGACGACCCTGTGGACCCTCGTACTGCCGACTATGTCAACGGCCGTTTCGGATGAGCACGCTGGTTCCCGAGTTGGGTCTAGACGGCGACAGAAACCGACCGAGTTCGGGTTCGGATGCCGTCGATCAGGTCCAGCGCCGTGTCATTGTCGAACGACCTGCGCGCGAGGACCTCGTGCTGTTTGGGGTCACCAAGGCCGCGGCAGCTTTCGCCCTGATTCTGATGGCGGCGATCGGCGCGTTCCTGCTGATCAAGGCCTGGCCCGCGCTGAGTCAGGCTGGCTTCAGCTTCCTGACCGAGACCAACTGGTTGCCCGACGTCGGAGAGTTCGGCGTTGCGTCACTGCTGTCCGGGACCGTCACGATCGCCGGGATCGCGATGCTGTTCGCCATCCCGGTGTCGTTTTGCTCAGCACTGTTCATCACCGAGTATGCCCCGCGGCGGGTTCGGCGGGCGTTGATCAGTCTGGTCGACCTGATGGCTGCGGTGCCCAGCATCGTCTACGGATTGTGGGGCTTCTTCTTCCTGCAGCCGCTGCTGATCGGGGTGTCGGCGTGGCTGTCGACCTACCTCGGACCGGTGCTGCCGTTCCTGCAAGTGGAGGACCCGGACACGCCCTCGTCGTTCACCTCGTCCGCCTTCATCGCCGGGGCGGTTGTGTCACTGATGGTGGTGCCGACGGCGACGACGGTAATGCGCGAAGTGTTCTCGCAGACCCCGATCGCCGAACGAGAGGCCGCCTACGCGCTCGGCGCGACACGGTGGTCCATGGTCCGCAATGTCGTCATTCCGTTCGGCCGCAGCGGGGTCGTGGCAGGCAGCATGCTCGGCCTCGGGCGTGCGCTAGGCGAGACGATCGCCGTGTATTTGATCATCTCGCCGATCTTCGAATACACCACCCACCCGTTGCAGAGCGGGTCCAACACGATCGCGGCACTGATCGCCAGTCGAGCCTCGGAGTCTTCCGAGTTCGCCATGGCCGCCCTGCTCGGCGCCGGTCTGGTGCTGTTCATCTCCACCCTCATCGTCAATTCCATCGCGAGCGTGGTCGTGGCCCGATCGCGCTCCGGCCTGCTCACGGAGATCTGAGATGACCGTGCAAGGCGTCGCCCCATCCCGGATCGGTCGACCCCGGCCGCGGGTACGCACCAGCGGCCTGACAGTCGACAACCTCGCTCCACTGGCCGCCGCGCTCACGGGCTCCTTGGCTACTACCTGGTTGCTGTTCGAACAACTGCTGCCGATGTCCGGGACCATCGGGTTCTGGTTGTGCTGGTACGCCGTGTTCCTCGGACTGTATGTGCTGATCACTGCCACGACCCGGGACTGGCAGACCGTCAAGGATCGAGTAGCCACCGTGATCTTCACAACCGGCGGCATCGTGCTGGTCACGGCTCTGGTGCTCGTGGTCGCCTTCACCGCTATCCGCGGGTTCGAAGCGGTCATTCACTCGAACTTCTTCACTGAGACAACTGCTATGACAGGCCCCGACGATCCGCTGGACAAGGGAGGGGTCTACGCCGCGATGATCGGGACCCTGGAGCAGGTCGCGATCTCGATTCTGATTACTGTTCCGCTCGGCTTCGCGACCGCTATCTATCTCAACGAGAGTCGTGCTGGTTTTGCGCGGGTCGTGCGCACGGTTGTCGACGCTATGACGGCGATCCCGACAATCGTCGCCGGCCTGTTCATCTTCGCGGTCGTCATCCTCACGCTCGGGTTCGAACGCAGTGGTTTCGCGGCCGCCCTGGCCCTGTCCGTAGAGATGCTGCCGGTGGTGACCCGCACGTCCGAGATTGTGCTGCGGCTGGTGCCGGGCGGATTGCGCGAGGCGTCCTACGCGATGGGCGCTTCCCAGTGGCGCACCCTGTCCAGGGTGATCCTGCCGACCGCTCGGGCCGGGCTGATCACTGCAGTGTTGTTGGGAGTTGCCCGGGTAGTCGGTGAGACCTCACCGGTGCTGCTCACTGCCGGTTTCACCAACGAGCTCAACTACAACGCCACCGACGGCCCGCAGGTGTCGTTGCCGTTGTTCGTCTTCACGCAGGTCCGGTATCCGCTGGACAACGCCATAGCTCGAGCGTTTGGCGCGGCCCTGGTGCTACTGCTGCTCGTGCTGATCCTGTTCACCACCGCCCGCATCGTCGGCGGACGACCAGTCGGCCAGCCGAGCCGCAGAGCACTGCGCCGATTGCGCAGAGTCAGGGAGGAAGCCTCATGAGCACCGACCGATCGCATCGAACCCGCCGAGTGGGGGGCGCCCTGGGGGTGCTGGCGGTGCTGGCGGTTCTGACGCCGCTGGCCGTCGCTCCGGCGGCCGCCGCGGACCTGGTGCCCATCACTGGTGCGGGGTCGACGTGGAGCCAGGTTGCGGTCGACGCGTGGCGGGCCGACGTCCGTGCCGACGGTCTGGTCGTCAACTACTCCGGCACCGGCTCAACCGATGGGCGTGTGCAATACATGCATCACACCGTCGACTTTGCTGTCTCGGAGATCCCGTTCGAGAACCCGCCCGAGCCGGGGCAGCCTGCGGAGGTTCCCGACCGCCCGTACCGCTACCTTCCCATCGTCGCCGGCGGAACCTCCTTCATGTACCACCTGACAGTGGGTGGCAAGCAGGTTCGCGATCTGCGGCTGTCCGGTGAGACGCTGACGAAGATCTATACCGGGGTCATCACCCGGTGGAACGACCCGGCGATCAAAGCCGACTACGGCAAGGATCTGCCGGACGAGAAGATCACGCCGGTCATCCGTTCGGACGGTGCAGGTGCGTCGGCGCAGTTCAGCAAGTACATGCAGACGCTGTTTCCGAGCCTGTGGTGCCCGTTTGCGCAGCAGACTCTGCGGCAGCCGGCGAACAACTGCCACCACACGTCGTTCTACCCGGCGTTCGGGTCAGCGAAGGGACAGGTCGGGTCGAACGGTGTCGCGAACTACGTCTCGGCCTCCTACGGCGAGGGTGCGATCGGCTACGTCGAATACGCCTACGCCAAGCGCATCAACTACCCGGTGGTCAGTCTGCTCAACGCGGCCGGCTACTACTCCCAACCCACCGCGTCCAACGTGGCGGTGGCCCTGACGAAAGCCGTGATCAAAACAGATCTGACGCAGGACCTGAGCTCGGTGTACGCCAACCCGGACAGTCGCACCTACCCGATGTCCAGCTACAGCTACATGATCATTCCGACCACCACGGACACGCCGTTCAACGCCGACAAGGGTCGCAGTCTGTCCACTTTCATCAACTACTTCCTGTGTGCGGGCCAGCAGAAGGCCCAGACGTTGGGCTATTCGCCGCTGCCGAAGAACCTGGTGCTGGCCGGCTTCCAACAGGTCGCGGCGATTCCGTCGGCCGTCGCCTCGCCGGGGATCGACTCCTGCAAGAACCCGGCACTGTCGATTCTGCAGTCTGCGCCGTTGCCCCCCGCCTGTGCCAAGAAGGGCGCGCCGATGTGTGACGGCCTTGGGGGAGTGGAAGGGGCGGCGACTGCCACTACGGCGGCCGCGGCTAGTGGTGGCGTCAGTGCCCAGAGTGGGGGAGTTGTCGGCGCGACTGGCGCTGGCGCCGCGACCGGAGCCGCTGGCACGTCCGGTGCCGCGGCCGCGGCCGTCGATCCGCTCACCGGCAGCCCGATCGCGACGGGCGGGGGCGGGGTAGCGGTGAACGCCGCGCAGGCGATCTCGGTGGCCCCGGAGTTGGCCTCCGGGGCGCAGACCGACGTCCTGTACGTGATCGCGGCGGTGTCGCTGCTCGGCGTCGTGATCGTTCCGCCGTCGGTCATCGCAGCGAGGCGACGTAGGCCGCAAGGTGTTCACCGGTGAGGGTGGAGCTGGCGGCGACCAGGTCGGCCGGTGTGCCCTCGAAGATGATCCGGCCGCCGTCGTGGCCGGCCCCGGGTCCGAGGTCGATCATCCAGTCGGCGCGTGCCATGACGGCTTGGTGGTGGGTGATGACGATGGCCGACTTGCCGGAGTCGACGAGCCGGTCGAGCAGCCCGAGCAACTGTTCGATGTCGGCGAGGTGCAGGCCGGTGGTCGGCTCGTCCAGCACGTAGATGCCGCCCTTCTCAGCCATCCGGGTGGCCAGCTTGAGTCGCTGTCGCTCCCCGCCGGACAACGTGGTCAGCGGCTGGCCGAGGCGTAGGTAACCGAGCCCGACGTCGGCGAGCCGGCCGAGGATGGCGTGGGCGGCCGGAGTGCGCGCCTCGCCGGCGCCGAAGAAATCCCCGGCCTCACTCACCGACATGGCGAGCACCTCGCTGATATCGCGGCCGCCGAAGTGGTACTCCAGCACCGAGGCGTCGAAGCGCTTGCCGTCGCACTCCTCGCAGATGGTCGTAACCCCCGCCATCATCGCCAGGTCGGTGTAGATGACACCGGCGCCGTTGCAGTTGGGGCAGGCTCCCTCGGAGTTGGCGCTGAACAACGCCGGCTTCACGCCGTTGGCCTTGGCGAATGCCTTGCGAATCGGTTCGAGTAGGCCGGTGTATGTCGCCGGGTTGCTGCGCCGCGATCCCTTGATCGCACCCTGGTCGACCGACACCACCCCCTCGCGGCCAGACACCGAGCCGTGGATCAGTGAGCTTTTTCCTGAACCGGCCACCCCGGTGACGACGACCAGCACGCCGAGCGGGATGTCGACGTCGATGTGCTGCAAGTTGTGGGCGGTGGCGTCACGCACCTGCAGCATTCCCGACGGTGTCCGGACGGATGGCTTGAGGGCGGCCCGGTCGTCAAGGTGCCGGCCGGTCAGCGTGCCGCTGGTCCGCAACCCGTCGACGGTGCCCTCGAACACCACCTCGCCACCGGCCGTTCCGGCACCCGGGCCGAGGTCGACGACGTGGTCGGCGATGTCGATCGTTTCGGGCTTGTGTTCGACCACCAGCACGGTGTTACCCTTGTCGCGCAGTTGCAGCAGCAGGTCGTTCATCCGCTTGATGTCGTGGGGGTGCAGGCCGATGGTGGGCTCGTCGAAGACGTACGTGACATCGGTCAGCGATGAGCCCAGGTGGCGGATCATCTTGACGCGCTGCGCCTCGCCGCCCGAGAGCGTGCCCGACGGTCGGTCGAGTGAGAGGTAGCCCAGGCCGATCTCGACGAACGAATCCAGGCTCTGCACCAACGCCTCAAGCAACGGTGCAACCGACGGTTCCACCAGGGCCGCCACCCACCCGGCGAGGTCGCTGATCTGCATCGAGCAGGCGTCGGCGATGCTGATCCTGTTGATCTTCGAGGACCGGGCCGCCTCGGTGAGCCGGGTCCCTGCGCATTCGGGGCAGACGGTGAACGTCACCACCCGCTCGACGAAGGCCCGGATATGCGGCTGCATGGACTCCTTGTCCTTGGACAGCATCGATCGCTGGATCTTCGGAATCAGCCCCTCGTAGGTCAGGTTGATGCCATCGACCTTGATCTTGGTTGGTTCCTTGTACAGCAGGTCCTGCAATTCCCTCTTGGTGAACTTCTTGATGGGCTTGTCCGGATCGAAGAAACCGCAACCACCGAAGATCCGGCCGTACCAGCCGTCCATGCTGTAGCCCGGGACCGTCAGAGCACCCTCGTTGAGAGACTTGCTGGCGTCGTACAACTGCGTCAGGTCGAAATCGGTTACCGACCCTCGGCCCTCGCAGCGCGAACACATCCCACCGGTGATGCTGAAGCTGCGACGCTCCTTGACCGTCCGTCCGGCGCGCTCCGTGCTGACCGCTCCGGCGCCGCTGATCGAGGCCACGTTGAAGCTGAACGCCTGCGGCGATCCGATGTGTGGTTGTCCGAGCCGACTGAAGACGATCCGCAGCATCGCGTTTGCATCAGTGACGGTACCGACGGTGGAGCGGGGGTTCGAACCGATTCGTTCCTGGTCGACGATGATCGCGGTAGTGAGTCCTTCCAGCAGGTCGACCTCTGGCCGCGACAGCGTCGGCATGAAGCCCTGCAGGAAGGCGCTGTACGTCTCGTTGATCAGCCGCTGCGACTCCGCGGCGATCGTGCCGAATACCAGCGAGCTCTTGCCTGAGCCGGAGACGCCGGTGAACACCGTCAGGCGCCGCTTCGGGATCACCACGCTGATGTCCTTGAGGTTGTTCACACGCGCACCGCGCACGCGGATCAAATCGTGGCTGTCAGCGACGTTCGCGGACTCCGCGTTTGCGATGCTCATGGCGGTCATGCTAGCTGCGGCCCACTGAATGGGCGGACACGTCCGCGAGGCGATGCTGGCACACTGATGCGGTGACCCCGCCTGAGCCGTCGCAGGAGGAGAGCCGGCGGCGCCGCCTGCACTTGGACCTGCGGCCGCTGCGGTCCTCGGCCGACTTTCGGCGGCTGTACATCGGCGGCGGAATCTCGTTCATCGGGACGATGGTCACCTACGTGGCGATTCCTTTCCAGGTGAAGGAGTTGACCGATTCCTTCGCGGCGGTCGGGCTGGTCGGGCTGCTGCAGTTGGTTCCGATGGTTGTCGGCGGACTGTGGGGTGGTGCGCTCGCTGACGCGCACGACAAGCGGCGGATAGTGCTGCTCTGCTCATCCGTCGCCACCGGACTTGCCGCGGTTCTGATGGTCAACGCATTCCTGGCGCAACCCCAAGTGTGGGTGGTGTACCTGGTCGCGATGGGGTTCTCACTGTTCGACTCGTTGGCAAGGCCGAGCGCTGAGGCGCTGGTGCCGCGGTTGGTGGCCCACGACCAGTTGCCGGCCGCCGCGGCGTTGACGAGTTTCCGGATGACCTTCGGTTCGATCCTGGGCCCCACGCTCGGCGGGGTCGTGCTGGCGACGTGGGGGTCGCCGTGGGCCTACGCGATTGACGCAGCCAGTTACCTGGTGGCGTTGTCGTTCTACTTCCGGCTCAGCCGCGTTCCGCCGGCGGAGGTCGGTAGCCGGCCCGGTCTGCGCCAGATCTCGCAGGGCGTCGCCTACGCGTGGTCGCGCAAAGACCTGCTGGGCACCTACGCGATCGACTTTGCGGCGATGGTCTTCGCCTTTCCGTACGCGATGTTCCCCTTCGTTGCCGAGGAACTTGGCGCACCCTGGTCATTGGGCTGGCTGTACGCGGCTGGCTCGATCGGCGGTTTGATCGCGGCCTTGACAAGCGGATGGACCGTTCGCGTCAGCCATCACGGACGAGGAGTCGCCCTCGCGGCCGTCGGTTGGGGCGTGGCGATTGGGCTCTTCGGACTGACCACCAACGTCTGGTGGGCGCTGGCCATGCTGGCAGTCGCCGGGGCCGCCGACATGATCAGCGTGATGTTCCGGCTGACGATGTGGAACCAATCGATCCCGGACGAACTGCGCGGTCGGCTCGCCGGCATTGAACTGCTGTCGTTCACGGCTGGCCCGCAACTTGGCCAAGTACGCAGTGGGCTGCTGGCACAAGCGACCTCGCTGCGCTTCTCGTTGGCCAGCGGCGGTTTCACCAGCGCCTTCCTCACCGCGATCATCGCCGTCTTCCTGCCCTCCCTGTGGCGATACGACGTACGCACCGATCCGAATGCCGCACTCCAACGGAAACGACGTGCGCAAGAGGCGGCGCGACTATCGTCAGGTGGTGAGCGCTGTGAGGAGTGAGGCACGCATGAAGGAAGTCGAAGCGGTAGTCATCGGGCTCGGACCGGGTGGGGAGACCGTTGCCGGATCCCTGGCCGAGGCCGGGTTGGATGTCGTCGGGATCGAAGCTGAACTCGTTGGTGGTGAGTGCCCGTACTGGGGATGTGTGCCCAGCAAGATGATGATCCGGGCCGCGAATCTGATCGCCGAGGCGCGGCGGATTCCTGGCATGGCGGCACCGCGTTCACCGTCACGGTTGCCGGCACGGACCTGAGCGCGGAGAAAGTCCTGGTGGCCACCGGTCGGCGCACCAACATCGCGGTCCGGGCGATCCTGGGCCAATCCGGACCCGCGGCGGACTATCGGGCCCTGCCCCACGTGACGTTCACCGACCCCGAAGTTGGCTCCGTGGGGATGACCGAAGCCCAGGCCCGCGCGGCCGGTCGGACCATCCGGATCGGCATCGCCCAGGTACCAAGCTCGGCGCGCGGCTGGATCCACAAGGCTGGCAACGACGGTTTCATCGAAGTGATCGAGGACAGCGACACCGGCACCCTGATAGGAGCCACCAGCGTCGGGCCGGTGGGCGGTGAAGTGCTGGGGGTGTTGTCCGTGGCGGTCCATGCCGAAGTTCCGGTGGCCACTCTGCAGAGCATGATTTACGCCTATCCCACGTTCCACCGCGGCATCGAAGACGCGCTGAACGCCTTGAAGTAGCTGGTCCTGCGGACCTCGGGTTACCGAGTTGGCAGGTTCGCCAGCACGTCGCTGGTCAGCTGGCAGCCATTGAACTGCGTCTTGTCGATGGTCCAGCCCAGCCTGACGATCACGACATCGCGGGACGGGATCATCGCTACGAACTGACCGTAATGGCCCTCCATCGACAACGTGTCCTGGGGTACCCCGGGGTAGGCATTGCACGTTCCGCCGACCGGTTGGCCGGGGATCCAGGTCTGGGCCCCGTAGCCGTGGCCATCGCCGGTGGGCATGGCTGGGGTGCCAGCCAGTTTCCACCAGCCGGGTGGGACTACTTGCTTGCCTGTCCACTTGCCGTCGGCGAGCATCAACTGGCCCAGTCGAGCCCAGTCTCCGGTGTCGGCCCACAAGTAAGACCCGCCGACCCAGGTGCCGAAGGTATCGGTTGCCAGGGTCGCCGACGACGCGCCGATCGGACCGAACAAAACCTTCTTCGGGTATTGCCAGTATTCCTCATTGGTGGCGAACATGCCCTGCGCAACCTGGGCGAGGATGTCGGCCACGCCGGTGCTATAGGCCCAGACGCTGCCCGGCGGGTCCTTCAGGGGCTGACTAGCGGCGAAGCCAGCCATGCTCGGCTCGCCATAGAGCATCTGTACCACTTTGGCGAAGGGTCCATAGTCATCTGCGATGTCCAGCCCGGCCCGCATGAACAGCAGGTCGGACACCGTGATCTTCTTCCGGTCGTCCTGGCGCCACTGTGCGACCCAACCGGGTTCGCGTCCCGGTGGGAAGGCATCTACCACCGGCTTCGCTATGTCAAAGCCAGTTTCGGTGGCGCGCAGGTAGAACAGCATCGCGGCGACGGTCTTGGTGCTCGACCAACCCAACAGCGCGGTGCCGGCGGGGAAGTTCTGGGCTTGGCGCTCGACGAGGAGCCGGCCTTTGTAGACGACAGCCATCCCGCGAGCATTCGCGGCGGCCGGATCGCCGGCTCCCACAAATGCCCGGTCGACCACGCTTTGCAGGCCAGCAGCATTGACGCCCGGGCCCCATTGCGCCGGCGGTACCGACGCGTCTCCGGCTGGCCAAGGCGCTGGGTTCTGCGGCGCCGGAGTGAATGGCACCGCAGCCGGATCAGGTGCTTCGTCAAGTACACACCCGCGGTTAGGCAGCAACGAAGCGCGTCGCTCAAACAGACCCAGGAACTTGGCGGTCACGGTCCGTCCCGCCTGGTCGATGGATGTCGAGACGAGGGCGAAGACCGGGCTCTGCGGGACCACGTCTTGCTTGAATACGTCCTGGTCCGAGCCGCGGCCAGCAACGAACGTGGCCGAACACACGCTTTGGGCGGCCAGCCCGGCAGAGTTGCTCGGTATGTGGAAGTACAACAACGCGCCGACGACGAGCGCTAGCAGCACCACGACGATCGCGAGCACGGCGATGAGTATTCGTTTGACCCAGCGACCCAACCCGCCGCGCTTGGCTTGTGGTGCCTCCGAGGGTGTGACCGTCTGAGTTGACATCGTGCGCACTCCCGCTGCTGGGGTCTGGGCAATCTGTCGCCGAACCTAACAGTCGCGGGTTGCCATGACAAATGCAGAGACAAGCCGACAGAACCTTTCGACTTTGCAACCGAAAAGCAGCCGATAACGGTCGAAACAGACCGGGATTTCGGTCCCCATCTTGGTCGGAGTCTGGTTGACTGCGGGGATGGCCATTGATGCGGTAAGGACGCCTGACGAACGATTCGCTGATCTTCCCGACTTCCCCTATGAACCGCAGTACCTTGAGGATGTCGCGGGCTTCGGGCTTCGAATGGCCTATATCGACGAAGGCCCAGTTGGCGCGCCCGTGGTTCTGTGCCTGCATGGGGAGCCCACGTGGAGCTTCCTCTACCGGAAGATGATCCCGGTCTTTCTGGCGGCCGGTTACCGAGTCGTGGCACCGGACTTCCTCGGCTTCGGCCGCAGCGACAAGCCGGTGCGAGACGCCGACTACACCTTTGACCTGCACCGGGATTCGTTGATCGGGTTCGTCAAGACGTTGAGCCTTTCCGAGGTGACGCTGGTGGTGCAAGACTGGGGT
>JBAXOQ010000078.1:0-14998 GCA_037133175.1 Actinomycetes bacterium
AGCGACCGGCTCCCAGGGCCGCCGAGCGCAGCGAGGAGGTCCGCCGGAGCCGGTCTCAGGCCCAAGCCATCCTCACCCGTCACCAACCACCAAGTCCAACCCACCAACCACACCCCGCACCACCGCCGACGGCCCGCCACTGGTAGTTGCCTTGTGCGAGCGATCCCCCGCGAGCGTCAGCGAGCGACCGGCTCCCAGGGCCGCCGAGCGCAGCGAGGAGGTCCGCCGGAGCCGGTCCGGGGATCTTGCGAGCATAAAAAGATCAGTGCAGGAAGCCCCAGCGGAAGCCGAGCGCAACGGCTTGGGCGCGGTCGGAGGCACCGATCTTTCGAAACAGTCGCCGGGCATGGGTCTTGACCGTGTCCTCGGATAGGAACAGTTCCTTGCCGATGGACGCGTTGGACATTCCCTTGCTCATGCCATCGAGAACCTGCTGCTCGCGATCGGTCAGAACTGGTGGCGTCGCGCCGGCGATCGAGGGGTCACGCTGGTTCGGGTCGTCGCTGCCGACGCTCAGTACCAGCGTCATCGTGCAGGCCAGTTCCTCTCGGGTCGCGTCTTTGGCAATGTAGCCGCGGGCTCCGCCGGCAACCGCCCGCGCGACACCGTCGACGTCCTCGCCCATAGTGAGCATCACGATGACCGCATCGGGATGGGCAGACATCAACCGCCGAGTGGCTTCGACACCCCCAATGCCGGGCATACGCACGTCCATCAACACCAAATCGGGGCGTTCGACGGGGTAGCGTGCGAGGACTTCTTCACCACTGCCGGCGCCGGTGATGCGCTCAACGCCAGGCAGACCGGACAACGCACCACGCACGGCCTCTCTCACCATCGGGGCATCGTCACAAACAAGCACCGTCGTCACGTGTCCTCCGTCCGCCACCGTTGCGTCTGCCCGTTTCATCGGTCACTCGTTCGGATTACTTGAGTCCAAATTAGCCGCCACTTCTGGTCTAGTGCGCCACATCGCGGCCAATGCCGGTGGCAACCCGCTGAGGATCTGCTCGATCGCAGTTGCGGCCGCGCTCCGATGGGCTTTGGCCTGCCACGGGTCCCGGCAGGTATCGGCGAGAACTGCCCGGGAAGGCCACACCAACGGCAGCGCACCGAGCGCCTCCGCTCCCTGCGCGGCCTGCGTGAGCCAGGTCATGCCTTGATCTGGTTCAACGCCAAGAGCACTGACCCCAGCGAATAACAAGCTCTTGGCAACGTGTCGGGGCGCCTCGGCACGCCGCGCGACCTCGACTACCCGCACCGAAGCGGCCACAGCGTCGTGTGGTCGATCAGTCATCAGCGCGATCTCTGCCTCGACCCAACCGAGCCGGACCTGTTGCCGCCATTCGTCGGTCGCTGCTTCCGCCTGCGCGCGCCGCCAAGCCTGACTGGCCCGAACGGAATCTCCCCGACCGACAAAGTCAGCCGCCAGCCCGAGCCAAGCATCGAAAGTGGCGATCGGGTCATCCCCAGATCGGTTCAGCGCCCACTCGTCTTTGGGTTGAGCCTGCGTATGCATCGAGAGCTGGCGATAGACACTGGCAATCGTGGTGGCCGCAAGTGCGCTGAAATGCGGCCGCTCCGGCGAGGCTGGGCTCCAACTCGACGAGTCTCGCGCGAGTGGGCCCAGCACCGCCAGCGCGGAACCGTAGTGGCCAGCCGAGGAGTGGCATACGCCAAGAAGCCAGGCGGCTTCGTAGCCAAGGTCAAGAACGCCGCTGTCTATGGCTATCTGGACCGCGTTCTGCAACGGCTCAACGCCGTCAATCGGGCGGCCGTGAAATGCTGCAATCCTGCCAACAGCGAGCTCGGGCTCTGCATCAGTCACGGCCCTGGCGCCTGGCTGCGTCGCTACTTCTTCTTGCCCTTCTTGCCCTTTTTCTTGTTCTTCTTCTTGCTCTTCTTCGCCATGGCATCTACCTTTCGATCGGATCCCACCGGCCAACCTCTGGCCTTCGCCCGATTCTGCCCCAAGGCGACTCACGGCGGCAAGATCTCACGAAAACAGGCCGTCGGCCAGCATCCGCAGATGCCGACCGACAGCCCGTCTTGCTAAGGAATCTCAGACCAGCTAGTGGCTGTGTCCGTGGCCTTCGTCCTCGTCCGCTTCTGGCTTGTCCACAACGAGCACCTCAGTGGTGAGCAGCATGCCGGCGATGGACGCGGCGTTCTCCAAAGCGGAGCGCGTCACCTTGACCGGGTCGATGACGCCAGCGGCAACGAGGTCCTCGTAGGTGTTGGTGGCTGCGTTCCAGCCAGTGCCGAGACCGAGCTCGCGAACCTTATTGACAATAACCTGCCCCGGCTCGCCGGCGTTCTCAGCGATCCAGTGCAGCGGGAATACGATCGACTTGCGAACGATGGCGACCCCGGTTGCCTCGTCCCCAGTCAGACCTAGGTTGGTGTCGAGCACCTCTGCCGCGTGGATCAGCGCTGAACCACCACCGGCAACGATGCCCTCCTCGATGGCTGCACGGGTAGCCGACACAGCATCCTCAACGCGGTGCTTCTTCTCTTTGAGTTCAACCTCAGTGTGGGCGCCGACCTTGATGACACAGACCCCACCGGACAGTTTTGCGAGGCGTTCCTGCAGCTTGTCGCGGTCCCAATCGCTATCTGTGTTCTCAATCTCGTTGCGGATCTGAGCGACGCGAGCCTGCACGTCCTCGTGGTTTCCACCGCCGTCGACCAGCGTGGTGTTGTCCTTGGTGGCCACAATCCGACGTGCCTTACCCAGCACCTCCAGGCCGACCTGATCGAGCTTGAGGCCGATCTCGGGCGCGACGACCTGCGCGCCGGTCAGGACTGCCAGGTCCTCCAGAATCGCCTTGCGACGATCGCCGAACGCCGGTGCCTTGACGGCGACCGACGAGAACGTACCGCGGATGCGGTTGACGACCAGCGTGGACAGCGCCTCACCCTCGACGTCCTCGGCGACGATGAACAACGGCTTGGAGGCGGCTGCCACCTTCTCGAGCAACGGCAGGATCTCGTTGACGCTGCTGATCTTGCCCTGCACCAGCAGGACGAAGGCATCTTCGAGCACGGCTTCCATGCGCTCGACGTCGGTGACGAAGTACGGCGACAGGTAGCCCTTGTCGAATTGCATACCCTCGGTGAACTCAAGTTCCAACGCGGTCGAGTTGGCCTCTTCGACGGAGATCACACCGTCTTTGCCGACCTTGTCGAATGCCTCTGCGATCAGGTCGCCGATCTCGGCGTCCTGGCAGGACACGGTGGCAACCTGGGCGATCTTCTCGCGCCCATCAACGGGCACCGCGTCATTGAGCAACCGCTCGTTGAGGGCGGCAACGGCGGCATTGATTCCGGCCTTGACCTCCATTGGCGAACCGCCGGCCGCGATTACCCGCAGGCCCTCGTGCACCATCGCCTGCGCAAGCACCGTTGCGGTGGTGGTGCCGTCGCCAGCGACGTCGTTGGTCTTGGTGGCGTCCTCTTTGACCAGCTGGGCACCGAGATTCTCGTACGGGTCCTCGAGCTCGATCTCGCGCGCAATCGTGACGCCGTCATTGGTGATGGTGGGCGATCCCCACTTCTTGTCGATGACCACGTTTCGGCCCCGGGGGCCGAGCGTGACTTTCACGGTGTCGGCGAGGGCATCTACCCCGCGCTCAAGGGCGCGGCGGGCCGCCTCGTCAAACTCCAAAATCTTGGCCATGAGTCTTCAATTCCTCTTCCGGTTGTGGTGCAGGTTCGGTTGTGGTGCAGGTTCGTGTATTTGTGCAGGTAAGCACTGAGAAGTCAAAGACGCCCCGGCGACCCGACGGGCGGGCCACCGGGGCGTCTTCTGCGCACAAAGCGCTGAGTTGCTACTTCAGGACCACGGCCAGCACATCACGGGCTGACAGGATGAGGTACTCCTCGCCGTTGTACTTGACCTCGGTTCCGCCGTACTTGGAGTAGACGACAACGTCATCGACGGCGATGTCCAGCGGAATACGCTTGGCACCTGAATCGTCGAAGCGACCTGGACCGACGGCCAGGACCTTGCCCTCTTGGGGCTTCTCCTTGGCGGTGTCGGGAATAACCAGGCCGGACGCGGTGGTCTGCTCGGCATCTAGTGGCTGCACGAGAATTCGATCCTCGAGCGGTTTGATCGAGACTGACACGCCTCTGCCTCCCCTTGCGGGTTGTCTGTTGGCTGATTGGATTGTTACTGATCTTGGATTTCCTGCTGATGTTGAATTGCTGCTGATGTTCACTTCATGACCACGCCGTCGTCGCGGTGCCGGAATGACCCGAAGCGAAAACCAGTTCGTCAGCACTCACACCTGCTGAGTGCTAACGCAACTATAGTATGCGCCATTAGCACTCTGTCAAGGAGAGTGCCAATAGTCAGCCTTCCGTGTCGAACCGATACCCACTTCCCGCCACCGTAATCAGGTGCACCGGACGTGCCGGATCAGCCTCCAGCTTGCGCCGAAGCCGCGCGACGTACACGCGCAGGTAGTTGCTCTGCTCCGAGTAGCCGGGGCCCCAGATCTCGTTCAGCAACTGCTGCTGACTGACGAGTTGCCCCTGATGACGAACCAGCATCTCAAGCAGGTGCCACTCAGTCGGGGTCAGCATGACTTCCCGACCATCCCGAATCGCCTGTCGAGCGACGAGGTCTATCCGCAGGGAACCGGCGGTAATCACCGGAGCCGTTCTGTCTGCACCTCCTGCCCGGCGCACAGCCGCCCGAATGCGCGCCAGCAACTCGTCCATGCCGAACGGTTTGGTGACATAGTCATCCGCGCCGACATCGAGGGCACGGACCTTGTCGCGCTGCCCATCCCGAGCCGACAAGACGATGACGGGGACATCCGACCACGCCCGCAATCCGACGACCACGTCCACGCCGTCGATGTCGGGCAACCCCAAGTCAACGACGACCAAGTCCGGCGGAGTCGCGGCTACCGCCTTCAAAGCAGTCGTTCCGTCGAAGGAGCAGCCCACGTCGAATCCATGCGCTCGCAGGTTGATCGCCAGAGCGTGCACCAGACCGCGATCATCGTCAACCAAGTGGATGCGCGTCACGTCGGTCTCCGTTCCGTGGCGGCACGCGGCAGCGAGATCCTCATGGTGAGCCCGCCACCAGGGTTGCGGTGTGCGCTCAACTCTCCACCCATCGCTTGGGTGAACCCCCGGGCGATAGCCAAGCCAAGCCCGACCCCATCGTGTGGCACGCGGTCCCCGAGTTGATGGAACGCCGTGAAAATGGATTCCAAGTCCCCATCATCCACGCCGGGTCCGCTGTCACTGATGCAGATGACGACCCGATCCGGCACGGACAGATAGGCCGTGATGCGCGGCGGCGTCCCGGGCTGGGAGTAACGACAAGCGTTGTCGGAGATGTTGGCTACCACTTGCTCCAGCAATCCCGCGTCCGCCATCACCAAAGCGAGGTCGTCGGGAACGTCGTTGACTACCTCCTGGAACCCACCTGCCACCAAAGCCGCAGCAACCACCTCATCAGCTGCCACGGGTTGCAGAACGACACTAAGCGCGCCCGCCTCCAATCGGCTCATGTCGAGCAGATTCGAGATCAGATGTGCAAGATCATCGCTGCCGTCCTCGATCGTCTCCAACAGGGCTGCACGTTCGTCAGCACTGAGTTCGACATCCGACTGGCGCAGCCCGGAGACAGCGGCCTTGATACGCGTCAATGGGGTCCGCAAGTCATGACCTACAGCGGCCAGCAGTGCCGACCGGGCCCGATCCACCTCAGCCAGCGCCTCGGCTCGGTCCGCTTCATCACTCAATCGCCTGGTGACCTCGGCATGACCGGCAGCTTGGGCCAGCGTCTCCAATAGTCTGCGGTCTTCAGCGAACATGGGCGGTCCGAGCACCACCATCTCAAGTCCGCTCCCGGCTGGCACCCTGGTCGAAACACCGACCATGGTCGGCGGTCCAACGCGGGCCACTTCGCAGTTCCCACCGGTCGTGTCGACCAGCGCCACAGCTTCCATCGCAAACAACCGTTGCACGGTGGCCAGCACATCCTCGGTCGCCTGGGTCACCGGAACCGCAGAGAAGGCCGAGAGCAATTGCGCCTCGATGGCAGCGCGCTGGGCGGCGACTTGGCGTCGGGCGGACAGTTCGACCGCCACGCTGACAGTCACCGCCACGATCAGGAACACGGCCAGTTCGATAGCGGCGTCCTCGTTGTTCACCCACAGCGTGTGGCGCGGTTCGGTGAAGTACCAGTTGCCCAGCAGGAAGGATCCGAGTGCGGCGACCGCCGCTGCCCAGGTACCGCCGAGCGTGGCGATCCCGACGACTGCCAACAAGTAGATCAGCAACACGCTGCCGAGCGCCAAGTCCGCCCGCATGCTCGTCAACACGACGGTCAGCAACGGCAGCCCGATGACGGCGATCGCGATCGCCGACCATCGGCGGGCCGGCGAGATCCCCGCCCGCACCCGGGGCAGCGCCTGGGTACTCATCGCTCATCCTCCACGACGGTCACCACCGCCGAAGCTGCGGCGGTCCCGGACGGGCGGGGACCGGGAGTCGGTCCATTGCCCATGGCGGTACCGGTTCTTTCACTGATCGATCCTGTCCGGCCAATCTGCCACGGCACCGATGTGACGATGACGCCAGGGGTGAACAGCAGCCGAGTCTTCAGCCGCAGCGCGCTCTGGTTGTGCAGGAATTGCTGCCACCAGTGAACGACCACGTACTCGGGTATGAACACAATGACCAGGTCCCGCGGACTGTGGCGGCGGATGCCATTGACAAAGTCCACCAGCGGTTTGGTGATGTCCCGGTATGGCGAGTCCAACACAGTCAGCGGAACCTGCAGTCCACGATTGGTCCACTCACGCTGAAGGTCACGACTGTCTCCGGATTCGATCTGCACCGTCACCGCGTTCAGCGTGGACGGGCGGGTGGCTCGGGCATAGGCGAGCGCGCGCATGGCCGGAGCATTCATCTTCGAGACCAGGACCACTGCATGTACTCGGCTCGGAAGCGTGACCCCGCCGGGCGGCGGCGCGACCTCCGACTCGACCACTTCGTAGTGGCGCGAGATTGCCTTCATCATCATGAACAGCAGCGGCAACGCCAGCACCACGATCCAGGCACCATGGGTGAACTTGCTCATCAAGACGATGATCAGCACCAGGGCCGTCATGGCCGCTCCGAAGCCGCTGATCAGCCGTCCTCGGTACATCCGCCAGCGTTCCTTGGCGGTGCGGGAATGGCGGATCTGACGGCTCCAGTTGCGAACCATCCCCCACTGACTCAGTGTGAAGGACACAAACACCCCCAGTATGTAGAGCTGAATCAGCTTGGTGGTGCTGGCATCGAAGATCCAGATCAGCGCGGCGGCCGCGGCCGCCAGTACCAGGATGCCGTTGCTGAAGACCAACCGATCTCCACGGCGGCCGAATTGACGTGGCAGGAAACCGTCCCGGCCCAGCAGCGAGGCCAGCATCGGAAAGCCGTTGAACGCAGTGTTGGCGGCCATCACCAGAATCGCCGCAGTGAAGGCCTGCACAATGAGAAACGCCCACCCGGTGCCGAGCACCGATGCGGCAACCTGGGCGATGACGGTCTTCTGCTCGTATCCCGCGGGAGCGCCAACGAGGCGATCGGGAACGTCCGCAACGTGGACCTGGCCGATCATGGCCAGCGCCGTAAGACCCGCAAAAATCACCAGCGTGATGACACCCATGACCGTGATGGTCTTGGCTGCGTTGTCGGGCTTGGGCGGGCGGAAGTTGGGAATGCCATTGCTGACCGCCTCGACTCCGGTCAGGGCGGTGCAACCGGAGGCAAACGAGCGCAGCACCAAGATCACCACCGCCGCGCCCGCCAACTGTTCGGCCGGAGCGGCGATTCCGATGGATGCCGATTCCGAGACCGGCGGGTTGCCCGTGGCGACCCGGATCGCGCCGACCACCAGCACCACGAGCATGGACGCGATGAACCCGTACGTCGGAATCGCGAACACGGTTCCGGATTCCCGCAAACCACGGAGATTCACCACTGCCAGAAGCAGAACCAGAGCCAGCGAAATCGGCACGGCGTAGTCGGCTAGCGACGGGAACGCGGACACTATGTTCGCCACCCCGGCTACCACTGACACCGCCACGGTCATCACGTAGTCGATCAACAGCGCACCGGCGGCCACCAGCGCGGCGTTCACGCCAAGCGTGTCACGGCTGACCGCGTAGGCGCCGCCACCGCTGGGGTAGGCGCGGATCGTCTGCCGATACGACGCCACCACGATTATCAGCAGAACCGCTACCGCCGCCGCGACCCAGGGCGTCAGCCCTAGCAACGCCATTCCGCCGAGTCCGAGGACCAGCATGATCTCTTCCGGCGCGTACGCATTGGACGACAACGGATCGCTGCAGAACACCGGCAGGGCTAGCCGCTTGCTCAGCAGCGTCTCACCCATCCTCAGGGTATTGACGGGGGTACCTACCAGGAAGCGCTTCGTCGTGCCCCAGATTCCGACCACACCTTCAGGCAACCACCGAGCCAGCCGCCCAGCACCGTCCGTTAACGCCCCCCATACGCTGGCCCGCCAAGAATTGTCGCCCCGTTAACGCCGCCCCGGCGGCGGGGCGGGCCGACTAGTTGGGCCCTGACAGGTGGGTTTGCTCGACGGGCAGCGAGGAGTCGGCACGGAAAACCAGGCCGGTCGGCTCCACTCCGGCCCGCAGCATTGCCGACCCCAGCGCTGCCACCATGGCCCCGTTGTCGGTGCACAACCCTGGGCTGGGAACCCGCAACTGGACTCCCGCCGCCTCAGCCCGCGCCGCCGCGAGTTCGCGCAGCCGGGAGTTCGCCGCGACGCCTCCCCCGATCATCAGGTGCTGCACGCCGTATTCGCCGCACGCATCCAGTGCTTTGCGGGTCAGCACATCGACCACCGCCTCCTGGAACGCCGCCGCCACATCCGGGACGGAGATCGGGTTTCCTTCGCGCTGCTGCGCCTGAACCCAGCGGGCCACCGCCGTCTTCAGCCCTGAGAAGGAGAAGTCAAACCTGTGCCGAGCCATATCCTTCGGTGCGCTCAGTCCACGCGGGAACGTGACGTAACCACGGTCGCCGCCACGGGCGGCACGATCGACGTGCGGTCCACCCGGGAACGGCAGCCCGAGCACGCGGGCGACCTTGTCGAAGGCCTCACCAGCAGCGTCGTCCAGCGTGGCTCCAAGACACCGAATGTCCGTCGCCACGTCGGCGACCAGCAGCAAGCTCGAATGACCGCCGGAAACCAGCAATGCCACCGACGGTTCGGGGATCGGCCCGTGCTCAAGTTCGTCGACCGCCACATGAGATGCCAAGTGATTGACAGCGAACAGCGGCCGATCCAGACTCCACGCCAGCGCCTGTGCCGCCGACGTTCCGACAAGTAAGGCTCCAGCCAGCCCGGGGCCGCCCGTGACCGCAACCGCGTCGACGTCACTCAGGCGAATCCCGGCGTCGACACAAGCGCGGTCGATCGTCGGAACCATGGCTTCCAAGTGAGCGCGGCTGGCAATCTCGGGGACAACCCCACCGAATCGTGAGTGTTCATCGACACTGCTGGCAACCGCATCTGCCAGCAAAGTGCGCCCGCGCACGATTCCCACCCCAGTCTCGTCACAGGATGTCTCGATCCCCAGTACCAGCGGTTCGTCGCCCATCAGGGACCTCCCTGGTCCATCGGAACCTCACCGAAACGGTCGCCCGCCGGTGGCAGCGGAGCTGACAACGTCGCCTGCATGGTCACCGCATCGGCCGCGCCGCCGTAGTAGCCGATTCGGCGGGACACGGGCTGGAACCCATGTCGGCGATACAGCGCCTCGGCCGCGTGGTTGTCCGAGCTGACCTCCAAGTGGCACCGCTCGCAGCCGAGTCGCTGCCCCGTCGCCAGCAACTCCACCAGCAGCCGCTCACCGATGCCTCGACCGCGCGCCGCCGGCGCCACCACGATCGTCTGCACATCGCATTCG
The DNA here is from genome assembly GCA_037133175.1 of Actinomycetes bacterium. Classification (GTDB taxonomy): domain Bacteria; phylum Actinomycetota; class Actinomycetes; order S36-B12; family UBA10799; genus ELA509. The sequence continues at coordinate 9,957 of JBAXOQ010000078.1, forward strand.
GACCCGGAAAACGCCAATCCGGCGTAGCCGACGATCTCTTGACCAACGGGCTGACCCACGCCGACCGGGAGCGCCGGAACGACTGCCACCAGATAGCGACGTCGCTCGGGGACTCCAGCCAGTTCCGACCAGAAGGTCTCAAGGCTCCACACATCAACCGCAAACGACTGTTGCTCAATGTGGTGGGCGTCCTCGATGTCGGTCCACCGCATGTCCCGGATCAGTACTGGACCGGCATCAACCTGCGCCCCGACCAGGTTGTTGCGGTGAGCTTCACCCCAAGGCCTATCGCTGGTCGGCTCAGGCATGAGCAACGCCTACGCCAGCCGCTGGCTCCACAGCATCCGGGCGGCGCAGGTACAACGGGTAGGGCGCCAGCAATCGGTCGCCCTTCGCAATGGACCCAGCGCCGTCGCCGCTGTGCGCCCCAACGTTCGGGAGCATGGCGCGAGGCTCCTCCCCCCGAGCGAGTCCCTCGATGACCATGCCGCCCAGCACAGCTGCGCTCGGCGTGGACGGCTGCAGTCGCTGCACGCCATTCTGCTCGGCGAGCAACGGGTAGCGGTCGAAGCCGTTTCCAGCCCAGCTCCGACAATGAACGTCAGCGAGCAACTGCACCGGCTTGGTCACGGCAGGCCCGGCGACCCGAGATCCATAGGCGTCGAAGAGAGCCCAGTAGACCTCTTTTCGACGAGCATCGGTTGCCACTCCGAGCACTGGCTCGCCTGCGGCTCCTCGTGCCGCCGACCGGACCCCACGGGCGATCGCATCCAGGCTGCAGATTCCAACCACTGGAATCCCCAGTGCGGCACCCATAGTCACCGCGATCATGACGCCGATGCGAGTGGAGGTGTAGGGACCCGGCCCGACGCCTACACCAACATGAGTGAGCTGGGACCGGCTGACCCCCTGCTCAGTCAGCAGCCGAGCGATCAACGCCACCGCCCCGTCACCGGGCCCGTCCGTGGTGGTGACCTCAGCAGATACACCGGTGTCGCCGACCAATGCGACGCTGCACACCGTCGTTGCGGTATCCAACGCCAGCAGCAACATGGGTCAAGGCTATGCCAGCAGGCCGATGACCCGATGCACCGAAGCCATCCTGGCGCCCCACGCCGGACCATGCGCAGATAGGCGCACGAGGCGTACGCCATCACCATCAACGACCGCCTCGGGCGCGGACTCCAGGTCCGACTCGTCGCGCTCGATGTGCACTGCCAGCCAAGAATCAGCCAACTGCTCAACCCGGCCCCTACCCCATTCCACGACCGTCACAGAGCGCTCCATGCTGTCGTCGAGGTCGAGCGAGTCGACATCTGAGGCCGACGCCAGGCGATACGCGTCGACGTGCACCAGATCCGGGCCGCCGGAGGTCGACGGGTGCTGACGGGCGATGACGAATGTGGGACTGGTGACCGGACCCCGAACCCCCAGCGCCTGTCCGAGCCCGCGGGTGAACGTCGTCTTGCCGGCACCTAAGTCGCCGTCGAGGACAACGAGGTCACCGGCAACCAACAACCCGGCCAGCCGCCGTCCGAGTTCGACCATGCCGTCCGCGGTCGCGACCCGCAGGAAGCACCCGGCCTCCGTATTCGCTCCCTCCGGCGAAGGCACGTCGGCCCCGGTCACGGCACGGCCGCAGCACCCGGGTCGGTCGAGTCCTGCGCAAGGGCACGCCGCACCCTGGCCGCCAGGTCCGTGAGCGCTTGGTTCACCTCGGCATAGCGCTCAAGCATCAGCATGTGCCCGGTGTCCGGCAACAGCACTGTCTCGGAGTGCGGCATCCGTCGGACGATCTCGTTCGAGTAAGCCAGTGGCGTCATCCGGTCCTTGTCGCCGACCATCACCAGCGATTCGCAGTCGGCCATCGTCGCCAACGCATCGTGCTTCTCATGCGCGTCGATGCCCGGCAGGAACTCGGCAACCACGTCGATCGGCGTTCCATTGATCATCTCTGCGGTGAAGTTGGTGACGGCGGGCGAAACGTTGGAGCCGAAGCTGTAGTACTTGGTCAGCAGGAAGGCCAGGTCGCTGCCGCGGGCTCGGTTCTTGTCGATCAGGTCCGCGCTGCCGGTGAGTCTGGTCAGCACCTCCGGCGCCAGTCGGTAGGCGGTCTGCCCAACCACCTTGGGCAGTCCGTAGGTGGACGACGCCATGTTCCCGGCGGAAGTGGCCAACAGCGCGACCCCCTTGACCGGGCCGATTGGGGCAAACAAATCCGGCCGGTGAGCGGCCAGCGCCATCACCGTCATCCCGCCCATCGAGTGCCCCACCAACACGACCGGCCCGCGACCCCCCAACGCGTCCACCACACAACCGAGGTCCAGCCCGAGTTGATCTACCGTTGTCAGTTCGGGGTGGCCGCGACCGGATTTGCCGTGGGCCCGATGATCCCAAAAAACCATCCGGCCCAGTGACCGCAGATCTCGACGCTGATAGTGCCAAGTGTCCTGATTGAGGGCGTAGCCGTGGGAGAAGATCAGCGTCAGGCCATCGTCGTACGGGCAATCAAGGGGCTCGTCGACTTCTGCATACAGCCGAATGCCATCAACGCTCATGACCTCGACCGGTTCGCCGTGCAACAGCCCAAAGGGTTCATGGGCATTGGGATCGGCGCGAACACGGCGTCCAATCACAGCTTCTTCGATGGCCAGCCCGGCGGCGACACCCAGGGCGGCAAGCCCGGCAAGCCCAGCGATTTGACGACCTGTCGGCATCACATTCCTCCAACGAATACGCGCGGGATTCGTGGTCCAATCCTGGTCACGATCTCATAGCTAATTGTGTCGCATGCGGCGGCCCAATCGTCGGCGGTCGGCTCGCCGTCGTCCCCAGGGCCGAAGATAACCACCTCGTCGCCGGCCCAGGCGTCGTCATTGCCGAAGTCGAGCACGAACTGATCCATGCACATGCGTCCGGCGACGGTACGCACCCTGCCGGCGGCCAGCACGTGCGCCGCGTTCGTAGAGGCTCGGGGCAACCCATCGGCGTAGCCGACCGGAACCAGACCCACCGTCGTCTCTGCGCTGGTGACGTACTGATGGCCGTAGGAGATCCCGGAGCCCACCGGCAGCCTCTTGACTTGTGCCAGCCTGGCCGACAGCGTCATGGCCGGGCGCAAGCCCAGAGAGCGGGAGGTTCCGACCGCTGGTCCGGGCGATATTCCGTACACCGCAATGCCCGGCCGCACAAGGTCATAGTGACTCGACGGCTTGGTCAGCGTCGCTGCCGAATTGGCGATGTGCCGGACCTCCGGGGTGACACCGAGGCGCGCGGCCAGGTCGATCGCCTCGTCGAACTGCGCCAACTGCCGCGCAACGGTCGGATGGTCCGGGCAGTCTGCGTATGCGAAATGCGACCACAGCCCGACGATGCGCAACACACCCTGGTCCTGCGCGCTGGCAGCAAGCCGCACCAAGTCAGCCCACTGAGCCTTCGTTGCTCCGCCGCGACCGAGGCCGGTGTCCACCTTCAGATGCACCAGTGCGGGCCGTCCCACGCGGGCCGCGGCGGATGAGATCTCGTTGATCATCCAAGTGTCGGAGGCGCTCAAATCGACCCCGAACCGAACACAACGCTCGAAGTCGTCCCCCGGACAAGCAAGCCAGGCCAGGATCCGGCCAGCGTCGCCGGCAAGTCGCAGCGCGACAGCTTCCTCCAGCAGCGCCACCCCCAACCAGCTGGCACCGCCTCGCCTGGCTGCACGTGCGACCGGCACCAGGCCGTGCCCATAGGCATCGGCCTTGACCACGGCCATGACGGCGGCCCCACCAGCAGCCTCCGTCAGCCGCTTGACGTTGGCAGTGATCGCTGTCAGGTCGATGCTCGCCCATGCTCTTCCCATGGGCGCTTGGGGTGCCCGGGTCGGCCCGGACTCGAAGGGCACCGGGCCAACATCAGTCACGTCCGACCCCGGATTGCGACCCACGGATCGCGGCGATCGCGTCGGGCACGGCGTCAAGAATGTCGTGCGCCACAACGGGCAGGTCATCGCGACCGGCGATGATGCCGGCCAGTCCATGAACGAACGCGGCACTCACAACGACTTCAGCCGCCAGGCGGGTCGTCACGGCCAGCCCCTGCCGCAGCTGGTCGGCGGCGGCAACGGCCAGCATGGATCCGGCCAACCCGGACAGCACGTCACCAGAACCGGCTGTCGCCAGCGTCGATGCGCTGGTGGTATTGACGAACACGGCGCCATCCGGTTCGGCGACCACGGTGTGCGAGCCCTTGAGCAGCACGACAGCGCCGAGGTCGCTTGCCGCGGCCCGCACCACAGCTACCCGATCCTCGGCCGCTCCAGTGGACAGGTGGTAGCCGAGCCGTGCGAACTCACCCTCGTGCGGAGTCAGCACGGTCACCTGGCCCTGCGCGTGCCTCTGCGCCACGGTCTGTCGGAGTCCTTGCTGGCTTGCCAACAACGTCAGAGCGTCGGCGTCCACCAGTGCCGGCGCTGGGTCTGCCAGGACTTGCGCGAGACGTTCAGCCGCCGCGGCGTCGGTGCCGGCGCCGGGGCCGACCACCCAGGCCTGAACGCGACCGGCGTTCGCCGGACCGTCGTGGCCAATCACCACTTCGGGCCAGTTCGCGATGACCTGTTCTGGTGCGCCTCCTGCGTAGCGCACCATGCCCGAACCGCCGAGCCGCGCCGAGCCGGTACTCAACACGGCTGCCCCCGGATAAGGCGTGGAACCGGACACGACGCCAACCACACCGCGGGTGTACTTGTCGTCTGTCGGGCCTGGGCTCGGCAAGTGCCGTGCCGCGTCTGGCGCCTCCACGACCCTCAGCGCCGGTTCGCCGTCGAACTCCCCGCCGAGTCCGATGTCCACCAGCCGAAGGTCGCCAACGAACAACGACCCCGGCGCCACGATCAGGCCCGACTTGAGAACTCCGAAGGTGACGGTGACATCGGCCAGCGGTTACTCGGAGACGGTGTCGCTCGTGCCGCTGCCCGGCGACGAGAACGTGTCGATCGGGTCGGTGGCAACGGCGCTGGGAACGGCCGTCAAGGGCGACGACGTGCTGCAGGTGATCGGCGG
>JBAXOQ010000079.1:0-14777 GCA_037133175.1 Actinomycetes bacterium
CAGCGGCAGAGGTGTGGGCAAGCTGTCCGATCTGGTCGTGCGGTGGGATCGCGGGATGTACCCGCAGCTCACCGGAATCGTCGTCAAGGTGGGCTCGCGACGCACGTTCGTGCATGCCGCAGACGTTGACGACATTGGGCGAAATCGGGTCCGTCTGAGTTCCACGACGATTGACTTGCGCGATTTCGAAAGGCGTCCCGGTGAGTGGTTGGTGCTCACTGACCTGTTGGATCACCAACTCCTCGATGTCGATGGTGCGCGGGTCGTGCGGGCGGCCGACTTGTACGTCACTCGGATGGGTGGCAGTTACCGACTGGTCGGAGTGGACGTGTCCTTCGTGTCCTTCCTGCGCCGCGTGCTGCCAGGTTCGGCTGGGCGCATACCTACGCCTGAGAAAGTGGTCGACTGGTCGGCGATACAGTCCTTCGGCCGACCCGGTGAGCCGGTGCGGCTGCGCAAGTCCAACCGCGGACTTAAGCGACTTCGCCCGGCCGATCTGGCAGACCTGTTGGAGGATCTGGCTCGGCCGGAACGGCAACTACTGATCTCGCTGCTAGATCCGGACGAGGCAGCCGACGTGCTGGAGGAGATGGAGCCGGAGGAACTCGAGGAGGTGCTGCGCGACGCCCCCGTCGAACGGGCCGCAGAGCTGCTGACTCGGATGGAGCCAGATGAGGCAGTCGACGCTCTCCGCGACTTGCCAGAAGATGACCGGCGCATGATCCTGGCCGCGATCCCGGCGCCCAGAGCAGCCGAGTTGTCCCGCCTGCTCGGATACCCGGAAGGGGTAGCTGGTGGCATCATGACGACGAGCCTGGTGTTTCTCGGGATGGATGACACGATCGCCGATGCTCGCCGGATGGCCATCGAACACCGAGAGAATCAGGATGTTCAAGGCCTAGTGGTAGTGGACGAGGAAGGCTGCCTGGTCGACGATCTTGAGCCGCTTGATCTGCTAGCCGCGGACCCGATGGACCTGGTCCGCGATGTGATCATTCCGCCGAGTCCGGGGACGGTGTTCGCGGAGGCGGATCTCGACGAAGTCGTTGAGCAGCTGATCGCGTACCGCGGTTCATCATTGATCGTGGTGGATGATGATGGTCGGCCGTTAGGGCGAATCCTGGCTGACGACGTCGTCGATGCGCTTGTCGAGTCGCGGGCTTCGCGCCGCTGGCCCTGGCAGACCCCCCGGATCGGTGGGTGAGGGCGATGGACGCACCAGTGAGCACCAAAACCACCCCGAAGTCTGGCGGCAAGCCAGCCGCGCGACGGTTCACCCGGGTCAGATTCGTAACCCTGCTGGCCGTCATGGGTCCAGGGCTGATCGCCGGGCTGTCCGACGACGACCCCGCCGGCATCACTACCTACTCCGTGCAGGGAGCCGAGTACGGCTACCAGTTGTTGTGGGTGCTGCTGGTATCGACGGTGGCGCTGGTGCTTTTCCAAGCGCTCGGGGCCAGGATCGGTGTCGTCACCGGTCAGGGTTTGGCTGGTCTGATCCGGCAGAAGTACGGCGCCAGGGCGGCCACCATTGGGATCCTGGCGCTGCTAATTGCGAATATTGGCACCACGGCTGCTGAATTCGCTGGCATCGCGGCTGGCATGGAGTTGTTCGGTGTGACTCGCTACATCTCGGTGCCAGTGGCCGCGCTGTTGGTGTCGGGCCTAGTGCTGCGCGGCGGTTTCCGGGGCGTCGAACGGATCCTGTTGGCCCTGTCGGCGGTGTTCATCTGTTATCTCGCGGCCGGTTTCCTTGCCCATCCAGACTGGTTGGAGGCAGGCAAGGGACTGATCGTCCCGACGATGCCGATGGATAAGGACGCACTGGTGATCGCGGCGGCGACCTTGGGCACCACCCTGGCACCGTGGGGGTTGTCGTTCATTCAGTCGTATGTCGTAGACAAACGGCTGACAACCAAGGATTTGAAATACCTGCGCCTGGACGTTGTGACTGGGGCGTTGCTGACCGGCGTCATCGGATTCTTCGTCGTGGTGGCCTGCGCGGCAACGCTGCATGTCCAGGGGATCACCATCAACGATGCCGCCGATGCCGCCGCCGCACTTGAGCCACTGGCGGGCGAACTCGCCAAACAGTTGTTCGCGATCGGCCTGATCGGCGCGGCACTGTTGGCTGCCTCGATCTTGCCGTTGTCGACGGCCTACGCGGTGAGCGACCTGACCGGCCGGCCGGCTGCGCTCGACGATGACTTCGCCGAAGCGCCACTCTTCTACGGCACTTTCGCCTTCGTGACGTTGCTGGGGATGGGTTTGGTGCTGATCCCGGGTGCGCCGCTGATCCCGATCTTGGTGCTCACCCAAGTGGTCAACGCGGTGTTGTTGCTGCCGTTGCTGGCGTTCATGTACGGCATCTCACGAGATCGTGAACTCATGGGCAAGTACACCGCGACCAGGCTCACGGCTAGCGCCTATCTGGTGGCCATCGTGCTCATCGCGGCCTGCATCGGTGCCCTCGGGTACTTCTCGATCTTCTAGAGACTCCCAGCGCGCGGTCCGCTCTCGGCGTAAGTGCCCACGGAAGAGTTGACGGTTCTCTCTAGTTGTGATTACTTGTAATCATTACACAGAGAGAGGAACTGACATGTTTCCAAGAGGTCGTCATCACGCCCCGGGTGGTTCGCCCGCGGCAATCCCCGCAGCACCCGCTGAGGTGCAGAGTTGGTTGGTCGGGCGACTGCCCGACGACTGGTTCGAAAGCGCTCCCGAAGTCGTCGTTGATCGTGATGAAATCACTATCAGCGGCACGCTACCGACGCCGGATTCGGCTCAGGTCCAGGACGCTGATGCGGCTGCTGAGGGACGCGCCCAGCGATTCCGGGAACAGACGCGGGATCAGCGGATCGTCATCGCGCGCGAGGCTCAGGCCAAGTGGCAGCGCCATGTCGCTTGGGGGGTGCGGTCAGGTGAGCAGCAGTACGTCTTCACCTCTCTTGCTGTCCCAGCGATGACCCGGTTGCGCCAGCCCGAACGCCGGGTGCTTGACACTCTGGTTGAGGCCGGGGTTGCCCGGTCCCGGGCGGAGGCTTTGGCGTGGTGTGTCAAGTTGGTCGGCGAGCACACGCAGGACTGGCTCGCCGAACTGACCGAAGCCCTCAAGCATGTGGACGATGTCCGCGCGAAGGGGCCGGAGTCCGAGGAGGACTGATCGCTTCTCCGGGCACCTACTCCGTGACGGACAACACGACCGGTGCACCGGGACTGAGGTTCGTTCCGGGCCGCGGGGACTGCTCAATGACAATGCCGGCCGGGATCAGGCCGGTGCGTCCCACGGTCTTGATGGTTGGTGCCAGACCGACTGCCGTCAGTACGGCGATCGCCTGGCTCGAGCTCTGTCCGCGCAGGTCGACCATGGTGAGCTGCCCCGCTGCCGGGGGCCCGGGCGAAAGCAGGTAGTTCGGGTCGATTCCCGGCAGCGGCACCACCGGCTTCTTGTCCAAGTAGGAGATCATCGACGTCCGCCACAGATCAGCCGGGAGGGTGCCGCCGTAGACCGTGTCCAGACCCATGACTCCATGCAGGGTGTACTTGGGCGAGCGTGGATCACCGGTCCAGACGGCGGCTGCAATCTGTGGGGTGAAACCGGCGAACCAAGCTGCTCCGTCGTTCTCTGCCGTTCCGGTCTTGCCGGCGGCGGGTCGATTGGGCAGCGCCGCCGCTTTGCCGGTCCCGGAACTGATCACGGTTCCGAGCACTTGAGCGGTGGTGTCGGCAACCGCCGGATCCACGGCCTGGCGACAGGACGACATGGACGGATTCTTGATTGTCGAACCGTTCGGGAGCGTCACTGACTCGACCAGGGTCGGCTGGCACCAGACGCCGTGGTTGGCGATGGCCGCATAAGCACCGGCCATGTCGGTGACGGACACGTCCCGGGCTCCGAGCGCGAAAGACCCCTCGCGCTTGCCCGGTGCGCCCTTGTGGCCGGGTTCGGGCAGGTTTCGGATACCCATGCGCCGTGCCACGTCGGCGGCGGCGGCCACCCCGACCTGCTCCTCGAGTTGGACATAAGCCGTGTTGATCGACATTTGCGTGGCCATGGGGATGGTGACGTTCTCGGCGGACAGTCCCTCGGTGTTGTGGTAGCCACCGGGTGGGTTGTCGAAGACCGAACTAGTGTAGGAGGCTCCGCCAGGCAGAACTGTGTCCAGTGATATCCCCGACTCCAGGGCCGCCATCAGGGTGAACACCTTGAACGTCGAACCGGGCGAGAATGACGGGGTGGTGGCCAACGGGATTTCGGTGGCGCCCTTGCCGACACCGAAGCGGCGGTTGCTCGCCATCGCCTTGATGGCGCCGGTGCCCGGCTCGACCATGGTGATCGCATTGGCCGCACGGTTATCCGACGGGATGATGGTCGCCGCCGCCTTCATGGCCGCCGCCTGGGTGGCGGGGTCCGGCGTCAGATGGACAGTCAGTCCACCGATTCCAAGCAGATCGGTGGCCTCCGGTCCCAGCCAGGACGCGGTCGCCAACTCCCGGACTGCGGCATCACAGACGATTCCCCAGTTCACCCGAGCTGCCTGACATCCTTGGTTGGGTACGGACATCACCAGCGTGATCGGCGTCGCCTGGGCTGCCCGGGCTTCGATCGTGGTGATGTTGCCTTGGGCCGCCATCGCGTCAAGCACCGTGTTGCGGCGTTTGGTGGCGGCCTCGGGGTGTATTCGCGGATCCAGGCTTGAAGGGGACTGCAGCATCCCGGCCAGCAGTGCCGATTGGGCCAGGTTGAGCTTGCTGGCCGGGATCGAGAAGAACCGATGCGAGGCTGCTTCGATGCCGTAAGCACTGGCGCCGAAGTAGGCCACGTTCAAGTAGCCGGTCAGGATGTCCGCCTTGGACATGCGAGACTCGATCAGCAGGGCCAGATGGGCCTCGGCGATCTTGCGTTCCCAGCTCCTGCCGGTGGTGGTGGCAACGGCCGCCGCGTCGGCCTCGCCGCCGGCATTGATGGCGGCTTGGGTCAGCCGCAAGTTCTTGGCGTATTGCTGAGTGATGGTCGAGCCGCCTTGAACGCCTTTGCCCGCGCCGGTCACGGACGCGGCCCGCAGCAGCCCGATCGGGTCGATGCCGTGGTGTTGGTAGAAACGAGCGTCCTCGATCGAAACCACGGCTTGACGAACCAGCGGGGACTGTTGGTCGCCGGTGACCGGAACACGGTTGATTGTGAAGACCTGACCCACCATCTTGCCCTTGGAATCGACCAGAGTGGTTCGACCTGGCAGTGCGGGGGCCGGGATCATGTTGGCTTGTGAGTTCCACGCTCGCAATCCCATGTTGGCCGTCGCGATGCCAACTGCGGCGCCGGGAACCAGCCCGGTGGTTACGACTAGCCCGGCCAGCATGGAGTAGGCCGCCAATCGGGCAACCGATCGGGAGCGACCCGGTCTGTCTCCCGGTGCTGCCAGCAGACTGTCGAACGGAACATCCTCATACTGCCGCGCCATCAGGCCCTGCCAGTTGGTGTGGGCACGGGTGCGCTTCGTTGTGCGTATCGGTAGGTAACTGCTGGACCGCCCGAAGGAATCGGGGCGGTCACGCTGATGTTGAGCCAGCGGACCGGATTAGTCGCCGGCGAGTGGGCGATCAGCGCCAGACCGCGCTCGGCGGTTCCGCTCTTGGATACCGCCCAGCCGGCAGATTGCAGGTCAGCTGCCAGTGAGGTGGTGATGGCCGCCGGATCGGTTTGCGCTGACGTCAGGGCTACTGCAGACCAACCGCTGACCGAACCAACGCTTGCTGTGGTCCTAACTGGTGCCGCGAGTTGGCCGTTGGCGGGCAGCGGTATTCCATCGGGCAAGGACAGGGCCGTGGGCGAGCCGGACGGACCTGGGCTGTCCTGGGACTGGGGGCCCGAGCCGGCACAGCCCACCAGGGTCATGGCCGCGATGCTTGACAGCACTGCCGCACCGACCGCACGGGTGGCGGGGTGCAGAGGCGTCATGGCGTCCCGGTCCTGGTCAGACTGCTCCACGGTTTCAACGAGTCCTGGTACTGGGCTTTGGCACTTGCCAGGGCGTCCTGTGCGTCAACCAGAGCCTGTCGGTATCGAGTCCAGTTGTTCTCCACTTCCTTACGACGCGCCCAAGCGGCATAACGATCCGGCCAAGCCAAAGTTGATACCAGAGCACGACTTTGATCCGCGGTTGTCGCGACCAAGGTGGACACGACGGCATCGCGAGTGCCCGCAGCCACGGATTCGGCCGTCACCGTGGGTGCAACCGTGCTGGTGAAAGCCCATCCGCAGCCCGGCCCTGAGGCATCGATCGCCGGCACGAGCGCTTCCGCCACCTGCGGTCCGGGGGTAGGCGTCGGCGGTTGAACTCCGACCGGGCTGTCGGGCTCCGTTCCGTTCGGAGGGCTCAGCGAGCCGGGATCGACGAGGTTCGGCGCGTTCAGGTGACTCGGCGAAGCGGTCGGTGTGGGGCTCGGCGTTGTTGGACTCGGCGAGGGTGTGCCACTGGTCGAAGGTGAGGGCTTCGGAGTTGGGGTCGGGGGCGGCGGAGCCAGGGGAGCAAGCGAGGGAACCGGTCGCGGATTCGGCGCGCGCCAGGTCCCGGTTACGTCCACGGAAGTGATGGCGGAGATCTGACTCTGGCTCAGCGTCAGAGCGTCGGCAACTCGAATGCCGAGCGGCACCTTCAGGCCCGCATAGTCCACCGCGAATGGGTCACGTTTGGGGTTCTGGGTGCGGGTCTTCGATGTCGGATCGACGCAGACGCCACGCAGCCGCGGCGTCAGCACTGTGGTGGCGCTGGCGATGAACTGGTTCGCGATGACCGTTGGATCATCTTTCAGGCTGCTGATCCAGGCCACGGCCAGAACGTCTCCGAGCCGGACCGCGGCAAGGCCCCGCAGAGCCCCGTCTGCGCTGCGGGTAGCCCGCAGTTCGTCTTGGCCGTCAGGGGAGTAGGAATCGAAGCAGGCGCTCGCGGCCTTCTCCAGAGCGGCGAAGCCCGAGGAAGCCGCGCCAGCCCGCCAAGCCGTCACTGAAATCGTCACGCCCGAGCCGGCGCCGGACACCCGGGTGGAGTCGCTCTTGATCCATCCAGACATCGCTGTGTCGCAGACGTTCGGCGGCTTTGAGGACGTCACACTCGGATCGCCGATCTTCATGGCGGCGGCGATGGCAGTTGCCGATCCAGTCACCACCGTGTCCGCAGGACTGGTCCGCACCTCCAAAGCGACCGGCGCGGCCTGAACTTGTGCGCCGGAGGAGTCGTCGGGCCGATCGGGGGCCGTTCCCATCGCCCAATGCAGACTCAGTCCAGAAACGGTGAGCAGGAACGCCCCTGAAAGCACATATGCAGACTGCCGGCGGACCATATATGAAATTGTGCCCTTAACCTGTGGCCTCGGGGAACACCCGGTCGATGAATCGGTTGCGAAACACACCGCGCGGGTCGCTGCGTAGGCGCAAATCGTTGAAATCGTCGTAGCAGGGGTACAGCGAACGCAGCTCGGAAGCAGTGCGGTTGAAGCTCTTCCCCCAGTGTGGTCGCCCGCTGTACTGAGCCATCAGCGCCTCGAAGTCCAGCCAGTAGCTCGGCGCCCAACGAAGGCTGGCGATGTAGGCACCGAGGTAACAGCTGTCCCGACCATAGGCCGGGCTCATCGGAATATCGTCAGCAGCAACGAATCTGATTTCCTGGGGGAAGTTCACCTTGTAGCCGTCTCCGGCAAGGACGAGTTCGCGCATCTTGGCGATTGCCTCGGCGGCATCGACTCGAGGAATCGAGTATTCGGTCTCTTGGTGTCGTGGGATCGCGCCGGCGTACTTGATGATCTTGTCGCTGCGGTCGATTCGGGCGTGTGGTTTGAAGGTGCTGCGCTCGATCGCTGGCATCAGCCAGGAGATGGATTCTGGACGCAGTCGGGTGTATTGCAGCAGCCGACCGAAGGTGACCCCGGACAGCCCGCTAGCGTCGAAGTTCTCCTGCACGCTGCGGCGCGACGGTGCCTTGTCGGTCTTGTTGAACCGGTACACCTGCAGCTTGTTGCTGTAGGGCAGCCACCAGAGCTTGCAGTAGTCGTTGTTGTCCACGTAGTCGTCGAGCCTGGACAGGGCGGTGTCGAAGTCGATCAGTTCCAGCCGCTCCTCCAGGTTGAACGCCTCGACGGTCCGGAAGGTGATTTCGGTGACGATTCCCAGGCAGCCCAGATGGACCCGGGCAGCGCTGAACAGGTCCGGCTCGTGGTCGGCGTCCAGTCGGTGGATGTGGCCGAGGCCATCGATGAGTTCCAACGATTCGATCGACGCGGACAGGATCTGGATCTTGCTCCCGGTTCCGTGGGTGCCGGTCCCGGTGTAGCCGCCAGCGGTCTGCATGATGATCGAACCGAAGTTCTCGAAGCTCTGACCGTGACGGGCAAGCTCATCGTTGACGTCTTTGAGCCGAGCACCGGCTTGCACCCGAACCCGCTGGGCTGAGGCGTCAACGGTGATGGTCGCCATCTTGTCCAGGATCATCACCTTGTCGGGGATGCCGGCGATGTCGGACCAGGACAACGCCGAGCCGATCACCTTGATCCGTTCGCCTCGCTTTGCGGCGTCTGCCACGGCCGCCGCTGCCTCAACCGTGCTGCGCGGAGTGAGCACCTCGTTAGGCGACCACGCCAGCGTTCGGTCCCAATTGCTGATTCGACGTGACCTGGCCAACTAGAACACCTCAGGGATCAGACCGATGGCCCCGGAAGGGCATTCCGAGACACACATGCCGCAGCCCTTGCAGTAGTCGAGCTTGAAGGCGTAGTCGCGGCCGTTGTCGCCCTTGGCCGACCCAGCCGCGAACTTGCTGACAGCGTTATCCGGGCAGACGCCGAAGCAGTTGTCGCAGTTGAAGCAATTGCCGCAGGACAGGCAGCGGCGCGCCTCGAACAAGGCATTCGACTCGTCCAATCCGATCTTGACCTCGTCGAACGAACTCAGTCGCCGGGCCATATCCAACATGCTTCGGATTTTCCTCGGCGCGTCGGAGTAGTACCAGGTGTTCAGACGGTCGAACGTGGCTACGTCCGGTCGGTAGGGGTGCTGATACGGCGTACCGCGCAGATAGCCGTCGATGTTGCGGGCGGCCAGCTTCCCGTGCCCCACCGCGATGGTGACAGTCCGATCGCTGGGCACCATGTCGCCGCCGGCGAAGATGCCCTCAGCGCCGGTCATCATGTTCGCGTCCACCTGCGCGACGCCATCGACGACCTCAAGTCCTGGCACGTCCTCGACCAATGACAGGTCGACCTCCTGTCCGAGCGCGAGCACCAGCGAATCGGCGTCGAGTTCCTCGAACTCGCCGGTGGGCTGGGGGAAGCCGTTCTCGTCGAGTGCCATCTTCTCGACGGTCATGCGCTCGGTGCCGACATGCTTGATGGTGGACAGCCAGCGCATCTGCACGCCCTCCTGCATCGCCTCCTCGACCTCCATGTCGGTGGCGGGCATCCGGTCCCGAGTGCGCCGGTACACGATGACTGCGTCCTCGGCCCCGAGCCTCTTGGCGGTCCTGGCAACGTCGACGGCCGTGTTGCCTCCGCCGTACACCACGACTCGCCGACCTAGCAGCGGCGCTTCGTCGCTGTCGACATCGTGCAACAGGCCGACAGCGTCGAAGATCTTGGAGCTTTCGCCAGCGGGGATGTAGGCCCGTTTGCCGATCTGGGCTCCGACTGCCAGAAAAACCGCGTCGAATTTGCCGTCGGCCTTGGCGGCGACGAGGTCGTCGACGCGGTTCTCAAGTTCCAAGGTGATGCCCATGTCCAGGATCCGGGCGATCTCGGCGTCCAGCACTCCACGTGGCAGCCGGTACTCCGGAATGCCGAAACGCATCATGCCGCCGGGCTGCTTCTCGGCGTCACGGATGACGACGTGGTGTCCCAGGCGGCGCAGGTGGTAGGCGGCCGACAGCCCAGCCGGTCCCGCACCGATCACTAGCACGCGCTTGCCGGTCAGTTCCGCTTCGATCGGCACGGTCCAGCCTTCGCGCAAAGCCAGGTCGCCCAAGAACTGCTCGACTGAGTTGATGCCGACGGGCTGGTCCAACTGGTTGCGGTTGCAGGCCGTCTGGCACGGGTGGTAACACACCCGCCCCATCACGGCAGGCATCGGGTTTTCTTGCATGATCTTGCGCCAGGCGGACTCGTAGTCGCCATCCTCGGACTCGTAGAGCCAGCTTTGGATGTTCTCGCCAGCAGGGCAGGCGTCGTTGCACGGGGGCAGCAGGTTGCGGTACACCGGCCGCTCGGTGCGCCACGATCCGGTGTGGTTGGCCAGGCTTGAGCCAACATTCAGGGTAATCGCGAAGGGCTGTTCCATCACGCATCCTCGCCTTCGTCGTCACGGTTGTCCAAGAGCCCATAGCGGGCGATGTTGCGGTCGGCCATCGACTGCAGGTGCTCGATGACGTCGGTCTCAGGTGGGCTGGAGAACAGGTGGGCGTACCGTCGCTGCCGTTTGAGGTAGTCCTCGACGGGCACCTGCCGCCGGATTTTCAATGACGATACGACCTCGCCGTTCACCGCTTCGAAGACTGGGAACAGTCCCGACTCCACGGCCAGCCGGGCCAACAGGATTGTCTCCGAACTGGCCGAGCCCCACCCGAGCGGGCAGGGAACCAGCACGTGCAGGTAGCGCGCTCCCCGGTAGGACATTGCCGTGGTGACCTTGGCCTCCAGATCGCGCAGGTCGGCCACGGTCGCGGTTGCCACGTAGGGGATGTCGTGCGCCATGGCTATCCGCGGCAGGTCCTTTCCTTGGCCGAAGGGGTTCCCGGGGTGTGCGCCGACGGCCTGGGTCGTCGACGTGCGGGCGGCCGGGGGAGTCGCTCCGGAGCGCTGTACTCCGGTGTTCATGTAGGCCTCATTGTCGTAACAGATGAACAGCACATCGTCATTGCGCTCGAACACCCCGGACAGCGGGCCGAAGCCGATGTCGACGGTGCCGCCGTCGCCGGCCTGCGCCACCACTCGGATGTGGTCCTTCTTCTTGACCCGAAGCGACGCAGCCACACCGGCGGCCACGGTCGCGGCGTTGCCAAACAGCGAGTGCAACCACGGCACCTGCCAACTTGTCTCCGGGTACGGGGTTGAGAACACCTCCAGACAGCCGGTGGCGTTCACTACGACGAGCTGGTTGTTGGTGGCGCGCATGGCGGCGTCGATTGCGTACCGCGCTCCGAGAGCCTCGCCGCAGCCCTGGCAGGCGCGGTGGCCACTGTTGAGGGTGTTGCTGCGGTTCGGGTCGGATTGCACGCTGCGACCGGACTCCGGCAGCAGGCGGTTGCCGACGGCGAAGGAGCCGACCTGATAGAACCTCACGCGCTCGCTCATCGCTGCACCGCCTTGTCCTCGGTCTGGGCCGGTTTGTCGGCAGCGTAGCGGGGGATGCCGCCGTATGAATCGCCACTTGGACCGAGGTCTCGCAGGATGTTCTCGGCCGCCGGGCCGGAGCGGCGGCGACTTTGCGTCCGGGCGACTTCGCGGTCGACCAGGTCCTTGCGCAAGTCCAGGAAGGTCAGTGCCGCCAGTGTGCCGGCCTCTGCCTCGCTGAGCATTGCCGCCAACGACCGCTTGAGAATGGGCCGCCCGCCCAGGCCGGCGATGACTGTGAACGTTTGGATCGGCATGCCGGCCAGCGCTGTTCGGATGTTCTCCGACACGATGCCGCCGATACCGACAGCCAAGGCGCGCTCCAGCACGATCACGCTGTGGGCTCCGGACAGGGCTTGGCGGACGGCCTGCAGCGGGAAGGGCCGGAACGACTTGATCCCGAGTACACCGATGCGGTGGCCGTGCTCGCGCAGCTCATCCACGGTGTCCTTCAGGGTGCCCAGCACCGATCCCAGCGCGACCACGATCGTGTCGGCGTCTTCTAGGTGGTAGGCGCTGATCAACCCGCCACTGTCTCGCCCGGTCAACGCCTTGAAATCCGCGGCGACCCGGGGGATCTCGTCAAGGGCTCGCATCTGGCGCAGGTGGGCCAGGTAGCGGACCTCGGTGAAGGCCTCCGGCCCAACCATCGCGCCGATTGACACAGGTTCGTTGGGGTCGAGAACCTGACGCGGCTCGAATGGTGGAAGGAACGAGTCGACCAGTTCCTGGCTCGGGATGTCCACTGCCTCGACGGCGTGGGTGAGCACGAAGCCGTCCATGCACACCATTACCGGCAGCGACACTTCCTCAGCTAGTCGAAAAGCCTGGATGTGCAGGTCCGCGGCCTCCTGGTTGTCCTCGGCGAACAACTGAATCCAACCGCAGTCACGTTGGCTCATCGAGTCGGTGTGGTCGTTCCAGATGTTGATCGGTGCGCCGATGGCGCGGTTGGCCACGGTCATCACGATGGGCAGGCCGAGGCCGGAAGCGTTGTACACCGCCTCGGCCATGAACAGCAGGCCTTGACTGGCCGTTGCTGTGTAGGTGCGCGACCCTGCGGCGCTGGCCCCGATCGCTCCGCTCATCGCTGAGAATTCGCTATCGACGTTGATGTAGGCGCACGGGTCGAGCGAACCGTCCTTGACCAGTCGACTCAGGTGCTCCACGATGTGCGTCTGGGGCGAGATCGGATACGCGCTAATCACCTCTGGACGACAGACGCGCACTGCCTCGGCTACTGCTTTGGAACCCTCAATTTGCCGAAGCATTCACGTTTCCCTTCCGCTCTGAACCGACCCATTCGTAGGCTTCTCGGGCGGCCTTGGCATTAGCGTCGCCCAGTTTCGGCCCGAAACGCTCGAAGATGGCGTCGCAGACGTTGTCGATGTCCACAATCCCGGTCAGCGCGGCTAGCCCGCCGAGTAGTGCCGCGTTCGGCAGCGGTCGGCCGAACGCACGCAGCGCTATGTCGGTTGCCGGCACTGTCATCAGCCTCGACGCATCGTGTGACTCCACGAACTCGCTCATGCCCATCGCGTCGAAAGTCTTGGCTGTGTTGATCAGCACGTAGCCGTTTGGAGGCAAGCCGGATAGCAGGTCGAGTTGGAGCAGCAGGGTCGCGTCTTGGACGATCAGCGCATCCGGGACCATGATTGGCTCACGGACTCGGATGGGATGCTCATCGATTCGGCAGTAGGCGACGACTGGAGCTCCAGTGCGCTCTGACCCGAAGTTGGGGAACGCTTGCGCGTGCTTGCCGCCGTTGAACGCCGCCACCGATAGGAGCTCAGCCGCAGTCACCACGCCCTGGCCGCCGCGGCCGTGAAAGCGAGTTTGAAACACATTGTCTCCTTGGTGCCATGGTCCACTCGCCCGCACCGACGGCGGGCGACGATCCCCAAACGGGGCACGGTCCGACCCTAGCAACGACTGGGCAGTTATGCCTGTTCCCCGATCGCTTGGATGAGCGGCCGCGGCCGCCGGTGCTGTACTCACGCAGGTCCGGCCCGGCGACATCCGTTTGGCGCAGGCTTTTTGGGCTACTCGCCGAACGCTTCGGACAACTCGTCGACCTTGGTCCAAATGAGTGATCGAACCGCTGCCTTGCTCATCTCACTGGCGTGTGAGGCTCGACCCTGGACCAACTCGTCGATCGGCAAGCCCGGGAAGGTTCGCAGATGCCTGGCGTACTCCGACCGTGTCGCTATCAGTACGTTGCTGACACCGGGGGTGTCGATGTGGGCGGAAATGTAGGGCCGGATGAAGATCTCGTGGGTGCTGTAGATGTTGGTGACGCGGGTAGCGATCGAGGGCAGGTCGGCGTGCAGGGAGGCCAGGAAGTCAGACTGCGGCGCCATGTCGCGCAGTCCGAGGGTCAGGTCGATACCGGAGAGCCGCCGGAACCTGGCCGCCGCCGCGGCCGCCGTGACCGAGCCCTGCCACGGGCATCCGACCGAGAACACGTGCAGGACCTGGGTGGGGTTGTCGATAGTGAAGCGCAGGGCTGCCAATGCTCCTTGAGAATGTCCGACCAGGACGAGCGGCGCGTCCCAATCCCGACCCTGGGCGTCGAGGCCTTTCTGGATGTCCAGATACAGGTGCTGCTGCGAATGAAGGATGGGCAGTGCCAGCCCTAAGCTCTCAAGGGTCACCAGGAAAGCGTTCGGGTGCCTCTCCATCACGCCGCGCATCATGATGTTGGCAACGAAGCCTTTGATGGCTGTCCCAGCGATGATGGGCACGGCGATCGGCATCGGGTGATCCTTCTAGGCGGTGTGGCTGGGCGAACAGGGACGGCTGACCGTTCCAGGGTACCCATTGCTGGCGGCCGATTTGACGCGGTTGCGTCGATCGCCCGGGGGTGTCTTTACTGATCCCATGGAATCGAGTGAGCACCCTGGTGACAGCCCTGCCCTGCCGATCTCTTTCTCAGCCAAGTACGGCTCGGGCCACCGACGAGCGGTGGTGCTCGGGGGTGGCGGAGTGGCTGCGGTGTCGTGGCAGGTCGCCTACCTCGACGAACTGGCAAAGGGGGGACTGGACCTGCGTTCCTCAGACCTGATAGTCGGGACGTCCGCCGGTTCGGTGGTCGGCTCGTTGCTCGCGGGCGGCCGAATCGGTGGCGCGGCCCGGGAACTCGGTCTGCTCACCAAGGTGCCCGCGTTGGTCGCGGCGATGGCTCCGATCGGGGAGCTCAAAGCGAGCCAGAAGCGCGCTACGATGATGTTTCGCCAGGCCACCGATGCGGCCCTGCCAACTGTGCAGGCCATCGGCTACGCGGCGCTGGCCGCGGATTCACCTCCGGCCGCGCAGCTGCCTCGGACCCTGCTGGCCGTGGCCCGGATCCGCAGTTGGGGCAGCGATGGTCTGCGCATCGTCACAACCGACGCCTACAGCGGAGA
>JBAXOQ010000080.1:0-14720 GCA_037133175.1 Actinomycetes bacterium
CTTCATCGTGCCAGCGCCGGGCTTCCTAGCCGCGATTTCGGCCTGCGCCGAGGATGGGTTCGATGATGATGGCCGCGATATTGTCGGCGCCGATCTCGGATTCCAGGCGGGTTATCGCATCGCGGGCAGCCTCAGGTCCGGATCGCCCATCTCGTAGTGGGTACGACACCGGCACCCGGTAGATGTCCGGCGCGAACGGTCCAAAGCCATGCTTGTAGGGCATGTTCTTGGACGTCAGTCCCATGGTCAGGTTGGTGCGGCCGTGGTAGCCGTGCTCGAAGGCGACGATGGCCGTTCGGCCGGTGTGGCTGCGGGCGATCTTCACGGCGTTCTCTACCGCCTCGGCGCCGGAGCTCAGCAGGATCGAGCGCTTCTCGTGGTTGCCGGGGGTGAGTTTGTTGAGCATTTCGCAGACGCTGATGTATGACTCGTAGCCGGTGACCATGAAGCAGGTGTGGGTGAAACGACCGACCTGCTCGCGAACCGCGTCGACAACCAACGGAGCGCTGTTCCCCACTGAGGTGACTGCGATGCCAGAACCCAGGTCGATCAGCGAGTTGCCGTCGACGTCCACGACGATTCCGCCGGATGCCCGATCCGCGAACACCGCGCTAGAGGGTCCGGTGCCGGACGATACGGCCGCGATCTTGCGAGCTGACAGCGCCATGGACCGCGGGCCGGGGATCTCGGTCACCAACCGGCGTGCCTGTTCAATCGGAGCGTCTTCGTTGGGCTGTTCAGGCGTGCTGCTGGTCATCCCGGAACCTTTCGGGTCGACGCGATCATCGATCGCACATGGCATCTGCGTGGTCTGCGAAAACCATACCGGTTGGCGGGCCGTCGGACGATTCCGTGGAACCGGTTGGTGCAACATCGGCGTGTTGGACTGGATTCGAACACCTGTTCGCTATATGTTGTATGGGCGGCCACCCGGTCGCAATTCGTCAGCGCGAGTTGTCCACAATCGGTGCAGGGACAAGTGTCTTCCACAGGTCCGGTTCCGGTGGGGCAGGAATGTCTGTTCGGTTGGCTAGCGTCAGCCGCATAACTTCCCGAGGGGCACACCCTCCCGACGCAAGGGGTCCACATGGCCAAGCACGAACCTCGTTCCTACGACTACCGTCCGGCTGATCGTGAGCGGGCCCTCGACGCGGCACTCGCCCAGATTGAGAAGAACTTTGGCAAGGGTTCGGTCATGAGGCTGGGCGACGAAAGTCGACCGCCGATCGAGGTCATTTCGACCGGAGCCATCGCTCTCGACGTGGCGCTCGGCATCGGTGGACTCCCGCGTGGTCGGGTGGTCGAGATCTACGGGCCTGAGTCATCAGGTAAGACGACCGTTGCGCTGCACGCGATTGCCAGCGCACAGGCGGCCGGAGGCGTGGCTGCGTTCATTGACGCAGAGCACGCACTGGACCCTGAGTATGCGTCAAATCTTGGGGTCGATATCGACGCGCTGTTGGTCAGCCAGCCCGATACCGGCGAACAGGCCCTGGAGATCGCCGACATGCTGGTTCGCTCCGGAGCGATCGACATTCTGGTCATCGACTCGGTTGCCGCGTTGGTTCCGCGCGCCGAGATCGAGGGCGAGATGGGGGACAATCACGTCGGGCTGCAGGCCAGATTGATGAGTCAGGCGCTGCGCAAGATGACCGGCGCCATCAGTGCTTCGGGCACTACGGTGATCTTCATCAATCAACTGCGCGAAAAGATCGGCGTCATGTTCGGTAGTCCCGAGACCACCACCGGAGGCAAGGCGCTGAAGTTCTATGCCTCGGTTCGACTCGATGTGCGGCGTATCGAGACGCTCAAGGACGGCACCGACGCGGTCGGTTCGCGCACTCGGGTCAAGGTCGTCAAGAACAAGGTCGCCCCGCCGTTCAAGCAGGCCGAGTTCGACATCGTCTACGGCGAGGGGATCTCACGCGAGGGCAGCCTGATCGACATGGGGGTGGAACACGGCTTTGTGCGAAAGGCCGGCGCCTGGTACACGTACGAGGGTGATCAGCTCGGTCAGGGCAAAGAGAATGCCCGCAACTTCCTGCGCGACAACCCCGACTTGGCACAGGAACTCGAGAAGCGGATCAAAGAGAAGCTTGGCATCGGCGCCAAACTCGACGCTCCCGCTGCGGACCCCGGCGAGTCCGGCCCATTGAGCTTGTGACGCGCCGCACGCAGCCGAAGGATTCGGCTCCGGCCACGCCGACGGTTGAGCAGGCGCGCGAGTACCTGCTCAACTCGCTGAACTACGCACCGCGCACGCGGCAGCAGTTGGACGATCTGCTGGCCAAGCGCAATGTTCCGCCGGAGATGGCCGCGGCCCTGTTGGACCGCTTCGAAGAGGTTGGGCTGATCAACGACAGCGAGTTCGCCGAGGCGTGGGTTCGGGACCGGCACTGGTCGCGAGGACTGTCCAGGCGGGCACTCGCACGGGAGTTGGCGTTGAAGGGAATCAGTCAACCCGACATAGAGGCAGCTCTGGAGCAAGTCGATGCCGACGACGAGCGCGAAGCAGCCCGCAAGCTGGCCGAACGTAAGGTTCGTGTCTTGTCTCGCTTCGACTCGGCGGCCCAGGAGCAGAAGTTGATGGGGATGCTCATGCGTCGGGGGCATACCCCTGCCCTCGCCGGTGAGGTGGCGCGTGAGGTTGTTGCACGTACTCTTGTCGAGTGAGCGAATCCCCAACCCGAACAGGCCTGCCTCGTACGTATGAGGTTCGGACGTACGGATGTCAGATGAACGTCCACGACTCCGAGCGGATCGCTGGGATGTTGTCCGAGGCGGGACTTGTCGAACACGCGGGTGCAACAGTCGCCGACGTGGTGGTGTTCAACACCTGCGCGGTACGTGAGAACGCTGATAACCGTCTGTACGGCAACCTGGGCATGCTCCGACAACACAAGCTCACCAATCCGAAGATGCAAATCGCCGTCGGTGGGTGTCTGGCACAGAAAGACCAACGCGAGATACTCCGGCGTGCCCCATGGGTCGACGTCGTGTTCGGCACGAACAACCTCGGTTCGCTGCCGGTGTTGCTTGAACGCGCTCGGATGCGCCAGGAAGCCCAAATCGAGATCACCGGGTTCCTTGAGCAGTTCCCGTCGGCTTTGCCGGTGCGAAGACAGTCGGAGCACTGCGCTTGGGTGGCGATCTCGGTCGGGTGCAACAACACCTGCACTTTCTGCATCGTTCCGAGCCTGCGCGGCACCGAGAACGACCGGAGTCCGGGGGACATCCTCGACGAGGTGAAGGAGTTGGTGGATCAGGGTGTGGTTGAGGTGACTTTGCTCGGCCAGAATGTCAACGCCTACGGTGTGCAGTTTGGGGATCGGGGAGCCTTCGCCAAGTTGCTGCGCTCGTGCGGTGAGATTCCTGGCCTGCGGCGGGTGCGATTCACCAGTCCGCATCCCCGTGACTTCACCGACGACGTAATTGACGCGATGGCGCAGACCGACAACGTGATGCCGCATCTGCACATGCCGCTTCAATCGGGCAGCGACGCGGTGCTTGCTCGAATGCGTCGCAGCTACCGCTCCAGCCGGTACCTCGAGATCATCGACAGGGTGCGCGAGCGGCTGCCGGAGGCGGCGATCACCACTGACATCATTGTGGGATTCCCCGGTGAGACGGACCAAGACCACCAAGCCACCCTCGAGGTGGTCCGTCAGGCCCGGTTTGCGCAGGCCTACACGTATCAGTACTCCCGCCGACCGGGGACTCCGGCGGCCCAGATGGATTCGCAGGTGCCGGCACCGGTGGTATCCGAGAGGTTCGCAGAGTTGGCCGAGGTGGCGACGCAGGTCGCATGGGATGAGAACAAGAAGCAGCTCAAGTCGACGGTTGAGTTGCTGGTCACGGACGGTCCGGGGAAGAAGGACTCGACTACCCATCGACTATCGGGGCGAGCGCGCGACAACCGGCTGGTGCACTTTGCCACCAGCGTCACGGCGGCGGTTGCCGACGACTGCGGCACCGACGCGCCGCAGCCAGGAGACCTGGTACGTACGAGCATTACCTACGCCGCGCCCTACCACCTGGTCGCCGACGGACCGATCCTGAGTATCGAGCGAACCGGGGCGATCTCGCAACCCTCCGGGTGTGCTTGCGGAGCGTCGACGTCCGACGCTCCGCCCGTGGTGCTCGGTATGCCGACCTTGGGAGTTGCAACGCTCAGCAGTTGATCGGATGTCGGCCCACGGACAAGTTTCGGCTCAGCGGTGTCCCCGGGGAACTAGGGTCGCGTCTTCCAGAGCGCCACGAAGTAACTGACGCCGTATGGGTCCTGGCTTGTCAGTAGTTCCCCTGACCAGCCCCTTTCGGTGCGTGTCGCCGCAGCCGCAGCCGCCGCCACCTGCCACGGTGCCCGTCCGGCTACGAGTAGCTCAGCTGCCAGTTGGGGACTCAGCTCGGCCAGCGCTGCGGTATCCGCCGCCGCGAGCGCGGCTGCGACCCGTTGGTCGAACTCGATGGCTCGGCTGTCGAGGTATCCCGGCGCACGTTCTGATCGGCAGGCCGATCCGTCACCCATGACCAGCAGGGCAGTAGCGGTCAGCGCTTGCTCAGCCAACTGCGAACCCAACTCTTGGCATCGCTGCGGCGACGTGTCCGGAGCCACCACGACCTCGCTAAGCGGCACCTGCCCACACGCCAGCGAGACCAGCCACCGCCCGACGCCGATCCCCGGGGCGGAACCCATCAGCGCCAGATCGCTGCCTTCTCCGACCGCAGCCGCGATCGCGGCGCAGCAGTGCGATCGCAGGTCGTCCAGTTCATGGACAGCAGCGCCGGCGGTGTCCCCCACGATGATCGGCGGTTGCGGCAGGAAGACCATGGTGCGGATCATCGGAGCCAGCGGCTTCGCCGGTCCGGGCAGGGCGAACAAGGGCACATGTGTTCAGATGGTGTCGTGTCACCGGCGATTGAGCAAGGGCAGCGGGCACATCCGCCGGTTGTTGCCATTGTCGGCCCGACCGCGGTCGGCAAGTCCGAGCTGTCCCTGGACCTCGCGCAACGGTTCAACGGCGAAGTCATCAATGCCGACTCGATGCAGCTATACCGGGGAATGGACATCGGAACTGCGAAGTTGCCAGCGTCGCAACGCCGCGGGGTCCGGCACCATCTGTTGGACATCTGGGAACTGGACCATACTGCCACGGTCGCTGAGTTTCAGGCCCTTGCCCGCGCCGCGATTGACGCGGTGCGCTCGCGCAATCGGCTTCCGATCCTGGTCGGCGGGTCGGGCCTGTATGTGAATGCTGTCGTCGATGACCTGAGGTTCCCCGGCACCGACGCTGCGGTTCGCCAGCGATGGGAGGAGCAGTTGCGTGTCGTCGGCGCAGCCGCCCTGCACGAGCAGCTCGCGCACGTTGATCCTGCTGCAGCGGCCGCGATCGAGCCGGGCAACGGCAGACGCATCGTGCGAGCGCTAGAGGTGATTGAGATTACCGGCCAGCCTTTCGCCGCTGCGTTGCCCTTCGGTCGGCCGTTTCTCGAGGCGACGGTCATTGGTATGGACATCGACCGGAGTCTGTTGGATTCGCGGATTGCTGACCGGGTGGAACGGATGTGGGACGGCGGGCTCCTTGACGAGGTCGTCACTTTGGCAGACCGTGGCTTGGCGGATGCCCCGACTGCGTCGCGGGCGATCGGGTACTCCCAGGCGCTGGCGGTGCTGTCCGGGCGCATCAGCGAAGGCCAGGCGAAGGTGGACCAGGCCACCGCGACTCGCAGGTTCGCCCGCAGACAACTCTCGTGGTTCCACCGGGATCCGCGGGTGGTGTGGCTGACGGCGGGCGGTGGATCCGGGCGAAGCCTCGTCGACGAAGCAGCCGCGGTGCTGGTCGATTCGCGCGGGCGGTGAGCGCCGTACCCTTGCAGGTATGGCAACGGCACGTTCGCAGATACCGTTCACGAAAGGCCACGGCACCGGCAACGACTTTGTCATCGTTCCGGACTACCAGGGCCTGCTGGACCTATCGCCCGCTCTGGTTGCTGGCATCTGTGATCGTCGTACCGGAATCGGCGCCGACGGTCTGCTGCGTGTGGTGCGCTGCCGCAACGAGGCCGAGGCTCTGGACCAGGTCGATTCGGCCGAGTGGTTCATGGACTACCGCAACGCAGACGGTTCCCTCGCCGAGATGTGTGGCAACGGGGCCCGGGTGTTTGCGCGGTTCCTGATGGCACAGGGCCTGGTTTCATCTCGTTTCGCGATTGCCAGTCGATCCGGGCTACATGCTGTGGTGGCCGAGCCGGACGGCACGATCACGGTTGAAGTCGGCGTCCCGCTTGCGCGCACCAGCGAACCGGCTCCGATCGTTCGAGTGGGGGACTTCGAGTGGACCGGTGATGCGTGGTGGATGCCGAATCCCCACGCCGTCGTGTTCGTCGATGATCTGTCGCAGGCTGGACCTTTGCTGGACCCGCCAGCGGTGGTGGCCGGCGACCTCTTCCCGAACGGTCAGAACGTCGAATTCGTCGTGGATCACACAACTGACACCCATTCGCCGACGGCGCAGATGAGGGTGTACGAGCGAGGGGTCGGCGAGACCGACTCCTGCGGCACCGGGGCGTGCGCGGTTGCACTGTCCGTGCGCGCGCGGCACAGGGTTTCCGTGCCGGGCTCGGTCGTGGTCGATGTGCCCGGTGGTCGTTTGAGGGTTTTCGTCGGATCCACCGGAAGCGTGTCGCTGAACGGTCCGGCGGTGCTCGTTGGCAGCGGAGCACTTGAGCCGGAGTGGGTGGACGCGCAGGACTGATGGCAACGACAGAGCGAAACTTGAAGGCGGCTGCCGGTGGGTTGCTCGTAGACTGCATGAGTGACCCCGTCAGGCCGAGCGCGCAGCCATCAGCGGGACACATGAGCACGGACCCCCACCATGGATTGGCCAGTGAGTGAATTGACAGAGGACGTCGAGGAGTTGCTGGACAGTGACATCGAAGAGCGCGAATCACTTCGGCGGGTTGCGGGTCTTTCAACCGAGCTGCAGGATGTCACAGAGGTCGAGTACCGCCAGTTGCGGCTGGAGCGGGTCGTGCTCGTCGGTGTGTTCACCAGCGGCACCGCCAGTGATGCGGAGCTGTCGCTGGCCGAGCTCGCTCGCCTTGCCGAGACGGCAGGCTCGGAGGTGTTGGAGGGAGTCATCCAGCACAGGTCCAAGCCCGACCCGGCGACCTACATCGGATCGGGCAAGGCGCTGGAGCTGCGGGATCTGGTTGCCTCGCTAGGCGCGGACACCGTGATCTGCGATGGCGAGCTCACGCCCAGCCAGTTGCAGAAGCTTGAACAGGTTGTTCACGTCAAGGTGGTGGACCGTACGTGCCTGATCCTGGACATCTTCGCCCAGCACGCTCGAAGTCGAGAAGGCAAGGCGCAGGTTGCGCTGGCTCAGATGCAGTACATGCTGCCCCGGCTGCGGGGCTGGGGCATGGCGATGAGCAGGCAGACCGGCGGCATCGGCGCTCGGCGCGGCCCCGGCGAGACGAAGATCGAGACCGATCGTCGCCGGATCCGCGCTCGGATGACGAAGTTGCGCCGCGAGCTTGCCGACATGGGAACTGCCCGGGCCGTTGGGAAGGCCTCACGGCGTGCGTCCACCGTTCCATCGGTGGCGATTGTGGGATACACCAATGCAGGCAAGTCAAGCTTACTCAACCGGCTCACCGACGCGGGCGTGCTCGTGCAGGACGAGCTGTTCGCAACCGTCGATCCAACGGTCCGCAAGGCCCGGACCCCGACCGGGCGCGACTTCACTGTGACCGACACCGTCGGGTTCGTCCGCCACCTTCCGCACCAACTGATCGAGTCTTTCCGGTCGACGCTGGAGGAAGCGCGCGAGGCCGACCTGCTGTTACATGTTGTTGATGGTGCCGCACCAAACCCCGCTGAGCAGATTGCCGCCGTGCGTGAGGCCCTCGCCGAGGTGGGTGCCGACGAGGTGCGCGAACTGATCGTCGTCAACAAGGTCGACGTGGTGGATCCGGAGGTATTGGCTGACCTGCGTCGGTCCCACAAGTATCTGGTATCGGTGTCGGCGCGCACAGGTGAGGGGATCGAGGCGCTGATGGAGCAGATCGAACGTGATCTGCCTTCACCGATGATCGAGGTGGATGTGATGGTGCCCTACCAGGACGCGGACCTGGTCGCTCGAATCCACCGCGAGGGGGAGGTTCTGTCCACCGAGCATGGCGATTTGGGTACCCAGGTTCACGCGCGGATCGGCAAGCAACTCGCTCGGGTGCTGCACGATGCTGGCGTGCTGGATGCCGAGGCGCTAGACCCGGCGCAGAACTGAGACCACCTTGCCCAGGATCTGCGCGTCGTCGCCTTGAATGGGGGAGTACGAGGGATTGTGCGGCATGAGCCAGACGTGGCCGTCGCGACGCTTGAGGGTCTTGACGGTGGCTTCGTCACCGAGCAGCGCCGCCACGATCTCGCCATTCTCGGCTGTTTCCTGGCGTCGAATCACCACGTAGTCGCCGTCAGCGATGGCCGCATCAATCATCGAATCGCCGCTGACGTGCAACAGGAAGAGTTCACCCTCGCCAGTTAGCTCACGCGGGAGGGGGAAAACCGCCTCGACGGATTGCTCGGCCAGGATCGGCCCACCGGCCGCGATCCGGCCGAGGACCGGCACGTACGCAGTGGCGCTGTGAAGGGCCGTGTCAGCCAATTCGCTCTCAAGTGAGGTCCGGGCGTTGGGGGCGTTGTCGTGACCCCTGCTATCACCGCCGCGGAAGTCGTCGGCCGGTGCTGTGTGAGCGCCAGCTCGCGCCGAACCTGGGCGCACAACCTCGATGGCTCTCGGAAGGTTGGGATCGCGGCGAAGGAATCCCTTGTGCTCCAGCACTCGGAGCTGGTGGGCCACGCTGGAGGGGCTGGCTAGGCCGACTGAGTCGCCGATCTCTCGGATGGTGGGCGGGTAGCCCCGGGTCTCGACCGCCTCGCAGATCATGTCCAGGATGCTCAGCTGACGCTTCGTCAAGCCGTGAGCGGGTCCGGTCTGGTCCGGCAACTCCTGTACGACCTGCTCGGCCTGACCCGTTCGACCTGTCTTCTTGCTGACGACCACAGCTACCTCCTGACAGACGGGCACTCGCTTCACATCGATCCGGTGATCGAGCGAGTTCCGATGGTGTGCTTCACGATAGCGGGTAGTGCAGGCAATTTCAAACATATGTTCGAACGTGTCGCCAAATGTCAGTTCGCCATGCTATCAATAGAACATCTGTTCGCTAGTACAGATGTTCTATGACGACGGAGGCCATCATGGCAGGCATCTCAGTTCCAGCAAGGTTTGCGCCGACAACCGCGTTCCCGCGTAGCGGCAGTGTGCGGGTGGCCGGCCCGACTCATCGACAGCGGGCCCATGGTGGGGTCAGGCTGACTCCTCGGGCCATCCGCCTGCTGACTGCCACCGGTGTGGTGCTGGCCATCTCGGTGACAACCGGCATGTTCCCCGGCGGCGCATGGGGAAAGCAAGCGTCCCCGCAGCCCGGGGAGTCCGCGGCTCAGCAGGTTGTCCAGGTTCGAGCCGGTGACAGCCTGTGGCGTATCGCGGTTCGTACTATGCCCGACGTTGCTCCGGTCGACGCTGTCGCTGCGTTGCGCCAGGCCAACGGCTCCGCCGCGGACGACCTGCGTCCCGGTCAGCTGGTTGTCGTTCCCAGTGCCGGTGGCTGAGTTGGCTGACGCTCGTGTCACTGATCCGACACGCGGGGGAATCGGGCGTGTTGGTTCATGAATGTCGTCCTGACCTGCACAGACACCCTCAGTGCGACACGTTTTGAACATTTGCGCAGAAAGTGCTTGCGAAGTCGTTGTGGTGGGATTAGCTTCTACCTACTACATGTTGTGCCTACATGGATGTAATTAGTCCACAGGTTGTGGTTGGCAGTGCACAGGTTTCCACAGGGAATCCCCACTGTTATCCACCGGGGCGGGATGTGGCGGTCGGATTCCACCAGCACAGAACGGAGGTCGGTGACATGCACTGTCCGTATTGCAAGAACGACGACTCGCGCGTCGTGGACAGCCGAACCGCCGACGACGGTGCTGCCATCCGGCGCCGGCGGCAGTGCCCAAAGTGCGGCAAGCGCTTCACCACCATCGAGACCGCATCGCTGTTGGTCGCCAAGCGCAGTGGAGTGCTCGAGCCGTTCAGCAGGGCGAAAGTCGTATCCGGGGTGCGCAAGGCATGCCAAGGCCGACCGGTCAGCGAGGACCAACTCGAATTGCTCTCGCAGGCCGTCGAGGATGCGGTCCGGGCAACCGGGAATCCGGAGATCCCCGCCAAGGAAGTGGGCCTGGCCATCCTGGGGCCGCTCCGGGAGCTCGACGAGGTGGCGTATCTGAGGTTCGCTTCGGTGTACCGCAACTTCGAGAGCCTTGACGATTTCGAGGCCGAAGTCGAGTTGCTCCGGGCCGGACGCGATGACGAGGCAAAACGAGACAAGACCAAACCGGACAACGGTGACTCCGAGCACATACAGAAGCGAAAGGCGCACTGACCGGCGCAGACCGACCAGCACCGAAGACACATCAGCACGAACGAATAACCGACCGACCCAGCAGAATTGATCAAAGTAGTGACTCCGATGGCACTACGAAGAAGGAGACAAGGAAATGGCCGATTCGAGTAATCACGGTGCCTTCGAGGCAGCCGATACGTCAGATCAGGCGGCACGCGGAACGGCCACTTCAAGCAAAAGGCCAGAGGTGTCGGTGCAGAGGAAGAGGCCAGAGGTGTCGGTACACAGGACTGGTTTGACGATGGAGCGGATCTTCACCACGCCAGATGTGCATCCCTATGATCAAGTGAAGTGGGAGCGGCGTGACGTCGTTCAGACGAACTGGCGCACGGGTGAGAACGTGTTCGAACAGCGTGGAGTGGAGTACCCGACGTTCTGGTCTGTCAACGCCTCCACCATCGTGACCACCAAGTACTTCCGCGGCGCACTGGGAACTGACGGGCGCGAGTGGAGCTTGAAGCAGTTGATAGACCGGGTCGTGTTGACCTACGTGCGGGCCGGCCAGGAGCATGGCTACTTCAGCACCGCAGACGACGCTCGAATCTTCGAGCACGAGCTGACTTGGATGTTGCTGAACCAGGTGTTCTCGTTCAACTCGCCGGTGTGGTTCAACGTTGGAACCAACTCCCCCCAACAGGTCAGTGCCTGCTTCATCCTGGCAGTCGAGGACACCATGGACTCGATTCTGAACTGGTACCGCGAGGAGGGTTTGATCTTCAAGGGTGGATCCGGCGCCGGGTTGAACATCTCCCGCATCCGTTCCAGCAAGGAGCTGCTGCGGTCCTCTGGCGGAACCGCGAGCGGTCCGGTGTCGTTCATGCGCGGAGCGGATGCCTCCGCCGGCACCATCAAGTCCGGTGGCGCTACCCGCAGGGCCGCCAAGATGGTGGTGCTCGACGTGGACCATCCCGACGTCGAGGAGTTCATCGAGACCAAATGGCGCGAGGAAGAGAAGATCCGCGCCCTGCGCGACGCCGGCTTCGACATGGACCTCGGTGGCAAGGACATCACCAGCGTGCAGTACCAGAACGCCAACAACTCGATCCGAGTTTCCGACGAGTTCATGCGTGCGGTCGAGCACGACGGCGAGTTCGGATTGCGCGGACGCACCACCGGTGAGGTCATCGAGACTGTCCAGGCATCCGGTCTCTTCGACAAGATCACCGATGCGGCCTGGGCCTGCGCCGATCCCGGCATCCAATACGACGACACCATCAACGACTGGCACACCAACCCCGAGACCGGCCGGATCAATGCTTCTAATCCCTGTTTCACCGCGGACACTCGGGTGCATACAGACAAGGGTCTGATCCGCTTTGACCAGCTGATTGCCCGGGCCAACTCGGGGGAGCAGTTCCAGGTCTACACACACGATGCGACGAATCCAGACGAGCCTCACAGCGTCATGCACCTGACGACCCCGGACGCCTACATGATCACCGGTTACAACCCGATCGTGCGGCTGCGCCTTAGTGGCGGTCAGGAACTGCGATGCACCCCGGGGCACCGGCTGTGGACGACGAACCGCGGCTACGTCGAGGCGAAAGACCTGACAGCTGACGACCGGCTGTTCCCGCTCGACCTGCCGGCCCCGGCGGTGAATGCGTCTTGGGCGCTGCCGGAGGCCGCCACCGCAGCGGCGGTGAGGGTCCACGGGGAACAGCACGATTACATGAACATCCCCGAGGAATGGTCGATGGATCTCGGTCACTACCTCGGGTGGTTGGTCGGCGATGGCTCAACCAGCCAGACGATCTCTACGATCTACGGATCCGCGGATGACCGTACCGAGATCCTGCCGTTGCATCAGACGTTTGTGGAGTCCATCAACGGTGACCGTTCGATCAAGCTCAGCGAGCAGAGTAATGGGACTGCGCAGCTGCGTCTGGGGCGAGGAGCATTCCGCCGGTTCTTGGCCGGGCTCGGAGTGAGCCGGTCTACGGGCGTCGACAAGCATGTGCCTTCCCAGATCTTCGAAGCGCCCTCCGAGGTCGTCTCTGCGTTCCTCCGGGGACTGTTCGATGCGGACGGGACAGTCATCCGCAACGACGTCAAGAGTTCATATGTGTCGCTGGGATCGTCGTCGCCCACGTTGTTGCGTGAGGTTCAGCAGTTGCTCACCACGTTCGGCATCACCAGTCGGATCTACCTGACCCGCAAGGGCAGCGCTGATGGCGACGCGCACACCACGGCCGACGGCCAGACTGTTCACTACAGGCAGGCCGACACCTATCAACTGCGAGTCACGTCTCGCTCGTTGGACGTGTTTGCCGCTCAGATTGGCTTCACGTTGAGTCGCAAGTCTGCGCTCCTGTCTGATGCCGTGATGTCTCGTACCCCGTATGCCACTGATACGACTGTGCGGATGGTCGAGCGGACCGACGAGGGCGTCGAACTGACGTACAACCTCAGCGAGCCGCGTAATCATTCCTATGTTGCAGCCGGAGTGGTCACCCGGAACTGCAGCGAGTACATGAGCCTGGACAACTCAAGCTGCAATCTGGCCAGCCTCAATCTGCTCAAGTTCCTCAAGGACGATGACACGTTCGACGCTGAGCGCTTCGCCCGCGCGGTTGAGATAGTGATCACTGCGATGGACATCTCGATCTGCTTCGCGGACTTCCCGACCGAGGCCATCGGTCAGACCACCCGGGACTACCGGCAACTCGGTATCGGCTACGCCAACCTGGGTGCGCTGCTGATGGCGTGCGGGCTGGGCTACGAGTCAGAAGGCGGGCGTGCGTTGGCTGCCAGCATCACCAGCCTGATGACCGGCATGGCTTACAAGCGCTCGGCTGAGATTGCCGGGGTCGTGGGTCCGTACGAGGGCTACTCCCGCAACGCCGACGCGCACGCTCGAGTGATGCGCAAGCACGCGGCGGCAACGGATGCGATTCGCTCGATCACGTCTTTGGATGGCGATGTGCTGCGGCTGGCTACCAAGTCGTGGGAGGAGTGCCTGGCGATCGGAACCCAGAACGGCTGGCGAAATGCGCAGGCCAGCGTACTCGCCCCGACCGGGTGCTTGACCGCTGACACTCTCGTGACGACGGACCGGGGCATGCTGCGGCTGTCCGAGATCGGCGATGTGTACGGCACTGCGTGGCAGGACATCGATCTGGGTGTTTCCACGGATGAGGGCATCCAGGCTTCGACCAAGTTCTTCATCAATGGCGAGGAGCCGACTAGGCGCATCGTCACCGCCGGCGGCTACCGAATCCAGGGCACCCTCGCACACCGCATCAAGGTGGTCGATGCCGCGGACGGGGTGTGGCGGTGGAGACGTCTTGCTGAGATCGAAGAGGGCGATCTGGTCCCCATCCAGCTCGGCACCATGGTCGGCGAGCCGCGCCGTGTGCCGCTGCCCGTGCTTGACCAGACCTACTACACGGGCGATCGTCACACTGTTGTTCCCGACGAAGTCGATGACAAGCTTGCCGAGTTGGTGGGCTACTTCATGGGCGACGGCAGTCTGCACGCCAAGGGCATCCGGTTCTGCGTGGCTGATACCGATCTCGATGTAGCACAGCGGCTGGAAGTGCTGGCAAAGGAACTGTTCCACTCTGAGCTGAAGGTGACTCAGTGTCAGGGCTACCAGGAACTGACCCTGCAGTCAGTCCCGGTTGCCCGGTGGTGGAAGGCTGCCGGCTTTGCGAAGGATCTGCCTGGTGTCGATCATTCAGGCAAGGGCTGGACTCCGCGGGTGCCGACTGCGATCCGAGAGACGAATGATCCGGCGGTTTACGCGGCGTTCCTAAGGGGATTGTTCGAGGCTGACGGGTCGGTGAGCGAAGGAGTGCCGGCGCTGTCCACCGCGTCGGAACTCTTCGCCGAGGACGTTCGCACGCTGTTGCTCGGCCTGGGCCTGCCGACCACGACGCGCGAGACTGTCAGCGGCTGGGGTGGCGCCCAGTATCAGGTACGGATTCGCAACGTGAGCTACGCGGGCCGATTTACCGAGGCGGTCGGCTTCATCTCCGAACGCAAAGGAAGCGCGGTTGCTCGACAGGCCGGCACGATGTCCGGCAAGGGTGACCGGATTCACCTGCCAGAGTCCGTGTGGCGCGAGCTTGCCGAGTCCGCTCCACAGAACCGGACGTTGTTGCTGCAGGCCGTCCGACGTGGAGTCGGAGTCGCTCGGGATCTTGCTCACCGGGTACTCGCGGAGACTGGCGATGACCGACTTGGCGCTG
>JBAXOQ010000081.1:0-14603 GCA_037133175.1 Actinomycetes bacterium
CCGCAATCCGGGCCGATGCAGACACGATCGTCACGGCGAATCTCAAAGACTTCCTGGCACAGGACCTCGCGGGCTGGGGGGTGCGGGCGATTCACCCGGACGCCTTTCTCCAGGAGTTACTGGCCGCCGACCCAGACCGTGTCATCACCTGCCTACATGAGCAGCGCCGGGCCTATGCGAAGCCGCGGTTTTCGGTCGAGGAGTTCTACGAGTCGCTGAGCCCAACGGTGCCTCAGTTCGCGGTGCTCGCGAGGGGCTTTGATCGCGAGCAGGACCGTAATCAGATCCCGCTGCCGCTTGAGATTGTTCCGGGTGGCGAGGCGTACGCTGCTTTCTTCCCCGATGGCGAGCCGGATCTCGCTACCCCGCTCGGAGCGGGTTTCCTGTGGTGGAGCGCTTTACTACATCGCGATCAATTTCTCTCCGAACTCGAATCTCTCAGTTACGATGCCGATGATTGGGGCGACTACGAGTGGGCCGCGGCCGAACTTGAGGGTCGCGCATTGCTGCAGGGTGTGCGCTCCTGTGATGACGCCCCGGATGAGATCGCCTACTTGATCTTTATGCCTGACAGCGGGCACGCGATGCGGGCGTTTGGCGAGGCCCCGATTGCTGACGCCTGGGTTCTGACGGTTGTCCGAGCCAAGGACGGCTTCTGGCGCGCATGGGGTCTGTCCAACAACTACTACCCCTCAGCAGACCGCATCAGACACGGCACCGACGACTGAACCAGCCGGGCTAGTCGTTGGATTTGAGTACACACCTAGACCGACGTCAGGTCACTGGTTCACCGTTGACAGAGACGTCGGGCAAATCTCTGCGCTACCGGGCAGGGCCGATTCCGGTGGATCTGGACAACTCGCTGCTTGACATTGAAGTGTCGTACGGGACGTTTCTGGCCGACCAGGTGAGCATGGGTTTGATGAACTGATTGGGTCCGCGTTGCCGCCTGGGGATGCTTCGAATCGTCATTCCCAGATGCAGGAGGTTGGACTGTCGCCTGCGTGTCGAGGGGCCGTCGCGGCGCATCCGAAATTCTTCGCCACCGCCAAACGGCGCGGCGCGCCGGCCAAACCGGCGGGGGAGGATGAGACCGCCGACAGTGTCTTGCTGAAATTGATCGCGGTCGTCGCCCAGGCCGACGGGTCGGACTTGGAAGCATCGCTGCGCTCATCGGTCAAGGACGCCGCCGACGGCGACTCGGAACCGATGATGCCGCTGGGCGAGCGACGAAGGCTAAACACTGGCTCTCGAACCCGAGCGCACCTTCACCCGGAGGGTTTGACTAACGGGCAAGATTCAATTGGGCGACGTGTCCGGTTGGGTTCTAGCAACCGTGGCTCTCGCGGACAGTACGGGACTGCGTTCAGTATCTCGCGTAGCGATCGGATGCAGCCATTGACCGTGCCAACGCCGATCGCCAACAACAGAAGAAGCGAGACAAAATCGGGACGTGGTAGAAACGCATCTGGCCGCATGCAGACTAGTGACCCGGGTCGCCCACACGGCGGGGAAATGGTACGGGCCTCTGGTGTGCGGAGCCGATTGCGATTGTTCCCGTGGGTGGCGCGGAGGAGCAAGCAACGGTCAGAGCTCGTGTCGAGATGTACGGGCCCGAGGATTTCCAGCGGTGCGACAGAGTATGGGCAGGCCAGTTCAGTGTGCAATCCCACGCGAGACAAATACAAGTGGAAGCCGTGGTACCCACTTTCAACAGCAGTGCTGAATCAGTGGACCCCGAGAGACAAGTTCGCAACATCGTTCGCACGCAGGAACGACCAGCCCGGCGGCGACTGCTCGACGTACCGAAATCAAAGACCTCAGAATATTAGACGGACAGTGTCCTGCAAGATGAGGAGGCTTCGAGTTGAAGCCTGACACCCCACCTATGCGCGCTCAGCGGAGCCCGTTCGTCACATGCTTGGCTAAGCCGAATAGGTCGGGGTAGAGCGTGGCGGCGCTGTAGCCGAAGCTCTTCTCAAGGAACTGCCGCAATTGCGGTTTGGCCGCGGCCTCGATTCGCAGAGTGAAGGTCGGCGTGGCCCTGGCCTGCGGCTTACGGTCTGCTTTGTTCATTCGCGTGGTGACCGAAGTCGCGGATCTGACTTCAGCGCTAGTCCAAGTGCCCCTGCTAGTACCGTCCCCGGGCGCCTTCCGGTAGTTCTTGGCGTTGTCGCCCGCCTTCACTTGCGGTATGCCGCCAACGAGAAATGCTGAGTTCTGCGCTGGGATACGTTCGTTGTAACTGGGCGGTCGCCATATGGACGGAAGCTTGTTTCGCCAGCCGTCACCCGGGTCCTTGGCCCACGGAAGCTCTCTACCGCCCCAGCGGTCATCAAGCCCTATCTCCCGCCCGGTTACGTCGAACGCGAAGAGCCGGGCATCGCTATCGTCCGGCAAGGCGATGCCAAATTCGGCGAATTTCTGTTCGACCGCGAACCACAGCGCGACGAACGGATTGAACGTCACGTCGATCAACCGGGTCGGGCCACCGTAGTGTTGTAGGTGGGCAAGCAACTCCAGAGCGGAGAGATTGTCGAAGCGCCACTCCCGCCGACCGCGATCGAGCATATGTCCCTCGAACTTGGCTACGTCCTCCTCATCTGGAGTTGGCCTGCCTGGTACTAACAGGTGACGGTAGAGAGAGCTGTGAAGTGGGTATTCAGCTTTGACCACGCCCCGCCAGGCCAGAGTCCGCTTGGATGTCGCCAGATCCAGCATCTGGGTGATGGATGCGATCGCGGTGTCGCGATCGCTAATTACCTGCTCCCACGGCCCGAAGAACTCAGTTCCCGTTACTGCGGCGGATGCAGGCACCCATGCAGTCTACGTCTTGTCGCATAATCCGTTTCGGGACAGGCGACCGGTGTGACCTATGTCGGTAGGTGCCACGGTTTCGCAGCGCTATTTGGCACGGCAACAGGTCCAGCGAGTTTCTTCCGGGGGAGAAACTGAGGCCGCCAAGCTATGGCTGAACAATGCGTGCTTCCGAAACCTAGCGAGCCAGAAGACTGAATACGGAGAGCTGCTGTCCAGAGCCTCGGTCTCATCCATATCAACGTGCTCGTGACCCACGGGGTTGCGAAGCGCAGCGAAGCAGCCCTCGGCGAACGCCATCGCTCCTCGTCGGACACTTCGAGCGGTTAGGCCGCCATCGTTGTCCAGTGGTGACGGAGTAGTGGGACCTGACTTGTTCCAGGCTCCGCCCGAAACACCTGCTGAAAGAGCTTGGTCTCTGCTAGCTCAACGGTTGCCGACTTTGTTCTGAGTTTCTGCGTTGACCTTGACGGCCGCGACCCGTGCGGCTTCCGAGAAATGTCCGGATTACCAAAGCGATTTGGCGCCCTCCGAGACCGTAAGCGCATTTGACCAGCGTCCAACCGGGGTACCGAGTCTCCCAGATTTTCGTTTATCTCGGACTGGCGCTGAATCAGGGCGATGGATCGGATCGCGACTTCGCGATGTTGCTGCCACCTGCCGGTGTCGTCGGCACCGATGTCTGATCGCCATCGTTGAAGCACCCGGTCCAGGATTTGCTCAACAACTTGTGCCGAAGTAATGATTGCTGATTTCACTGCGATAGTCCGGCGGCTGTCGCCAAGGATCGCAATACCCGGCGGGTCCGGTGGCCGGTATAGCTTCGTCATTTCGACGAACGTATTCAGCTCCGCCAGAACCCAATCGGTGTCCACCGTTCGTATCGTCTCCATCCCTAGTGACATGCTGACCCGCTACGGCGGTCGCGATTCATCTGGCGACCTCGGAGCGCTGCGCGACCGGAAGTCCAGTTCATCCCATTGCATGTCGTCGTTGATAACGCGTTCGGCCGAGCGCGCAAGATTCATGTAGAAACGGTGTGGTGCGGTGCCCGCCGAATGCCTCGCTGCAATCTCATACGCACGGTCTCGCTGCTCAATGTCAGCAGGAAAAGGCTCGCCAGGTGAGCCGGTCTTCATTCCGGAAATGACCGCCCCATGCAGTTCGCCAGCGACGCTGTTTAGGCACGCCTCGCCCAAGCGATCAGCGGCGTTGATCAGATTCACCACCCATTCCACACGGGTCCAAGCGAAGCTCGATGGTGCTGATCGGACGAGAGCTCCGCAAGTAATAACTTGTGCTGGGACAGGCGCTGCCACCACCTCAGCGAGAATGTCGAACACAACGTCGTCGAACGTTCCGACCACGACCGCGAATAGCTTTGGAGCCCACCACGCATAATGGGGATTGCCGTGGTGCTCTGCCGCCCAGTCTCGGGTGCGTCGAACAATTTCCGGAAAGTCGTCGCGCTTCCGAAATTGCAGCGTCGATCCCATTTCCCACTCAATCGGGATTGCCACGATGCTCCCGACAACGGCATCCTGGCACGCCGTTGCAATGCGCTTGCATAACAACGTGATCGCTGAGTCGGGATCTTCTGCGGAGAGCTTGCTAAAGAAGTCGCTAATGCCGTGATCCGAGATGCTGTGCAACTCTACTAGCTGATCAAGAAGCTGCTGGATTTGACTGTGGTCGAGATCCTCCAGGCCGAGTTCGCTATGCCTGCCGAAAGCCCCAAGCAACTCTCCAGCGATCCGTGAAGATCCACCTATGTTGAGATCGAGAATCAGACCAATTCGATCGGAACGCTTCAGCCCTCGGCCTAGATGTAGACCAACGGCGATGAGGAACCTCACGTCTTCGTCTGAACTGCGCGATAGTTCGCGCAACAAATCGACCTCGCCCGCCGACAGGTCGGGGCCGTTGACGGGCGCGAACACGCGCGCCGCCTGCCTCACTACGCGCGGATCAGGGTGATCGGAGAACTCCGACGCAAGTCGCAAGCCGACATCTCGGTCCTGCGCGCGCACGGCGGCAATGGCAATGTATGCAAATCGCGTGAAGACTCCGCCGGGATCCCCTACGACGCGCGTAAGCATTTCTACCGCCGCAGCCGACGATTCCGAGAAGAGAATGTGCAGAAATGGACCGGGCTCGCTGTTCGCTTGTTGCGACTCACCAATGGCGGTGAGGCGCTCGCCGATGAGATCAACGATCTGGTCGGGTTCTGTTTCGTTTCGCAACAAGCAGTGAACAACCTCGCATTGCTGTGCACGCCAGCTCGTCTCAGCAGCTTGATAGTCGGGAGGATCATCTGAGAACCTCGATAGCGTGTGTGCCCACCCGTGCACGAGGGCGCGCGTGAGCTGAGAATTCGGGGTATCACCTATTGCCGCGGTGGCTTCGCTCGCCGTGATTTGGCACGCGGATTCACCGAACGCTTGCTGCCAAGCCAACTGCTTTCTGATCACCTCGTGGACAATTGGATCAATCTGGGCAGTTTGTAAGAAATCACGAATCCTGCTGAGCAGACTGAGTATCTCTGGGGTCCACGCGTCACGTTCTCCCGATTCAACTTGCCGGCCGAAATACCCCATCGGATAGCGGAGGCCGTTTCCGAGTACATCAGCGGCACGGCATGCCAGACGCAGGTTCGGCTGGCCCAGCAAATTCAGAGCGAGGTTGATCACGCGATCGCGCGTGGGCCGAACGACATCGACGCGGACCCCGAACGGCTTCAGCTTCAGGTTCCAGCCGTCAGCGACGCTGTACGTGCCTTCAGTCGCCAGCACGCCTTCAACCACATCGAGTGGCGAATGTATGTAGCCGGTGACGGCAGGGGCTTCGAGCCAAACTCCTGCACGCTCGACTACCCGATCGATAAACTCAATCGGTCTCCTCGAGTCAAATGAGACGAGATCTTGCAAGATACGAATCGCATGGTCGGGATCCGAATTGAGTCGGCCCTCCCATGAGCTGCCAAGCTGCCAAAGGCGGTCCGCTGCCGGTCCGAGAAACTCAATATCCTGAGCCACGCCTCGCAACAAAACTGAAAC
Organism: Actinomycetes bacterium; assembly: GCA_037133175.1. Taxonomy (GTDB): domain Bacteria; phylum Actinomycetota; class Actinomycetes; order S36-B12; family UBA10799; genus ELA509. The sequence continues at coordinate 5,874 of JBAXOQ010000081.1, forward strand.
CGATCGAAGCAGAAAGATGTCGGCGCCAGGTTCAGTTAGGCCACGATTCTTGATCACCGCATCGACGAGTTCGATTGCTCGCATCGGCTGAAACGGTGCGACTTGCGATAGGTTTCTTAGCTGCGCCGCTTGTGCGAAAGAGTCTCCATTTTCGACTTGAACCCGAAATCTGGACCAGACTTCATCGAGTGGGCCGCCGCCAAGAGAAACGCCGTCCCGCGTACGCCAGTCAAGCCGCCCAAGGTTAATGATCAGGTTTTGGGTCAGCGGTCCGCTCGCTACGTCCATGACTCTCGACGCATAGCCGGTTCCTGAGTTTCCAGGGCTATCCACACAAGCTTCAGCGACTAGGCAGTCGGCCAAGAGATCGGGTACCACACGCAAAGCGTTAGCACGCTCGGACAACAAGCCCAACTGTTGCAGCGACCGAATATTGCGGCGGATCTTGTCAATTGGAGCACCTACCAATTCCTTGGCCGCTTCGCCAAAATCGTTGTCACTAAGCCCAATAGGCTGCAACAAAGCAATCAGCTCGATGAGGTCGCGGAGAGCCTTCCGATCTGCAAGATCGCCCAAATTACCGACAATCTCATCGCGGAATACGCGCATCATGTCTGCGCGTGCCCGGGGATCATTAAGCAGTTGCGCCGGATTGATAACACCTTTGGCGACCAATTCTGACGCGATAACCGTGAACATTGGACAGTCTCGGGTCGCCCACGCGACGTTGCTTGCACCCTCGGCTCCGGCGCCGTACGTACTCATGACCTCAGTGGCGAGCAGCTCAGCATCCTCCTCAGCCAAGGAACCCAGAATGAGCGGATCTTCGTCGTCTACCGAGACGAGCCCAAGACCTTTGAGCGTGTAGGTCAACTCAGCTAGCGCGTACGGGCGCGTGGCAATAACAAGGCGAGCACCGGGAGCAAGACGACCGAGATTCGCGAACAGGACACCGAGATCCTCTCGGTCGTGTGCGTCATCGATAACGATGACGCAACTTGGCGGCAACGCCTCAATCTCCTTGGCTGAAATTGGCATATCCCGAGCAAGAAATCGGACCGCTTCGTCAGGAACCAACTCGCGGAATTGCTCCGAGAGCCGTAGTAAGAAGCGACTCTTTCCCGACCCACCGGAACCAGATATCAACATCACTGTTTGGGCAGAGCCAATGAACTGCTCCGACACTCGTAGCGCATCATGTCGCCCAACAAGAGACCAGCGGTGCGAGAGCGCAGCACCCGCACGCATGGTTGGAGCGAAGTACTCAGCGGCTGTTAGCCAAATTCCAGGCTCTTCAATCCCAAGGAGTTCCTTTCGCCATCCCGGGAAATAGGAGTCAACAAGACGTCGAGCATCATCCTGATTCAATTCCTGACGCACCATGCGAGAAAGGTCTTCGCGGTCGTACAAGAACCAGCAGTCGAGCCTCGCCACAGCCTTGCGGGCCTCTGGGCTAGCAGTCCTGCTGAGCAACAGGTGGTGCCGCGAGGCAGGGAAATCGGCGGCTTCGGCGGCCGCCGCCACTGCAGCCGGGCCGAAAGTCTGATGCCGTTTGCATTGATACGCATACCGAGTTCCGTCTTGCAATTCCGCCACCAAGTCAATGCCATCTTGCTTGTGCCCGGCGCCCCCAAATCGGCTGACCTGAGCGCGCGGGAGGAGGAGTTGGAATAGATCGCAGCAAAAGTTCTCGAAATCGCCGGGGGTGAGATTGTCAAGTGGCAATTGAGTCAGCATCGGCCGCACTGGCAGCCGAACTTGTGGGACGTCATAGTTGCTGGCGAGATAAAGCTTGCGAGCATCCCGGATTTCTAGTGCAGACGCCAGCACCGGAACCATTGCAAGTTGCGGTCTGGACGTGCCCGTTTCCCACCTGCTGATGGTCTGCTGCCTAACGCCGAGCTTGACAGCGAGATCTCCCTGGGAGAGACCCAACTGGTCACGTCCTTCGATCACCAGCCCTGCAAGCACGTCATACACAGGAAAAGAGTATCACACACATTTGATGTGTATGGTGCAACTTCCCGGCGGCTCGTGCTTTGGCCTATCTCGATCCCTCCGCCTTGACTGCGCCCTTTCGGCAGCCGACCGTAATTCGAGGTGATGTGCATAGCGAACCCGATCCCGAAGTCTCGGTGGCGTCGGCCCTTGAGCAGCGTCCTGTGACGCCGGCTCAGGTTGAAACGGAACCGCAGCCGCACCACCCCACCGATGATCACCGCAGAGAACCCTATCCGGCTGTTCGCGTCAGCGGCGTGCACCGTTGGCTGGCGCTAGCAATCGATCTCAGGTTGACCGGAATGTGTCTGACTGACCCGGTGATATGGGGCTCTCTTCGCAACCGCTCGGTATTGGTGCATCCCGGTCGGGTCGACCGGATGGGAGACTGCCAAACTGCGGACGCAGCCGCGAAGGGGGAGCCGTCAGGACCGCCGGGTCGACGACTGGGCGCAGACCGTGTTGTGGATCAGCATGAACCGCGTCGGCCATGATCCAGGTCGTGGCTCGGGCAGCTCGTGCCGGGACCAGAAGACCCCCGTCAACGTGATGGCTGCGGCGGCGAGCCAAATGATCACCCCAACGCCTAGGACCCACGGCGTGGATCCCAACTTCATCACGATGATGCCCGCAATGGCGACGGCCAGTCCGGCGTACCCCACTCGCAGGGCCCAGACAGCCATCCTCCAGTGTCCGTTGTATCGCAGGTCCGGTGGCTCGTCCACGCCAAGGACTATTCCATGGTTGCGACGACCAGGGTCATTGGTCCTCCGGGTCGAGTCGAAGCTCCACGATGACGTCCCCGCCCGGTGGTGCACTTTCGCCGGCTTGAACTGGCGACACCATGTATGCCTTGGGCCTCCTTCCTGATCTCGGAGACCGCAGCGACTGCGCTATGGCCGTTGTCGGACGTTTCCTGCTTGACACGACGAGGCGCAGCGGGCAGGGAACCGTTTCCTGCCCGCTGCGTTGGTACTTCGTTGGTTGTGACCTGGACTACGCGGGGTTGCCGACGAGTCGGCGCAGCATGTCGGTTGCGTCCGCCACGCTGACCTGCCCCTGGACCATCGCCAGGTATCCGGCCTCGACGGCGTCAGGGTCCACCCCTACCGCGATCGCCTCCTTGCGCATCAGCTCGTAGTCGATCTGCTCACGCAGCAGGTCGGCGCCTTCGCGGTACTCCTGCGTCTTGAGCTCGTACGCGGCCCGGCGCCTGGCTTTGTCACTGAGGTACTTCGTTGCTCCGACGCCGAGGCCCAGGCAGGCTCCGGCGGCTGCGAACAGGAAGATGGGCATGATGTTCTCCTTACTGGGGAGCGATCTGCTCCCACAATGCGGTGGACCGGGCCACTGCGGGTCGCTGCGAGGTCAGCGTGAAGCGGTTCGTTGATTTGGTGGCATCGCCTCCTTCCTGGTGTCGGGTGGTTGTTCAGGACGCGAACGCCGCGCGGCAGTCGGCGTCGTTCCAGGGTTTCGCGCCGGCCAGCAGCACGGTGATGACGATCCGGTGATCGGGATCGGTGACCAGGGCCAGCATGCCCTTCTTCATGATCACGTTTCCCTTCTGCGGGTAGGTGATGTCCGGGTCGGCGACCGTGGCCAGAACCGAGCGGCGGTCGATCCCGCGGCGGGCTGCCTGCTGGCGGGCGTGGTAGGACAATTTCCAGCCGTAGGTGGACTTCAGGGACGAGCTCTCGGGGGCCATATCCCCAGGCTGGAACCAATCACCCAAATGCTGTAGAACAATCCTGTCATACAGATGTGGGGTACCATGGGAACGTGGCGCTGAACCAAGGTGAGCAGGTGGACAAGCCCAAAGTGCAACGGTCGGCCGCGTGGTTGGCCAGTCGCCACGAACGCTCTGTTCGAGACTACGACGCCCTGGTGGACAAGGCGCTGGACGCGATCGCCGAGATTGTTAACGACCGGCGCGACCCGACCCGAGAGAGCCTGACGAAGATCCTGAGCCCCGCCGTCATGAGTTCCGAAGGGGTCCGACGGCGCAAGAAGGGTGACCCGGCGTGGGACTGGGACTACCTCATGGGGCGCCTGCATAAGCTGCGCCCGGCCGTGCACTTGCAATGGCAGGAAGTGGCGAAACGGGAGACGCTGGACCAAAGGGACTGGACCGCGCTCGATCGCCCGTTCCCTGAAGCTGCCGGAGATCGGCGGGAAGCGCTCGAGACTTACCTGAAACGTCAGGACGAGCTGCTCCGGGCATTCCCGCGCCGCATGCTGGACATGGAAGCAGGCCTGGGGGAGAGGGCCACCGCGTACTGCGAGGCGGCCATCGAACTGGTCCGCCTGCTCGGATCGGCCAGCCCCCTGACGGCACGCCAGAGCGAAAACCGAGACGATCTCGACGAGTGGAAGGGCGCGGCAAGGGTCGGTGTTCGGGCATTGGATCGGATCGCACCGGTCGTGCGACTCGCTGATGCCCTTGGGGTTACGCGCCGTTCCGAGCTCTACCAGGACCTCTCCACCAGCACTGACCCCGTCATTCGTTACATCGCCTGGGGCGACCTTGAGTTCGTCGGAACGTCCGCACCCTTCGTCGAGTCTGAGTACGTCTCGGCCCTGGCAACCTATGACATTGACGTCGGCGTTCCGGCCGAGCAGCTGCCGGTAGCCCGGCCCTTCCTACTCAATCCAGATCCGGTCCCCCCAGACCACGGCGGGCGCAACAAGGTCCCCTACGACGCCGCGGAGGTCCTGCTGACCCGCTACTACCTGCTGGCAGCCGAAACAGTGTTTGCGTCGATCCGATCCCAAATCAGCGAAGTAGACCCGCAGCAGGCTATCGACACCATCTTCGCCAACACCGGGCGCGGACGCAGCGGTCCGCTGCCGATCACGCACAACCTGGACATCATCGCCCCGGTGATCGGGATGGCCGCCTGCGCCGTTATCGACCACCAGCCCGTAATCGACCGCAAGCCCACCAACGAATTCCTGCGGGCGGCGATCGTCTTCATCGGCGGGGCCGACCCGGACCATCCGTCGTTGACCTGGCTGTTCCCCACTACCAAGGCGCCGCAGTGGGACGACGGCCAGGCTGAAGCGGCCGCGACCAGGGAGTTGGCCCGGATGTGGGTCCACATCGACCGGCGCCACAACGACCTGTGTGACCTGCCGGTCGCGCGCCAACTGGCCGAGTTCCTGCTGCAGCAGGCGGGCACCGAACCGGAGGTGTCAGGGGCGCATCACGACCAGCACAACGAGTACCGGACCGTGCGGGCAGGGGAGTACCAGATGACCGCGTCCACCGCGGCCGACCTGATCACATTGACCCGATCACCGAAAACAACCGGGCATGCCGACGCCATCGTTGCGGCACGATCACGGCAAGAGGCCGCCATTGAGCGGCGACTGCGCCTGATGGCCGGCGACCCCGTCCGGTTCGGCATCAACTACCTCGACCCGGTGCCGCCGCAGATCCTGCCGGCCATGATGGCGGGGGTGGCCCCAGTAGGGCCGGCCGGTGCGCTGTTTCAGGACCTGTTCCAGAGTCTGCAGCAGCTGCGCGACAGCTACCTGTGGCAAGCACTGGCGCTGGACACGGCCGGCTCTTGGGACGCCGACGTGTTCCAGGCGTATGGGCTGAACATCGCAGCGGACCAGTGGCGTCAGATCCTGACCGAGGACCGAACGTATCTGTCGGTGCCGATCGATGATGGTCTAGTCGAACTCCAAACCTTGGTGCAGCAGTTGGCCGAGGCATTCGCGCAAGGCGCCCCGACTCGACATCCGGCCCCGGACTTGCACTTGGTCATCGAGCAGGTCACAAACCTGCAGCTGCAACTGCTGCAGTCGAAGGATTCCCACCCCGCCACCCACCCGCCAGGCAACTGGGAGGACCAAGCCAACGCACACTGGATGCTGTACCTGTGGCCCGCGTTGCGGCGCGGGCCGTCCACGTTCGAGTCGAAAGGTCCGCTGGAGGGCCGGTTCACAGTGCCGGAACCGGACCGCACCGTGTACTACGAGGTGAACTGGGAGCGTGCCGAGATGGTGCTGTACCGTCCGCTGCACATCCGGGCTGCGGACGTGGACGTCTCACGCCTCAGGGAGCTGCTGATAGGCATCATGTCGGCCGATCACGCGCTCCCGCGGTGCGGCATCACCGTGGACCCTGAGTACCTACCGGAGATGCGCTTGGCGCTGACGATGACGCTGCCGTTCACCGGACTGACCTTGGATCAAATCGAGCGAACCGTGCAGGACTTGGCGTTGCATCCCCTGGCCGCAGACACCACCGGCCGGTGATCCGTACTGTGGCACCGATGGTCAGAGAGTTGATAGAGGAAGGTGACCGACATGGCTGAAGACTGGAAAGACGTACGCAAAGCGGCAGTCGACAGTGGGCACATAACCGAAGACGGAGTGAAAGCCGCCGGCGAACTCCGTGAATCGCGGGTGATCGCCTACCGGCTCGCGGAACTGCGCAAGCAGCATGGACTCACGCAAGCCCAACTGGCGCAGATCATGCATGTTGATCAATCGCGGGTCAGTCAGATCGAAACGGGCGACATTACCCGAGCTGAGCTGTCAACCGTGACGTGGTACATCAATTCCCTTGGCGGGTCAGTGAAGGTCGTTGCCGATTTCGGAGACAGCCAGTACCAGATCGCTTGACCGCACCCGTCGTTGTGATCGGACCAAAGCCGGTGGTCGGCTCGCTGAACAGGGAACTCGGGCGCAGCTGGGGCTGCAATCTCATTTCCCCGTGCTGGCGCCGGGTCAACCCTCCCATTCCCATGATTCGCCGATGAATGTCTGATTGGCGGCGTCGAGGATGGTCGCGGTCTCGGTCGACTCCACGTTGGGGTGGTTCCCGTCGCCGGTCAGTGGAAACACGGCTTCATCCCAGAAATCCTCCGTGAGTTCGGGAGGTTCTGGCAACTCGTGCAGGGCTACGACCTCGTAGCCGTCGGCGTAGGCCGAGTGAATCTCAACAATCATCTGATTCTCCGATCTGTTCAGGGCCGCGCACCACTGCGCTGTCCTGGGGCGAGTCCTGGTAACCCGCGTTACCCCTCCTATCGGCGGGCATCGTGGTTCGCGTCCTCGGGACGCCGGATGTCCCTCGGTCCTGTGCCCGTCACCTTGTCGTGACGGTTGGGCCGACAGCGCGGACGGGATTTGGCAGACCGGCGGCGGGGTCGGCGAACGCACCGGGCCGACCGGATGACCGAGTCCGCGAGGTGCTGGCCGTGTCGCCGCCGGTTACGGGGCCGCCACCAGCGGCAGGACGAGTGGGACGCTGACGGTGATGGGGCTGCGGCCGGCGGCCGGGTCGGTACCGAAGAACACCCTCGGCCCGACCTGCACCCGGGTGATCCGCCGACGGGGGTCTGCCAGTGCGGTGGCTACGCCGCGCGCGATCAGGATGTCGATCGGGGGTGACCAGGTGGTCCCGGCGGGCCAGCGCACCGGGGCTGCGTGCCCGTGGGCCTGGGCAAATGTGGGAAGTCCGGTGCCGCTCAGGTGCTCGTCGAGGACTGACCATGACGCGATCACTTCGGAGTCGGCCGCCGCCCACAACGGTCCGGCGGCCAGGTCGTCGATCCCGGTGATCATGGTGCCTTCGCGCCACACAACTGGTGCTTGCGCGAGGTTCAGCACCTCGGCCGCCTGTCGAGCTGTACAGGGCTGACCGAGCAGTCGCCACGCTCCGGCGGTCAGCCCGGCGTGGGTGATCAGCAGGTCCCCGGGTGGGCAGTCGTCGACGGCACCAGTGCGGTCGGGACCGGCCGCGATCTCAAACGCGCCAGCGACGCTCATCTGTCCACCCGCCCACCACTGCTGCAGGGTGTGCACCGTTTCGAGGCGAAGGTTCTGGGACCAGAACCGGGTGCCACCGGGGATGTACTCCGCTTCGTGGTTGCCGATCAGTTGCACCCATTGGCCTGGGTTCACCGTCATCAGCCGGTCGACCAGTGCCACGATGTCGTCGCTGTCCGGCCCTTTGTGGACCAAGTCCCCGACCTGACAAATGATTAGCCCATCCGGGATCACGGCGGTGTCCACATCGACCCCGAGCACGATGAGTTGCTCGACCAGCGGCAACAAGTGCCCGGACACGTCGCCGATGACGGCCAGCCGAGCACTCCCCGTCCCGTCCCGCGCCAACCCCACCGTCATGGCCGCTCCGATCTGGTGTCCTGGCACGAGCATAAGTTGTCTGGAAGAGGCTACGGAGTCCGATCGCGGGAAGCATTCCGTTATCACGGGGTAGCGCGGCGCTAACGCTCCCAGAACTCGACGTGCCGACCAAACACGACCGAGGTTGGCGATTAGTCGATGGTTCCGCGGGGGACTACCCACTCATTTCGCAATCCAGTGAGGCCAGCAATGATCTCGAAGTCCACGTCATAGTGCAGGACGCTGAGGTTGTGTCTTTCGGCAACTGCCGCGATGAGCAAGTCGGGTAGTTTGCGTCCGCGATGCCCGGTCACTGCCAGGGCCCTTTGGATGTCGAGAGCTCGGATGAAATCGTGCTGCGAAGTCGGTACCAATTCCAGTTCCCGAATCGCGGCCGCCAGTTCATCCCATTCCGCGCCATTACGAGCGCTGAAGCCAATCTCCAGGTCAGTGATGGATGTTCGGGCAAGGGTCCTGGCACGGACTTGCGCTTCGACCCGATCCCTGACCGGACTCATTCGCAACCTGGTCAAAACACTGGTGTCAACCAAGTGCGCTAGCGCCATGCGTTGGACCGCTGGGCATCCG